>NZ_CP115842.1:1766250-2107500 GCF_013318015.2 Agrobacterium tumefaciens | reverse complement strand
ATGTTCTTGAATGCGTCCCGAGAAAGTCGCAACCGGTTCATGGAGCGCCCTGCCCGCTGTCGCCACCCACTCCCGTGCCCGGCAGTCCTTGTCCGATCAGATCGTCAAACAGCGCCTTGTCATTGTCGCGCGTCAGAAAGCCCGGCAGTTCGCGGCGCAGCCAGTCATCGAGCTGTTGCTTAAACTCCTGATCATTCGCGGTCTCCAGGTGATGCAGAACGAGCGAGCCGATCAGGACCTTGCGGCGCATATCGTTGTTGCGCTCGGTTTTCGAGAGACGGGCCTTGAGGGCGGAACGTTGCGCATCCAGTTCAGCCAGGCGCTGTTCGATTGTTTTCCTTGCCACGATTGTTCCTTTCGATTGCGGTCGCACCGGAACTGCCGCTGTTGACCGCGGCTTTGCTCCTGGAAGACAGACCAGTTTCTATGAGGAGATCGACATAGCGATTGCGAGAGTAGGTTGGACCTTATGGTTCATGAGGCTGTAGTCGCCGTCACCTGAGCACAGGAGACTTTGTGCTAACCCGTGAATCTCAGTCGCTGGAATTTGCGGCTTGTCCTGCGGTCTGTTCGAGCTTTTCGATGTGCTCGCGGCAGAGCGTCTCAACCAGCTTATGAAGTTCCCCGGTCCGCTCCTGAAGCCAGGTGAGCGCCTCTTCGGAAACCTCGAAACGCTTCGAATAGCGTGCCTTGACGTAGGCCTCATTGAGGATGTTGTACCATGTGGTAAATCGCTGACGATCGCGCGGCCAGATGTCGATCAAACGGTGATCACGACCTTCGGAAAGTCCACGCAGGAATTTGAGATTGTGCGACGCAGGCGAATAGTTTGTCAGTGTCAGGAGGTAGCAGTTGTAGGCGGTCTCCACTGCCTGATGGAGCGTAAAGGCTGCTAGATTGAGGTATCCTGACTTCAGGTAAAAACCGACGCCTTCGAGAAATCCCGCTGCATTTTTGAACTGCTTTTCAAAATGCTCCTCTGCCACCCTTAGTGCATCGGCAGGTCTGAGCGGTTTCGGTTCAGCCAGCGGCCTATCGTCGAATTCGTAAAGCACGATGCCTTCACGTGCGAGATCGACAAAGAAGGGTTGGCCATCATTCAAAAAGTTGCTGATCTCGCGGGCGCCATGCACGATAAGGCCGACGGGTGTCTCGATCTCCTTGTCCCACATCAGCCGGTCTGTTGTCTTGTCCCAGTATTTGGGATCGGCAAGTTCCTTGTTGCTGACGATGACGAGAATGTCGAAATCCGAGCGGTAGCCTTTCGACGTATGCGGCTCATCCACCCAGGTGCCGCGCGCATAAGAACCGAACAGAATGATTTTGAAAATCCGTCCATCCTTCTTGGCGTCGGACTTCGAGCGTTCCACCAGATCAGCAAACTCTTCCTGGATAATTCCGACGACGCGCGCAAGCTCGCGTTGCTTTCGTTCCGGCAAATGTTCAAGGCTGGTCTTCATGTCTGCTCCGTTTCTGGGCGGTATCCTGTATGGTCCATTGTAAACTTCTTTGAAACTCCGATTTTTGGCAGCCGCCAATCAAATGCCTGTCTCCTGCACGCAAATTCTTCCGGCGGGTTGCCTGCGCGCACTCCTCTATGTCGAGCCGCGCCTGCAATGTCTTCCTCCACTCCTCCCTTCTCCCCGATCAGTCGTGCGATCGACCTGCGCCTATCGCCCTCCCCGGAATGATGCGTTTGCATGCCTATTCAAACACGAGCAATTGCCAGTTGGCGACTACTACTTTTAGTAGTCGAAATGCCCGTTCGATGTTGCTAGCCTCGCCACCGGTAAACAGACAAGGGCGCACTTACGACTTGCGGCGCGTTTGAGCGTTTGGTCTCCCCGTTTGCGTATCGGAGATTTCGTTTGGCGATTTATCATCTCAGCACGAAACCTGTCTCGCGCTCATCCGGTCGCAGCGCTGTGGCATCTGCCGCCTACCGTTGTGCTGTTCTTCTCGTCAATCAACGCGATGGCCTTGTGCATGACTTCACCCGGAAAGAGGGTGTGGCGCATAGTGAGATCGTGCTGCCGCAAGGCGTGTCTGCCGACTGGGCTTTGGATCGCTCGAAATTGTGGAATGCTGCCGAGTTTGCAGAAAAGCGAAAGGACGCCCGCGTCGCCCGCGAATTCGAAATCGCGCTTCCGCATGAGCTTTCACCAGAGGGGCGACTTAAGGCTGCACGCGCCTTTGCCCAGGATCTGGCAAACCGCTATGGCGCGGCCGTGGATTTTGCAATCCATTCGCCAAGCGAGCATGGTGATATCAGGAACTACCATGCGCATGTTCTGATGACGACGCGACAGGTTGGCAAAGCCGGCCTTGGCGAGAAGACTGTTCTTGAGCACAACAACGCACGGCTGCTGGCAAACGGCATGGCGACGACCGACATGCAGCTTCGCGATATCCGGCAGTCATGGGAAGGCATTGCCAACCGTCAGCTTCAACGCGAAGGTCTGGATGTTCGCATCGATCATCGCTCGCATGCGCAGCGCGGCCTTGAGTTGTCGCCGACCGAACATATGGGCGTGCATGCGTCGCAGATGCAGCAGCAAGGAATGGCCGTCGAGCGCGGGCGGCTGGATGACGAGGCAGCACGGCAAAATGCCGAGCTGATCCGCCAAAAACCCGAACAGGTTCTGACACTGATCAGCCATGAGAAGAGCGTGTTCGATCGACACGATATCGCCAAAACCTTGCATCGCTACATCAATAATGACGCACAGACATTCCAGAACGCCTTTGCGGCTGTCATGGCATCACCAGCGCTCGTGGAACTTCAGGCTGAGCGCATCGATGCCGAGACAGGCGAAGTTTCCAAAGCGCGCTATTCGACGCGCGACATGATCGATCTGGAACTGCGCATGGCGCGATCGGCGGAACGGTTGCATCAGGCGCAGTCCCATGGTGTCGATCCTCGCCATGTCGAGCGTGCGATGGAGAGGCAGGATAACGCTCTCCGGAGAAGCTCCGGCGGACCGTCGGCTGCGAGCGATCCGTCAGCGGGATTGTCCGACGAACAGCGTCATGCGATCGAGCATATTACAGGTCCAGAATGCATCGCCGCTGTGGTCGGGTTTGCCGGTGCTGGAAAGTCCACCATGCTTGCAGCCGCTCGCGAGGCGTGGGAGGCTCAAGGCTATCAGGTCCATGGTGCAGCGCTGGCCGGAAAGGCAGCCGAGGGTCTTGAGGAAAGTTCCGGTATCCCGAGCCGCACCCTGGCGTCATGGTCTTACAGTTGGGACCATGGCCGGGATCTGATCGGACGCGGTGACGTGTTTGTCATTGACGAGGCCGGCATGGTCGGGAGCCGTCAGCTTGCCCGGTCCATCGGAGAAGTGGAAGAGCGCGGCGCAAAGATCGTTCTTGTCGGCGACCATGAGCAGCTCCAGGCCATCGGGGCCGGTGCACCCTTCAGGGCGATCGCCGAGCAGATCGGCCACGTCGAACTTTCCGGGATACGCCGCCAGCGCCAGGATTGGCAGAGACAGGCATCGGTTGCCTTTGCGACCCACAAGACAGCCGAGGGCCTCGCCGCCTATCGCGATCACGGCGCCATCCACTTTGCGGACAGCCGCGACAAGGCGATGGCAAAGATCGTGCGTGATTATCTTGCCGACAGTGAGAAGCCTACCGACGGCACCCGGGTTGCCATGGCGCATCGCCGAGCCGATGTGCGAGCCCTCAATGCCGCCATCCGCTCCGAGCTTCAGAACAGACAAAGGCTGGAGCGCAGCCACGGGCTGGGCGACGATGTTGACCGTGGGGATGGTGAGGCCGGTCGCGAACTCACCTTCCAGACCAATAACGGCAAACGCGCCTTCGGCCCCGGTGACCGGATCATCTTTCTCGAAAACAACCGCGACCTCGGCGTCAAAAACGGCATGCTCGGCACGGTCGAGCATGTGGAGCCAAACAAGATCATCGCCCGGCTCGATGGCCGAGGCGGCGACAGTGTCAGCATTCCCACGGACAGCTACCAGGCGATCGACCACGGCTATGCGACAACGATCCATAAAAACCAGGGGGCGACGGTCGATCGCGCTTTTGTGCTGGCGTCGAGTACCATGGACCGGCATCTGACCTATGTTGCCATGACCAGGCACCGCGACAGCGTGCAACTCTATGCCGACATCAAGGAGTTCGCCAAGGCGGGCCGGCTGGTTGATCACGGCATTGCGTCCTACGAACATAATCCGCAATCACGCGACAGCTATTTTGTGACGCTGGAGAATGACAAGGGCGAGCGGCATACCGTGTGGGGCGTCGATCTCGAGCGGGCCATGCGAGATGCATCGCCAAAGATCGGGGACAGGATTGGCCTCCGGCATGAAGGCGCCACGCCTGTCACGCTTCCGGACGGCACAAAGGCCGAGTGCAATACGTGGCGTGTCGTAAGGGGTGATGAACTCGCCTACCAGGAGCTGGCAAACCGCCTGTCGCGTTCCGGCGCGAAGGAAACCACCCTGGATTACATCAGCGACTTTGCCGAGCGGCGCGGGATCGCAAGCGACCCGGGGATCGCAAGCGACCCATGGATCTTAAGCGACCAACGGATCGGGCAAGAGTTTGGGGTGAGAAGCGAGATTGAACTTGCTTCCGCCAAAGATGGGCGTCAAGAGGTCTTGTCCCGTGCGGCCCATCTGCAACGGGAGCAGCAGGGCCGGCCATCAGAACGTCAGCAGGTTTACGAGGAACGTGCCGGCGATCTGGCCGGCCCTGTTCACCGCGAAGATCAGCCCAGGGCTGAGAACAACAAAGGCTATCGCCGCATCCGGTGGTCCGAGCTCATGTCGCAAGACGGCACCGTCCCTGCCCCCACAGAAACTGTAGTCCAACAATCGCTGATGGAACCCGGTAAGCAAGCTCCGCTGGTGCCAGCGATCACGCGTCACGACCGCAGCATCGAAGAGGTAGCCCGGGAAAAAGCGATGTCAGTCATCGATCACAGATTCGATACGGTAGAATCTCTCGCGCGGCACGTGTTCCGTGATCCGGTCGAAGTCGCGGCAAGACTGCGCACCGCGATGACCGAGAAGGAAGGCAACGGAAAAATCATGGCAAAGGCCATGGCCGAGCAGCCTGAGCGCTTCGGAGAGCTGCGCGGCAAGTCAGGTCTGTTCGGAAACAACACGGAGCGGAAAGAGGCACTACAATACGCCAGATCTCTCTCTGCCCATATCGGCTATGTCTCCGAGGCATGGCAGCGCCGGCTTGGCGAAGAACGTCAGAGCGAACAATGGCAGCGTGAGCAGCGTGATGTAATCGAGGTGCCCGGCCTCACGCCGCGCAGCGCCGAAATCAGTGCCAACGTGGAAAAGATGCCGGTCGAGAAGCGGAGCCAGTTTATAGCGGAGCTGCGCTCGTCAGCTGAGGGCCGTGCCGCGCTCGATGAGGCAAAGCTGGTCGCTAACGCGCTCACGCGGCGGTTTGGTAGTTCTGATCCCCGCAGGTTCGCCAAGGAACTCGAGGCACGCACGGAGCTCGCAAAGCAGGCCGAGCAGATCAACACAATCGCCCGCATGGTGCATCGTACACGCCATGCCGAGCTTAGCCATGACCACGCGTTGAGACAGCAGCTGAACCGGTCTCAGGGGCTTGGATTGAGCCGATAGTGCGTGCCGACGACAACATTGGCGTCCTTTAATAGGTCACCCCAAAAGTGCGCCACGCTTCCAGATTTCCTAGGCGTCCCGATGCACCTATCACCGGTCAGCGCTCGAGACGGCTTCCCTCAGCAGTTCATCAGGACTGAATCAAACAAGCCGAGCTGTCCGGCGAAACGGGGTACACTCCAGCCTGCCTACAGAGGGCCCCCACGAAATTGGGTCACACGAAGCCCAAGTAGCCCAGCGGCCTGCGCCCTGCCCGCCATCCTCGAAGTTAACGAGGATATCCGCATGGGCGGCCAGGTGGTGACGGGGATAGGCTTCCTTGGCGCAGGACTGATCATGCGCACCGGCCTCAACATTCGCGGGTTGAGCACGTCGGCGACAATATGGGCTACGGGAGCGATCGGCGTCCTTGCGGGTTATGGAGAAATTTTCGAGGCTGCTGAGGCAACGCTTCTGATCTTGCTGATCAACATAACCTCCCCCAGAGTTGTTCGGCTCATCGAGCGCTTTGTTCCACAACACCCAGTCGAGTCACAACGTCGTAGGGTTGAGGTCCGCACGACCACGGAAAGCGAAACCGAGGTCCGGTCGAGTTTGATGAGCCAAACGCGTGACTGCGTATTTCGGGAGAACGGGACAGTCGTTTCAGTAAATCGCGGACAGTGGTTTCACTAATTCCGGGACAGCATGATGTGGTCGATTTTCGCCTGCCTGGTTGAAGTCATGAGAGATTGATTTCTCCGTTTTCAGCGCCGGTCAAGTGGGATGGTGTTTTTTGCCGTCGCATGCTGTCGCCTTCAAGGGCAATGCGGTGCGCATTGTGGATGATCCGATCGAGGATTGCGTCTGCTATTGTCGGTTCTCCTATCATGTCGTGCCACTGGGCGACGGGAAGCTGCGCGGTGATGAGCGTCGATTTCCGGCGATAGCGTTCCTCGAAGATTTCCAACAAGTCGAGGCGCTGTTGATCGGTGAGCGTGTGCGTTCCCCAGTCGTCGAGGATCAGCAACGGGACGCGGGCGAGTTTATCGACCAGCCGTGGAAAGCGACCGTCGAGCCTGGCAAGGCTAAGGTCTTCGAACAGACGCGGCATGCGCAGATACAGGATGGAATGATCGAGCCGGGCAGCTTGGCGACCGAAGGCGCAGGCAAGCCAGGTTTTTCCCGTGCCGGTCTGGCCTGTGATGATCATATTCTCATGCGCCTTCAGCCATGCCCCTTGCGCAAGCGACAAAGTGTTGCGGCGGTCGAGACCACGATGAGCGGCAAAGTCGATGTTCTCGATGCAGGCATCGGGAAAGCGGAGCTTTGAAGCTGCAAGCCGGTTGGTCAGGCGCTTGTCGGATCGCAGAGCCGTTTCCCGATCAAGCATCAGGCCAAGCCACTCGTCACGGCTGAGATCGCTGCTGTTGTTCTGAGCGGCAAGTTCGCGATAGGCCGTTGCCATTCCGGCAAGGCCAAGGGCCTGCATCTGTTCAAGAGTTGGATGTGTCAGCATGGGTCTTTCCTTTTCCTTCACTGGTAATAGGAGCCACCGCGGATGTTGGTGTGCGGCGGGGTGGGTTTTGCCGAATCGATCTGGGGTTTGGTCCGATCGAGACCGGATTTGAGAATGGCGGCGACAGAGGAATAGGTGATGGAGTTTATGACCAGCGCCCGCTCACAAGCCGCTTCCAGGCGATCCGTCTCATAACGGCGGGCAAGGGACAGAATGCCGAAAGCCGAGCGATATCCCTGTTCGGGATGAGGACGATCGCGCATCACCCGCTCGACCAGAATGGCAGTGTTCACCCCGATCCTTGCGGCTTGGTTCAAAAGTGATGCCGGCGTCGTGTTGGCATAACGCTGGTGGGATTTGGGCATGTGCTCGTTGATTGTGACATGCCCGGATCGCTGAGAACGCCTGATATGGCTGGCAATCCGCTTGTGATCGAGGAATATCTCGACCACCCGATGGGTAAGACGCACATCAACTTGTCGGCCGATCAAGCGATGCGGCACAGAGTAGAATGTCTTGTCGACTTCGACGTGGTAATCGGGATGGACCTTTGCCGATTTCCATTCCGCATAGTCGAATGGCGTCGCTGGCAGCGGCGCAAGCGCCTTTCTCTCCACCTCCTCGAACAGATCTCGGCGCGACTTGCCGATATGGCGCATCGGGCGGTTGTTCAAGTCGTCAAGCAGAACCGAGATCGCGGCGTTTAGATCAGACACGCTGAAGAAGCGCCGGTTTCTGAGGCGAGCCAGTATCCAACGCTCGACGATCAGCACGGCGCCTTCGACCTTGGCTTTGTCACGCGGCTTGCGGCTTCTGGTCGGCAGGATGGTCGTATCATAATGTTCGGCCATGGCAGCGAAGGTGGCGTTGAGCGTGGGCTCGAACCACAGAGCCTTGGCAACGCCTGCCTTCAGATTGTCGCACACGATCGCCTTCGGGACGCCGCCGAAGAAGCTCAGTGCGCGTTCCTGACCCTCGATCCAGTCCGGCAGTTTCTGGCTGAAGCTGGCATAAGCGAATGTCAGTGACGAGGCGGGAAGCATCGCCACGAAGATTTGCGCAGAGTGGATGACGCCGGTCGAAGGGTCGGTGATGGGGATGGTGTGGCCGGCGTAATCCGTCTGCATCACCGCGCCCGCCTCATGGCGGTTGCGGAAGGTTGCGTGAGCGCGGCGTTCGAAGGCGGCAAAACGGTCGCAGAACCATGTGTAGCCGTAGCCGTCGGGATGGCTCGCCCTGTATTCCTGCCACAGCAGCGTCAGCGTCACACCCTTGCGCTTCAGCTCGGCAGAAACGGACCGCCAATCCGGCTCGACCAGGTCTTGTGGCGGTCGACCAACCCGCCGGAAGAGATGTCGCTCCAGCGCGGCATCGTCATCGAGACCCGCAGGTAACGGCCAGACCGAAAGGCCGGTCTCCTTCGCTCGCAGCAGATACGTCGCCACAGAGGTTTTGCTGATCTTCAGGCGTTCCGAAACGGCGCGAACCGAAAGGCCCTGTTCATGCGTCAGCCGCAGTATCGATCGAATGTCTTTCACTGTCGTTCGTCTCGCTTGCTTCCGTCTTGGCATGGCCCCTCTCAACCGATGATGAGGAGGCAATCTGCCAGAACGGCGCTTGCGAAAATCGACCTAAATCTGCATCCGAGACTGTCTCGGAATTAGCGGAATCGCTGTCCCGTATTTACTGAAATCGCTGTCCGCGAATTACCGGAAGCGCTGTCCCGAGATTAGTGAAACACGCAGCGTGACCATCAACTAGCAGTCACATCACTCGCACCGCGCGTCAATTCACTGGATAGGACCATCACCATTGATGTCACTATTTCAGGTGACGACGTTAACGACGAAGTCATGAGCGTTCTTGCGCAATCTCTTAGCTTGTCGCCAAACATTCTTTACTGCACCTTCACGTAGTTTGGAGACGCCAGGGCCGGTTCAACGACAACGCCATAGCCGCCATGTTCGCGCACACGAACATCACATTCCCTTGACATCTGTTCTCGGAGATTTTTGAGAGCTGTCACGATTTCGGCCGTCTGGCGCTTTTTCCAATGCTGTTTCCATGAGAGTCTTCACCAGTCTAAACTCAGAGGTTGTGTCGCTGTACTTTTCATTGCACGGTTAGGCACAATTATAATTTTTGATGTTGACCGGGGAGCGGATGGTACACGGAGAGAAATGCCGGTCTTTTGCATGTGTGCTTGTCGCAACTTCGGTCGCCGTTACGATGTTCGCCGGAACCGGTTTTGCACAGGATAACGATAGTGCCGTTCAAAATGCCGTACCGGTGATGAGAAAATTCGATTTCTCAGCGCCAGCCCTCAATCTTGAAGGGACGCTTTCCCCAAATGCTACGGTCGAAACCGTACCAATGAGTCCGACGGAGCCTGGCACAATCGGTAATGTGAAAGTCATCGGAAAAATAACTTCAGATTCGTCCAGTCCGAAAATCGAGACGACCTTTATCGGGTACAATCTGCAGGCGCCATCGGCAGCGTTCCGGATCTGCACTTACCAGGCAGACACTGCTGGATACACAACGCGCGTCTCAAAAGTTGCATCGGACCTGACAGAAGCTATGCTTCTGGGCACCAAGGATCAGAGCGGCGAACCACATAGCGCCCTTATCAGCTATTGCTTCTCTCGCGGGAAGCAGGCGCTGGGCATAAATTTCGTTGCAGATGTCAGCAACGCGGCGGATGCTGACGCGGCTTATGATCTGGTAGTTCGGGCTGACAAGTATGCCGTTGCGTTCATTGACAGCCTCTCATGGGAAAATGGAGAAGAATCAAGCTTTGGGGAGGAGCTGCAATCGGTTCCTGTTCGGATAGCCAACGAGCGGATCGCACTCCGCATCCCGGACCAGTGGGAAATACCGATCAACGATTTTCATGGCGCTTTGCCGGCCGAGTTGCACATGATCAGGCGCAAGGGCGGAAGAGATGTTGGCCTGATATGGCTGCTCGTTCAGGACATGAAGGAAAAACCGGACCTGGAAATGGCCGGAGCCACGATCGTGAGGGATTACTTTGTCAGGCAGACACCTGATGCCCGGCCACCCGCACTGATATCGAGTGAGGAAGACAGTCTGCTTGCAAAACAGGGAATCCCCGCACGCACCTTCCGGTTTTCAGTGACAGACAAAAAAGGTCAGGACAGCGGCGATATAGATGCGACCGTCATATGGCGGAATGGGCGCCTGCATGTACTCACCCTTTGGTCAGCGTGGCCCTCCGCCGCCGATAACAGCAACTTCTTTTCCCGTCTTCCAGCTCTTACTGTCTACGATATCGTCCGACAAGCCATGGTAACAACGCAGCAATAAGGTCCCGCGCAGATAAAGAACCAAAGCGCACAAAATGTAGAAAAAACATCAAAATAGGGTATTTTCTTAAAGTAAAAAAAGCCTGTTTCCTTCTGGTATTTTGAGCCGCAAAAAATGGCGCAAGATAGACAGGTAAACCGGCTTGGAACCACGGCTGGCATTGACACCACAGATCGGAGCGGACTTGGGCGGAACTAAGCTGACTGAACTTTTCCCACTACCCTATGCCCATTGGTATGCGGCCACTCTTTTTGCCGAGGCCGGATATGCTGCGTCACAGATATTCGAGCGTCTCAACATAGATCCCGCGCGCTGGCAACGGTTCCAAGAGCGCTACAGCCAACTTCATTACGCCAATACAAATTGGGTTGCGGCCGCGTTCAGGCGGGACGGACTTCCCGAACCCGAGCAGGATCGGGCGCTTTTCCAGCGTCTGACGGGGAATGACGGCATCGGCCTATCGGTAACAGAACCCTTCAGCATGCGCACAGAGCTTGCGGCTTTGCGGCGGGCAGTCGAAGCTAATCCTCGTATCGGCCCCTTCGCCAATGTCGACTGGGTCGCGCATTACATCGGAGAAAGACGATTCCCGACCATCCGCTATATCCACAATGGCCATCAGGTCTATGTGGACGGCGCACCAATCCGCGACCGCAAGGGCGTCCCGTTGTCCGGGGTAGACCCCTTCACCTTTCGACAGCTTGGTGACCGCTGGTTTTGCGACGATAGACATGTCTACGGCCAGGGCGAGACACCAACGAAGCTTTTCTGGTTCTCAGCGCGCGGCGCCGATCCAGACAGCTTCACCGTTCTGAATCAACGTTATGGTGTCGACAAGGCCGCCGGTTATTACATTACCAACTTGCGCCTTCCCACCGAGGAGCCGGGTACATTCGGGATCGTCAGCTATTATTACGGCAGCGGCCAGAAACCGGGCATCCGTATCGAAGAGAGTCACTACGCAAAGGACAGTCGCAAAGTCTATGCTTACGGGGTCGCGATTGAAGGCGCGGATGCGGCCAGTTTCCATTCCATCGGCGACGAAGGCAGATATTTCGCTGACAGGAAGCATGTCTATTGGGAGAAGAGCCTGATTCCCGACGCGGACCGAGAGAGTTTTGTCTGCGCATCAGAAGCAGGTCAGTATCGCGCTTATGACAGCGAGCGGCCGTACTATGCAGGGCAACCTCAATCAGTCTCGGCAGAATTTGGGTCTTGGAGCGGCTATTTCGAGAACCATCCCGAGATTGCCGACAGCTGGTGGCACCGGGAGAAGGCACGCCGTGCGGTAAGCGCGTCTGTGGGGAATGAGCCAGTACCGATCGGCGGTCTCTATTACAGCGATGGACGCCGGATTCTGGTTAGGCCACAGCGTCCGCAGGAAGCCGAATGGGTCTCACTCGATCATTTCGACCACGACAGCTTCCGACACATCGTTGATGTGTTCGGGCAGGATCGGCACGGCCTGCGCTACTTCTTGCCCGGCCTCGAACATTACGGGATGGAGCCCATTGAGAAAGCCGATCCCGCTAGCTTCGAAAAGCTCGACGGCCCATGGTTCAAAGACAAGCAGCAGGCCTATTACATCGACAGTACAGCACCTTTACCAGAGCTTGCTGTCGTCAAAATCGACATGGCGAGCTTCGAGGTTTTGGGCGGCGCCTATGCTCGTGACGCAAAAGGGCTGATCGTTGAAGGTGTGCGCAAGCGCGGCATCGACAATCCCGCAGCGGTGGAATCGCTCGGCTTTTCCTTTGCACGGATGGGCGATACCCTGCTTTATCGCGGGAAGCCCATCAGCCGGCCCGGCAAGGTCAATCCCGCCACAGCGCGTGGTGTCAACGATCAGCTTCTGATTGATGCGAACGGCGAGATGCTGTTCGGAGGCAGTTATCGCAAAAAGATTCCTGGAATCGATCCAGCCATTTTGCATTTCCTCAACCGTGTATTCGCAGTTGACGCACGGCATGTTTACGCGATGACCGATACAGGACTGCTGCTCATTGAGGATATTGAACCGGGCGAAGTCGAGCTAGCCGGCCTCTACGCGGTCCGGGTGGGCGACACACAGCTCCACGTTTCCGGTGGCATCGTAAGGCGGTTACGACCCGAAGATACAAGTGGATGAGTAATGCCTGATATCAAAGCTCCCCCGAGGCTGGGTGCGTCAGTAGTGACGAGCGGCGTGCGGAGGTGCCAGGGCGGTGAAACCTGCGCCGTTGAAGTCATGCAGGCGCGAGGAAGACTCAATAGGCATGACATTACCGGATCGGAAGTCGCTTTTTGCCAGCCTATAGAGGCACCCGCCGCGTGCAAACACCAGATCGCCGCCATCCCAGTCTGCCCAATCCGTTTCCGGAAGGTCGACAAGCAATGTTCCGTCCCGGTCAAACACGCGGTAGTCCAGTCCGTACCACGCCTTTTGACTGCGACCGATCGAATGAAGAACCATCTGAAGGCTCCGGCCGTTTGCACCCGGTTTTTGCAGGACACGCGGCTTGTTGAAGCTGTAAAAGGTCGAGGCCTTCAGGCCATTGGTTTGCCCCTCACCGGCGTCGATCACACGCCAACCGTCACGCGCAAGTATGTAGCCGCTGATGGGCTCGTCCTCTCCACGTCCCGACAATATACCGCACGGGTCCACTTGCATGCCTCGCTTCAATCGAAAACCTGGAGCGAACGAGACGCGGTTATCGTCAAACGGATGGTTGAGAAGCAGTTTGTTCTCGTCCTCGAAAACACCGCCTCCTCCCCACGCGTCTCCTTTTGGCCAAAGCGTCAGTGCGGTGAAGAATGGCGGCTTCGATATGGCCGTCCAGCTCGCGTAGGGCGGGCGATTTGTGGCCGCGAAGTAGACCAGAAGTTCTCCGGACGGAGAAAGATCGCAGCGTCTCTCGTAGACCCGTCCCTTCAACCATTGACCATGTTCAAAAGTGTCGGTGCGCAAGTCCCAGCGAATGAGCTGCACCAGCCGGCTCGGGCCGCGCCGAAATATGACACCTGTTCTCGCTGACCGTGCCAGGATCGCATACAGCCTCGGTGCAAGTGCCTTCCGAGAAGGATCTACAGTCTGCTTGCCTTTCTCTACAACCACCTGAGCAACTTTCTTCCGGCACTATCTGATGCCGTCATGTAGGACGTCACATGACAGTTTATCCCTGTGTCCGCATCGAGCTTGCGGACTTCCATCTCTCACCTCTCCGAAATACCGCGCAACACCATTATCAGATACTGGACGAAAAAATCGACATTGCGTAGTTTTAAACAACAACTGCATCCATTGAAGCGATTTGAAACTTCGTCTCCCACGATTTGATCCAAACCCGGATACGTCGCCGTTTCAACCGATCGCACAGGAGAAACGCTTGCTGATACTTGAGATCGTCATTTTTTCTGCGGCTCTTATCGCGGTTGGCCTTCTGGCTGTGCAGCAGATTATCGCGCAGGTTCGGGAGTATAATTTCTACAAGAAGAATGGTGGTGATTTTTCTGTCGACAGCAACATGGATCACGTCAAACTTGACAGATCCATGCACTACAACGACCTCCGCCTCACGAACTGGCAGCGATTTTATCTGTTCCGCCCAGCCTGCATCGCGATGCTCGTCTTTGTTTGGGCTATGATGGTAGTCTCTTTGCTTTAACTGAAACGCCAGGCTTAGGTTGCCCTTGGCATTGCTCGTCGACCAGACTGTTTCGGCAAGCCCCCTGCAGCACCTCACCGGTGCCAAGACAATGCGATTTTGTTCGGCAAGCGGGCGGAGGCAATGGCAATCTTAGTCATTCGGTTTAGGCCGAGGTTTAAATTTGACGTGCCTGCGTATAGCGCTGCGATTGCGTGTGGCCATGCGGGCTGTTCAAAGCCACCTCGACGTTAAGCGGATACAAATGCCTCTTCTGGCTGCGCAAATCCGCAAGATGCGCTTAAACGCTGAACTCGAGGTCCAAATCGTTGACCTTCGCGATCGCATTCGTTCCGCTCTTCGTGTAGACGACCTAGGTGCCGGCCAGCGAATACATTCCCAGACCCTTCCCGCACACCCGTGATCAGTCCTCAGTGGGGTCGTCCGCCATTACCCGATCGTATAGTTCGATGCTACGCCGCGAAGATGTGTGACCGTCGCTTGCGACAAAACACCACTGCCCAGATAATCAGCAAAGCTGAATGAGAATATGTCACTTCGTTCTATCGCCTTGACCAGATTGGTATCACCAAAGACAACGAGGTATTCGTGATCCTCCGGCGCCCAGATCCAGAGATCATGAGCTGAAAAATGGATCAGAAGGCCATAGGGCGAATTTTCAAACAGTGCATCAAGCACCAACCCGACCGGTTGCGGTGCAAAATGGCGCGGAGGCTGACCGAACTCGTAAGCAGCGAAATCAATCTCGTTACTACCGATACGCGCGGCGACGAGAGCGATTTCCTCCTCGCTTGGAAATTCGGGGTAAATCCTCGCCGCGAAATTTCTGTTTCGAATGGCCTGATGATCCAGCGTGCAGTCTTTTCCAATGAAGTCCATAATTAAACCCCAGGTCCGTCATTATAGCGTATCTCGGTCTGACGACCGTTTGGCCTACGTATTTGCAACGTCGGACGACCGTCAGAGCTTCCCGGACGGACGGTAACCTTGCTGCCGTCTTCCAGTTCCCCCGTGCGGCCCGGCCCGTATTGTGTTTCGATACCTTTCTCCTTGCCCGGTTTCAAGGAATCGAAGTCGCGTTCAGCTTCCGCCATACCGCCATCCTTTTCGCCGTGTTTTGTCTTACCCTTTGTCTGTTGACTGACGCCCGCTTCATCCTCCAGTTCCTCTTGCCGCTTCTTCTGTTCTTCCGCCTTTGCCGAATCGCAGTTCCCAGTGCAGCTTCCCGCCTCGCCATCGGCGGGTTCAGAATGGCTCTCATTGTACATTTTGTAGAGTTCGTAACCTTCATAGGCCAGCATGGCGAGGCCGATTGCTGCACCAACTGGCCCAAGAAAACCGAGCGCGGCGCGGGCACCGAGCCTCGTTGCCACGCCTGCAGCCGCACGGCCAAGCAGAACCTCCCCGCCAGCAGCAGCCACGGCAGTCATGCACCCCCCCGTTCTTTCGCCGCATTCGCCATCAGCCGCATCATTTCATCCAGCCGAGCGTCAGGATTGCGGCCTCTGAGGTTCTGGCGAATATCAGGTGCTTCGATGAAGCGCCCGTTGCTTGCGCTCATAAGGTAGGTCCACTGAAAGAATCCGCGCTCGGTTTTCAATCCGTAAATTCGTGCCTGTGTTTCATATCGTTCCATGAATATGAGCGCTTCGCGCTCGTCCATGCCTTGTAGCAAGTGCGGCGCGGACCTTTGAAAGGCCGTCACTCGGCGGCGACGCGCGGCGAGCATTCGCGATGCACTGATGACCTCGATATTCTCAGGAGTCAGGCGCAACATGCCGCCCTGCGCGACGACATCAACCGGTCGATGAGCGCGCTTGATGTTCCCACCCCATGCCTCGGCCGGAGCGAAGTAGATTTCTTCGGCCGGGCCCATAAGGCGCACCACCTGTTCCGGCGAAAGCGCCGGCAACACCTGCATCATGACATTCGGGTCGGCATGGCGGAAAACAACAATTTCGCTACGACCCCGCGCCTCTTCAAGATCAAGGGCGAACGATGCCCCTTCTTGCGCATCGCCGGCCGCCAAGGAGATATCACCGGCTTCTCCAGAAACCGAACCGCTCAATCCCGCGAGCGCGTCTCGCTCAAGCGGCAGAAAGATGCGGTTAATACCACGAAGATGCCTGTAGATTGTTTCCTCAGAAAGGCCGCGATCACCGACCCAGAATACCACAGCCGGCCTGTCTGCGATAAGCTTGAGCAGGGCCTCTATTCTGCTCTTTACCCGCCCAGGCAAATCGATCTCGTCGGCTGGCATCAAGCCGCCGCCACTTTCATCACCATTGGCGACTGCTTTCGCCATGTCATTCGACAGTTTCGCTGCCAGCGCCTGCAGTTCCTCGTCGCTTGGCTCCGCCGTCTCGACCAAGCTATCCGGCGCACTTGAGGCCGGCGGCGAAAGACTAAGTGAAACGAGCCACGGCCCGCCGAGCACAATTGCCGAATTGGAACCCGCCGACCGATAGAGCGGCCTGTGGCACAAACCAGCCGCCGAAAGATCCGCTGTTAGGTTACCGAAGAGAGCTCCGTCCAGCACCGCATAGATTCGCCTGTCGCAACTGTCCGCAATCCGGGAGAGGCGTTTCAGATAAACCTGACCGACCGCTGGCACCTCCGCTCCGCCGTTAAGCTGGCTCTGCATCTTATCCTCGAACCGTTGGAACGGACCGCGCGGCCATGCTTGCCTGGCAGGAGGTTGCATCACTGCCGCCCTTTGGCTCACGGTCGCCGATGTAGACGTCGGTCGAACCGGTTTGCGCATTGCCGCCACAGTCAATCGCATCGCCTACTCGACCGGCCCGCTTGCCGTTGATGAAGACGGTGGATGCTCCAGCCGCCAGAGCCCGCGGATGTGAGGGCTTCGGGCAAGACGGGCAGCCATGCGGCAAATAGGCATCCCCGACGCGCATCAGCGGCCGACCATTCACATAGACATTATTACTACCCCCGGTCGCCGGTGTGGGTGGAAAATGGCAGGAATGGGATGAACCTATATCGGCACGGCGATGAGCTTTGGGCATCGGCTATATCCCCTTTTCAGCGCGCCTGAAGCATGGCGCGTGTCAGTAACCCAAGCCATGCTCCCTGCGGCGGGACAAACGATCCAGGGAGCCATTCGGGCTTCGAGGCCAAGGCAAGAGCAACGGCAAAATCGTCATCCTCGGTGCGCAGAAGCGCACTCAGATCTACAGGAACAATAGCGGGATTGAGCATAAGCGCAGCAAAATCGCTGCCGATTTCAGGGTCGATCTTCCAATGCAAACTTTTGCCGCGTCCTGCGACCTCGGAAAAGGTCACATCCCCCTGACACCACGACAGAGCGGAGCAGCCCAGCGGTGTCCAGCCTTGGCCATCGCACAGCATTCTCCATCTGTCGGCCGAGAATTGTGATAGATTTGTCAACAGCTCATGTTGGGTTCTTATCGCTTTCAGCGCGATGTCACGGCTTGAGCCACCCGCATTGAGCATGCGTACATAGGTATTTTTCCACTGGCGCTCGGTGGAATGGAGCTCTAGCCAAATTCCCGCCGGCGTAGATCCGTCGTCAAATTTCACTGGCTTTGATAACATCCGGCCTCACCTCCCCTCATAGAATATATGTTGCTTGTCCATAGGCACCCAAGGCATGAACGGGTTACTGTCAGGGGAACGCGCACCCGAATAGAATTTCTCGGTCATTTCTACCGACCTCTGCAGTGCATAGCCGGAATCAGGGAAACCGTATTTAGCGGGATTGACCTGCATGTCCCTAGTGATCGAGTTGATGATACGGTCCTGTTCCGCGATACGATCAAGCTGCTTTTGATAGGTATATTCTTCCGACTTCCATTCACGGAAATATGGATGAACGTTGTAGGCTTGGAATGGGTATTCCTCGCGTTTTGACCGGGACAACTCGTTCCAGAGCGAGTACCATTTTTTAACTCGCCAAAAGCCAATCATGGAACCCAGGGACGCGCCAACCAGGGTGGCTTCGGTCTTGACATTGAGGGCCGTCGCCCCTTTGAAAAGATTGCGGGCGTCGGCAAGATAATATGTCCCGACCCCTATTGCCGCATCAACAGAAGCCCCTGAGACCCACCCCATGGTGTAATCCAGATCGTTGATACAAAACGGTTTGAGAGCGCTCATTCCGTTCTGTTGCGCAGCAAGAAAACGGTAAATTTTTTCAGCGGAATCATACTGGTCTCCCGCTGTCGGGATGTCCGATATGTCCTTTGCGGTTTTCATATCCTCTATCGTCTTGAGTTGTTCGGAAGCCCCGCCGCCCTGACCGATCCTCATCGACTGCCCGCCGCCGCGTTCAACGCGCTTGGCGGCATTGGACATGCCGTAACCTGCTGACAGGCCGGCCCCGTAGAACGAGGCGACACAGGCGCACAAGTTCTCCCGGCCGAACAACAGAAAGGTGTGCGCACCAAGAATCAGAGATGCGCCACTGTCATAACCAATCAGCCATGACTGGGATTTGGTATGTGCCAATCCAGCCCAGGAGTCGGGAGTTTTCAGGTCGTTGCCATAGGGAAATGCGCTGTCGCTCATTGCTCCGCCTGACCGTATTTGAATGGCACATAGGGTACGAATGGTTTCGACGGATCGAAGTTCTGCTGTCCCGGATAAAGAAGGCAATAGAGCTTCTGTTTGTAAACGACCGCCAGTGGATAACACGCGTCCTTCTTGGCCATGCCGCCCGCGCCACATTGCTGGAGCCCCTCGAGAACCTCCATCGCTCGGCACTTTTCTTCCCTACAGTCGTAGTCCCTGATGTCCTCATAACCTTTAGAATAGAAAATGCGCGTTTTCGTATAGCTGTCTAACGGCCCAAGAACGGCCGCAAGCCCTGCATAGGCTCGGTCAACATCCTGCTTCTCTCCGATGTTGAAGGTGGATGGCGTATCCGATGTGAAGGCGAATTTGGCCGGATCGGTTTCGCATTCAATTGCGAAGGAAAAAGAGCTGGAGGCCATAAGGATCACACATGCCGGGGCCAGGATTCTCGTCATATTGCTTCTCAATTCAAATCTATCCTTCCGCCATTGACGACAACACGCTGTTCGCCATTGATCTCGATCTCTTCAAAGTCGAGAAAGAGCTTCGTACCGCTCAGCGTGACAGTTCCATCCTCATGCATCAAAACATTGGCCTTTCCGCAAGTCAGGTGCAATTCGCCCCCGCTATGTACGGTCGCGCTGTTTTGCGCAGACAGCGACATCGTGTCGTTGCTCATGAGATTGACACGTGTTCCTGCGTTGACGCTGTAGGACATACCGACATTGGTAGCCATTCCGGCCCCCACGTTGACGGCTTTGAACACACCCACGCTCTCAGTATTGTTCTTCTCGACGATGACGGACATATTGCCCTCGCCAGGATTGAGAAGCCCTGGAAAACCGAGGTTCTTTGCAACGTCGCCAATCCCGCTCACAAGCGAATTCAGCACCGAATTCACGACCCTTCCTATCCCGCTCGGCCCAACTGTAACCATCATATTGCCACCAACAACCTCGTGGTGGTTGTTGCGCACCTCTATCGACTTATTGTGGCCAACCGACTGGACCCAGTTATTATCAATCCGTTCGCTGTGATTGTTTCGGATTTTTTCGTTGCGGTCTTTCTGGGCGTGAATGTAAATTTCCTCGCGGCCATTCTCGTCTTCGAAAGTCAGTTCGTTGAAGCCCGAACCTTTGTGCGTGTTAGTCCGGAACGTGCTCTTGGTTTTGTTGGCAGGCAGCTCATAAGGCACTGTCTGACGCGCATTCGGCACCACGCCGGTGACCAGGGGCCGGTCCGGATCGCCATCCACAAATGCAACCATCACTTCCATGCCGATGCGCGGGATGATCTGGCCGCCCCAAGTGGAGCCCGCCCAGTTCTGCGCAACCCGCACCCAGCACGTATCCGTACCATCCTTCTTTGCCTTGCGATCCCAAGGGAACCACAGCTTGATGCGGCCATACTGATCCGGGTGGATTTCCTCACCCTCCGGGCCAGCGACGATCGCCACCTGGGTGCCTTCGATGCGCGGGCGTTTTGTTGACCGATGGGGCGTCAGCGGCACGCGGGCCGGAATTGCCTCGAAGTGATTGCGATATTCCGGTTCGTTGCTGTTTGTCTCATAGGAGAGATCAACGATGCTGTGGCTTGCCCTGATGATCACATGCTCTTCATAGGCATGTTCGGGATGGGCGACCTCGTAAGGCGTAAAGCGACGGCCGGGTTCGAGAATGCGTGAGGTGGACGATCCGAATACCCGGTCGTGATCGGCCTCGATCGCCTGGGTGCGCAGTTTCTGCGCCCGTTCCGCTTCTTCCACCGTCTTGATGCGGGCCGGATATTCGTAGAGCTCGCGCTTCGTCGCGTCCGGCATTTGCACCAGAGACGGCGTCATCGTGCCAGGCACCATGCCCGGCGTCTCGAAATTCCAGTCCGCGCCCGCCCGCTGGCCGGAGACATAGGAGAACCGCCGTGCCCAGTCATTGATGTGGTTGCGGTCCGACGAGCCCTGCGCCAGCCGCACCGTTCCCTCCCCCTGGGCAGCCGGAGACGGCCCGAGCCAGCCGCTGGCGCTATCGGCAACATGCAGCTTATGGGAACCGTCCTCGTGGCTGAACCAGTAGAACAGGCCATCCTCTTCGAAACGGCGGGTGAGATAATCCAGATCGGTCTCGTTAAACTGCACGCTGTAGTGCTGTGCAGGCGGCGGCGAGATGATGCCTGACGTATCGGGAGCAGGAATTCCGTGTTCGGAAAACAGCGTCTCAACGATATCGACCGCCGTCTTGTCCATCCAGATGCGGCAATCGGAACGCCGCGAAAGCAACCACATCTGTGGCCGGATGGTCATCGAGTAAGAGCGCAATCCACGCGTGATCGGAGGACCTTCATGGAGCTCTGTTACAAGGCCGTTAAAGGGACGGCGAACACCGCCGCCCTCACCCTCGCCCTGGCTGATCTCGAGCGAAACATCGACCAGCCGCCCGATCAGTTCCTCGGGCTTAACCGCCTCCTTCTTGGCACGCACCGTCAGGCAAATATCAAAGAGCTGCGATACGCCTTCCTCGACCGTCAGACGCTCCGGCAAAAGCTGATCCTCTCCCAAAGGCGACTTGACCTTGAGGACGCGGCTTGCCTGAACGAAATCAGAAAGTGACGACTGGTCGTTCATGGAACACTCCTAATCAGGACCCGCGGCTGGACTGAAGTGGCCAGAACCAGATCGTTTCCGAATTGTAGTAGCAGGCCGACGCGCATTGGGTGGCCTCTGAGCCACCCCGCACAAGATCGATATGGCCGCCTCCGGTGTAACCAGGGATATTGTTGAACGCCACAACACCGTTACGGGCACCGATGCCATTACGCGCTGTCGCGGGGGTAAACGGTTCGGGCTCGCCTAGATAGCTCGTCCGTTTCACCAGATTTGCGAGGCGGCGCATGTTCACCTCAATGCCCTTGCCCGCATATGGACCTTTCTGGATGCGATGCGAGGCTGGCACGATGTTGATCCCCGATTTCACGAAAGCGATGCTAACGCGGATGGCACAGGTATTGTGATAGTTCGGGTTACCGATAAAATCATCCCAGCCTATTTCCGTGAAAAGATCACGCTGGCTGACATAGTTCGGGTGCGACGGGTCGCTGCTCGGATAATTCTTATAAAGAGTGTCAAAGTTAACGCGCATGGTTCGTCCCACTAGTTACTTTTCTGCTCACAGGGAAAGGAGACCTTGAGCGCCTCCCGCACGAGAGTGGCTGCCTGTTCATCCAGTTTTTCCGCAGGAAGATCGCCGAGATAGGTGTAGATCCGGTCGTTGAGTTCATGGGGCGCCACGGCGCCTGCACCACACCAGTCCGATCCGCTCGTCAGATCGGCCACGCCAGCGATATAGGCGCTTGACTTTGCAACGGAAACCAGCCGCCGCATTTCCGGATCGGACACCTCCGGGGCAAGCTTACCCTCGATGGCCTGCTTGAGTTCGGCACCAGAGAATATCCATGTCCGCTCCGCCGCACCGACCGGCGAAAGACCGGAAGATGCCAGAACAACCGGCACGGAAACAAAAAACGCATATAGGGAGCGCATCAAAAAACCACCTAGACCAAACTCGACGTGAAACATCACGACGTGAGCTGCAAAACTGCATTGAAAACGTTCCGGTGCCGGCAACGCCGGCACCGGGTCGCGTCACGATCAGGCAGCCTTCGTCGTCGCCAGATCGTAGGAGGCGATCATCGGAGACTGCGGCGAGTTGTTGTCGTCGAACGGCGTGTACTTCACTTCCATCTTCGTGAAGTTGAGCTTGACGGTTTCCACCGGACGGTCACCGCTGGAATCCACCGAGTAGCTGGCGATAAGCGTGTTTGTCAGCAGATACTCGATATAGGTGTTGCCGGGATTACCCGTGGTCACCAGATGAATGGTTGCGAGCTTGCCGGTCCGGCCGGCGCAGGCTTCCTGGAAAAGCTTGGTGGAAGAAGAATCGCTAACCTTGGTCAGAATGACTTCCGAAATGGTCGGTTCGGATGCCTCGCGGTTTGCAGCAGAACCAGCAGAGGTGTTCATGTTGCGGGCCACGTTCCAGTGAATGGCTTCAATATCCATCCACTTGCGATGTTCTTCATGGGTGGCGTCGCCCTGGATACCGTCAATCTGCAGATAAATTGGCATGCTGTAAGCTCCTATAGCTAAAATGACCTCTTGCTCCGAGGCCGAGTTACCCTTCGTTTAATGCCGCATGCGTCGGGTAGCCCCATCCGACGCGGCAACTTTATCCACCCCAACCTCTTCGGTTACGGCGAATTCATCTGCTTCCCCAGCCTCTTCGGCACGAATGCCGAACCCGTTTTCACCAAAATCGACAACAATGTTCCCGACACGCTCTCCCGCGATTACCTTTTCGAGGAAAAAGCTGGAAAGAGGCGGCAGGAGGTCCTTGCCGATCATGATTTCAATGGCGCGTGCGCCAATCTCACTTGCACCGGCGCGCGCCACCAAGGCATCTCGCGCCACATTGGACAGGGTCAGGCCGGTGCCATATGTTGCGAGCACACGTTCCCTGATCTTGCCAATCTGCATATCCACGATCCTTGCAAGCGCCTCCGTACCAAGCGGCATGAAGGGAAGAATGATCGTGCGCCCGAGGAACGCGGGCTTGAACTGTTTGGTAAGCTCCGGCATCAGAAGCGCTTCCAGCGCTTCGCCTTCCGGCATCGTGTCGGGATCGGCCGACAGCGCCGAGAGCAACTCCGAGCCTGTATTGGCCGTCATGAAGATAGTGGTGTTCTTGAAATCCACGTCGCGGCCTTCGCCATCACGCAACACGCCCTTGTCAAACACCTGATAGAAAATGTCCTGGACGCCGGGGTGAGCCTTGTCGATCTCATCCAAGAGCAGAACGCCGAACGGCCGACGGCGCACCGCTTCCGTCAACACGCCGCCTTCGCCGAAACCGACATAGCCGGGCGGCGAACCGAGAAGCAGCGAAACCTTATGCTCTTCCTTGAACTCCGACATGTTGATCGTCGTCAAATGGCTGTTGCCGCCGTAGAGCATATCGGCGAGCGACAGCGCGGTTTCGGTCTTTCCTGTTCCGGACATGCCAACAAGGAAAAAAACGGCCGGCGGGCGGCGCGGATCGGATAATCCGGCCCGCGCAGTGCGCATGGCATCGGCAATCCGTGCAATTGCAGCATCCTGCCCCACCACCCGCTGCCGCATACGCGCATCGAGTGTCCGGGCACTTTCGATCTGGTCCGCCAGAAGTTTGCCAAGTGGAATTCCGGTCCATCGCGAAACGACGGCGGCGATCGCCTCACGATCAACGACCGTCGGGACAAGTCTCTCGGCATTTGCCGGTTTTGCCTCAACCGCAGGCCGCAGGGGAGAGACATTGGAAACATCGCCTTCAACCGGCTGCTCTTCGCTTAGCTCAGCCATCTCCGCGTCGTAACGGCTGCGCAGATCATCGATCCCACTCTCAAGCTTTTCGACTTCGCCCCGTATCGACTGGATACGGCTGTCAATCTCGCCATCCTGCGGTTCACGCAGAAGCCAGTTCAACTCATCGGTGAGAAGGCGCCGCTCGCTTTCCATAGCGCGCAGCCGCTCCGGCTCGGTCTGCCGTGCCAGTGAGACGGCAGCCGCGGCCGTATCGAGAAGGCTGACGGCCTTGTCCGGCAACTGCCGCGCGGGCATGTAGCGTGCGGATAATTGCACCGCGGCCACGACCGCCTCGTCACGAACGACAACGTTGTGATGGCTGACGAAGCTGTCAGCGACACCGCGCAACATACGTATGGCGGTCGTCTCATCCGGCTCGCGCACATGTACAGGCTGGAAACGACGGGTCAGCGCCGCATCCTTTTCGAAATACTTCTTGTATTCGCTCCAGGTCGTCGCCGCGACGGTACGCACTTCACCCCGCGCCAGAGCGGGCTTGAGAATATTGGCCGCATCGCCCTGCCCGGCCGCACCACCCGCACCAACGAGACCGTGGGCCTCATCGATAAACAGGATGACCGGTTCGGTAGAACGTTTGACCGCATCGATTACGCCATGAAGGCGGCGCTCAAACTCACCCTTAACGCCGGCACCGGCCTGAAGTAGCGAAATATCGAGGTTCAGCAGGCGGACATTGCGCAACTTTTCCGGAACGTTGCCAGACGCGATTTCCAGCGCCAGCGCCTCGGCAACCGCCGTTTTGCCAACCCCCGCCTCACCTACCAGGATGGGATTGTTCTGTCGGCGGCGCGTTAGAATATCAACGAGCTGGCGTAACTCATCATCGCGGCCGATAACAGGATCAACCTTGCCATTGCGGGCATCTGCGGTCATGTCCTGGGTGTAAAGGCGCAAGAAATCATTCTGGCCTGCAGACTGTCCTGTCCCTGCATGCCCTGAGCCTGCCAGCGCGGAAGGAACATCCACGCCTGCGCCATTTTCAGTCGAGTTGCGAAGACGCTCAAGCGCGGTGCGATCCATCGCCTTGAGAGAAGGAAATGCCGAGCGGACGAAAGAGCGAAGTGATGTTTCCTCATCCATCGCCAACAGAAGATCGCAAAGCGTAACACGGTCGCGGCCAGCCTCCAGCGATGCGAGAATCCATGCCTCCCGGGCTGCCGTGAGGATGTTCTGGGAGAGCGACAATGCCTCTCCGTCGCCGATGATGGACTCCTCCAGACTGCGGCTGATTTCAGCCTGCAATACCGGAAGTGGAATTTTTAATTCCTCGAATGTTTTCGCATAGATGCCGGAGTCCACAACCGCAAGCAGCCAATGCGGGATATCCACGTATCTGTGCCCCATGCGCACCGCAACAGAAGCCGCAGCTTCAAGGGTAACACGCAGGTCTGGCTCAAGCGCTCCAACAAGGCGGTTGAGATCGATATGCGACATGCAATGAGCCTCCTGCCCGGGTTCATTCCACAACGTGACGTGGAGTAAATATGATGATGAAACCAACTTGTCCACCCCGAAGTTGATTTTTTGTCAGATGAGATTATCCACTAGACGCCACAATTTAGACACATTTAGAATAAGTCTGTCTCATGAATAGCCTTACGTAAGGGAAGTAACTACAAAAAATCCATTACTATTTCTCGGAGATAGACTGCCATTGAACGCGCCGAACGTTAAAACAGATGTAGAATTTCTGAATGACTGCGGAGAAAATATCCGGGTCAACGCAAGAACGCGTGAAATATACTATAGAATTAAGGATGAAAGAAACCAAGCTCGTACAGAAGAGCGCGCCGCTTCTCCGCAGGATAACCTGAAAATATCCAGTAGCTGGGATAATGTCAGCAATCTTGGATTGCAGATTATATATTCCGAAAGCAAGGATGTTGAAATATTGGCGTGGCTTGCGGAAGCATCGCTGCGCCTGCGCGGCTTTCATGGTCTGCGCGAAATCTACGACCTCGGCAAAGAGCTGTTTTACAACCACTGGGACTCGCTGCGGTCAATCAGCGACGATAATGACGAAGAAAAATTTGCACCTTTAGCGGGATTGAACGGTGTCGGCAGCGAAGGAACGCTTGTTCAGCCTTTGCGCCTCGCCTCATTGATCCCAGGCGGCAAATTTGGCGAACACAGCCTATGGGACTTTCAACTCGCGCAGCGCCCAAATGAGAGCAAACGTCGCGAAGAGCTATATCGGCTTGCGTCTGAAACTGGCGTTGCCGCCATGTCATCCCAGTTGACAGAGGTGACTGCGTGCCTCTCCTCGTTTGATGCCATCATGGCCATCCTTGCCGAGCGCTGCGGGCAATCCGCACCACCGAGTTCCCATATCCGCAACACGCTGGTCGAAGCAGCGTCTGCAATTCGCTCGCTCGGCGGGCGTGACCAGGAGCCGGCATCCGTCGAACAGGAACCTGTGGGCATCAGCGGTTCAGACGAGAGCGGGCCGGCGGCCGCGCGGCCCGCCGTGACCGCACCGGAAGGCATATTATCGCGCGACGAAGCATTTGAAACTCTTCTCTCGGTTGCGCGTTACTTCCGCCGTACCGAGCCGCATTCACCGATCTCCCTTGCCATAGAGACACTGGTGCGCAGGGGACGCATGGATTTTTCGGAACTGCTGGCCGAGCTTTTGCCGGAAGCCCAGGTTCGCAACGCAGTCTTAACCGCCGCCGGCATCAAGCCAAGCGGAGAGAGCAACGGAAAATAGAAAGCGCGGAGCGCGACGCCGCTCCGTAACAGTCGTCTGTGCCAAGGGGCACCAAGGAGGTTGAAATGGCAAGTGTACATGAGAAGCTGGAGCGTGTTCGCAAACCACGCGTTCACATCAAATACGAAGTCGAAACCGAAGGCGCGATGGTAGTCAAGGAACTGCCTTTCGTGGTCGGTGTGCTCGGTGATTTCTCCGGCAATCCCACCCAGCCGCTCAAGCCGTTCGGGGAGCGTAAATTCGTTCAGATCGACCGCGACAATTTCGACGAAGTCATGCGGCGCATGACGCCCGGCCTCAATATTTCCGTTGCCAATACGCTGCAAAAGGATGGCACGGACATGCAGGTCAACCTGAAGTTCGAAAGTATGGATGATTTCGAACCCGGCGCTGTCGTGCAGCAGGTTCCGGCGCTCAAGGCGCTTTTGGATGCCCGCAACGAACTGCGCGACCTTCTTTCCAAGGCCGACCGTTCGGAAGATCTGGAGCGGATGCTGGAGGATATTCTGCAAAACAAGACCGACCTCGCAACGCTGGTTTCCGAACTCAAGGAAAAGACCGGCGCGAACGAATAATCGCCTGTGTGGAGGAAAATCTCCTCGAACGGCCCCGCTTGGGGCTTCTAACTGTTCAAGCGGCATTTTCAAAGCCGCATGTGGAAGGACTGAAACATGAGCGCTGAGAGCCTGCTGAAAAATGAAGCACAGGCAACGACCGCCGAAGATCAGGGACTGCTGTCCAAGGTGGTTGCCGCTACCCGTCAAACCGAACCGGACCGCGCGCAGAACCTCCTGCGTACGCTGACCGATCAAGCACTGAAGGGGACGGTAAAATATGATCGCAACCTCACCGTCACCCTTAACCACGCGATCGCGGAGCTGGACCGCACGATTTCCGAACAGCTCGCCGCTATCATGCAGGCGCCCGAATTCGCCAAGCTTGAGGGCACTTGGCGCGGGTTGAACTATCTCGTCAAGAACTCCGAAACGAGCGTCAACCTCAAGATCCGCGTCATGAATGCCGGCAAGCGTGAACTGGCGCGCGATCTCGAAAAAGCCGTCGAATTCGATCAGTCCCGCCTCTTCAAGGCGATCTATGAAGACGAATTCGGCACCCCCGGCGGCGAACCGCTCGGCGCCATTATCGGCGATTACGAATTCGACAATTCCTTCGATGACGTCCAGCTGCTGCAAGGCGTCTCATCGATCGCGGCGGCAGCCTTCGCGCCATTCATCTCTGCTGCCAGCCCGCACATGTTCGGTTTCGAGGACTATCGCGATCTCGCCCGTCCGCGCGATCTGGAAAAGATTTTCGACACGGTCGAATATGCCAAGTGGCGCAGCTTCCGCGAAAGTGACGATTCCCGTTTCGTCACGCTCGCTCTTCCGCGTGTGCTGGCGCGTATGCCCTACGGCCCGAAAACCAACCCGATCGATGACTTCGCCTATGACGAAACCAAGGGTGCGGTGAATGGTGACCTTGAGCATGACGAATATTGCTGGATGAACGCTGCATACGTGATGGGCACCAAGCTGACCGATGCCTTCGCAAAAAGCGGTTGGTGTACGGCTATCCGAGGGGCTGAAAACGGCGGCAAGGTGGAAAACCTGCCCATGCATGTCTTCTCCAGCGATGACGGCGACCTGGATCTGAAATGCCCGACCGAAGTCGGCATTACCGACCGCCGCGACGCCGAACTCGGCAAACTCGGCTTTCTGCCGCTGTGCCACTATAAGAACACGGACTATGCGGTGTTCTTCGGCGCCCAGACCGCGCACAAGCCGAAGCTCTACGACAAGCCGGAAGCAACGGCCAACGCCGCCGTTTCGGCACGTCTGCCCTACATCATGGCCACGTCGCGTTTCGCGCATTATCTCAAGGTCATGGGGCGCGACAAGATCGGCTCCTTCATGGAAGCGTCCGATTGCGAAGTCTGGCTCAATCGCTGGATCGCCAACTACGTCAACGCCAATGACGAGGCGGGTGAGGAAAGCCGCGCCAAATATCCGCTGCGCGATGCCAAGGTGACCGTGCAGGAAGTGCCCGGCAAACCCGGCGCCTACAATGCGGTCGCATGGATGCGGCCCTGGTTGCAGATGGAAGAACTGACGACCTCGCTGCGCATGGTCGCCCGTATTCCGTCGAAGAACTGAGCCTGGTGCGGGGTGCTCAGCCACCCCGGCCCCGTTCATCATCCGGAGCACACTCATGGCGCATCAGTCCTTCACGGACGCCCGTATTTTCGCCGACCAGCTCATCGCCCTCATCGACGATGCGCTGACCGGCCAGGTGAACGCTATTCTCCACCATCCCGATTTTCAGGCGATGGAGGCGAGATGGCGCGGGCTTGCCATGGTCGTGCGCGAGGCGGGCCGCAGCACCGACGTGAAGGTGAAACTGCTGAACGCCAGCTGGCGCGACCTTGCCCGCAACACGGAACGCGCCACCGACTTCGACCAGAGCCATCTTTTCGAGGTCGTCTATAACCGCGAATTTGGCATGCCGGGCGGCGAACCGGTAGGCCTTCTGATCGGTGACTACGCCTTTTCCCCTGATGATCTTGATGGTGCCGATTCCATCACAACGCTGTCACAGATCGGCATGGTGGCTGCGGCCGCCTTCTGCCCTTTCGTAGCGGCGGCTTCGCCCTCCACCGTTGGGCTGCAGGACTTTTCGGAGCTCAGCCGGGTCCATGACTTTTCCTGGCTGAAACAGGAGAAATCGCGGCTGCGGTGGAATGCGCTTCGCGCACGCGACGATTCACGCTTCGTAGGCCTTGTCGCACCGCGCGTTTTGCTACGTTCCCCCTACAGGCCCTATGCGCGCGGGCGGGATGACGGATTTCCATTCCGCGAGCATGTGGCGGAAAGCGGCGAGACCCTGCTGTGGGGCAACGCCGCCTTTGCCTTCGCAACGGTTGTGGTGCGCAATTTCGTCGATTCCGGCTGGTTTGCGGATCTGCGCGGTGTGACACAGGACGCCGTGGATGGCGGCATGCTCTCTGCCCGACAATTGCCACCGCTTGATCTCGGCATCGAGAGCAACGGCCTGTCCGCCCAGCCGCCCGTGGAAGTGCAACTGACGACTGGGCAGGAACAGCAATTTTCCGATCTGGGCATCGTACCCGTCTCCACAACCTATCTTTCCGGCATGGCGATCTTCAACGCCAACCAATCCCTGCATGCACCCGGCCATTACTCCACCGAAGCGGCGAGGCAGAACGCCCGCCTCGCTGCCATGCTGCAATATGTGCTGTGTGCCTCCCGGTTCTCGCATTACCTCAAGGTCATCATGCGCGATGACATCGGCCAGCTCAGCGATGCCACGACCATCGAGCGTAAACTGGAAAGCTGGCTTTCCTCCTATACGCTCGGCAACGACGATGCGGAGGCGGCGTTGCGCACTCGCTATCCGCTGCGCTCTGCAGGGATCAATGTCTTCGAGGTTCCCGGCAAGCCCGGAACATTCTCATGTACCGTCCGCCTTCAGCCGCATTTCCAGCTCGATGACGTCTCCACGAGCTTCCACCTCATTGCCGAAACCATGATGCCGGCCACCGCCGCATCCCGGCCTTCGGCCGAGCCGCAAAGGATATCCGCATGACGCTGCGCGACGAAATTTCCCGCCTCCTGGACGACAACCAGCTGCAAGACGCAATCGGGCTCGCGCGGGACCATGTGAAAACCAGGCCGACCGACAAGGATGGCCGCCATTTCTACATCGATCTGCTCGTCCTCGCCGGCGACTATGAAAAGGCCGATGCGCAATGCAATCTGGCCGCAACATTCTCACCGCAGGACAGCGTCGGTTTTTCCCTCTTCCGCCACCAGCTGCGCGCCATGGCCGCACGCAATGCGTGGTTTGAAAGCGGCGCCGTACCGGATTTCCCCGGCGGCCCCTCCGAACTTGACCAATTGGCCATCCGGGCGAACATTGCCGAGCGGAGCGGCGATGTCGAGGGCGCGAAAGACGCGTTGAATGAACTCGACGAAAAACGCGGCAATGTGCCAATCGGCCACGACGGCAAGAGCGCCGGCGACATCCGCGATCTGGACGATCGGGTTCCGCATGCGCTGGAAGTCCTGACCAACGGCGGACGTTATCTCTGGATCGATTACGGACGCATCGAGAGCCTCAGCATCGACCCCATGAGCCGCCCGCGCGACCTCGCCTTTCGCGGCGCCGAACTGACGTTGCGCGACGGGGCAGTCGCATCCGTACTGCTTCCTGCGATCTATCACGGTGCGGGTGACGATGTCGGCCTCCTTCTCGGTCGAGAAACGCACTGGAGTGAGGGTGAACCACTGATAACCGGTCTCGGCCAACGCTGCCTGCTGATTGGCGACGATGTTGTGCCGTTCCACGAAATCGGCGCGCTTTCCGCCCTGTCCGACGAAGAAAGGCAGATCGCCCGTGGTTGATCCGCTGGAGCAATATCGCGCACGGCAAAGGACGCTGTCGCGCTCGGTTCTGGACCGGCTGCTCGATGACGCGCCGGATGCGGAAACGGATATGCTCGTCAGCCTGAAGGATCAGGCCCGCGAGATGCGCGAGGTGATCCGCCGCGACCTCGAGGCATTGCTCAATACTCGCCGCAACCCGGCCGGCCCGCCGGCTGCGTTGAAGGAACTGTCCGATGCCCTCGTAAGCTACGGCGTGGACGGCATTCTTTCGGCCAATCTGGTGACGGATGCCTCCAAGGCGCGACTCGCTCGCAGCATCGAGCGGCGGATTTCCCTGTTCGAAACACGCCTTGCCGACGTGCATGTGACGATCCTGAAAAACCGCACGGATGGTGACCGGGCGCTTCGCATGCGCATACAGGCAAGCTTCCGCCTACAGGAAGGCATGCCGCCGATCAGCTTTGAATCCCGGATCGATCCTTCCACGCAGCAATTCCTGGTGGAGGCGACGAATGGCTGAAGGCTTCCTCGAAAAGTACAATGACGAGCTTTTTGCGCTGCGAAAGCGCGCATCTCGTTTCGCGGCGGCGTTTCCGAAGATCGCCGGAAGGCTGCGGATGACGGGCGACGTTGCCGACGATCCGCATGTCGAGCGTCTGATCCAGAGTTTCGCCTATTCCGCCGCCCGGGTGCGCCAGAAGCTGGATGACGAATTCCCCGAACTGTCGGACAGTCTGCTGGAAACGCTCTATCCGCATTATCTTGCCCCGATCCCTTCGATGAGCGTCGTGCAATTCGCTCCGAGCCCGGCGCTGGCAACCGTGCAGACGCTTCCCCGCCACAGCGAAATTCTCGCCGAACCGGTTGGCGGCGAAAGCTGCCGTTTCCGCACCACGCAGGACGTCGAGATCGTTCCACTGGAGATCGCAGCTGCCACACTCACCGGTCAGCCGATCGATGCCCCTTTTTCGGCGTCCTTTGCCGGCACGGCCAGCTGTTTGAGGCTTTCGCTACGCAGCACGGCCCCGCGCAGCGGTACTTTCCCGGAAATGGGACTGACGAAACTCCAGATTTTCCTGTCCGCCGCATGGCAGCAGGCGACAGCGCTTTACGAGCTTTTGACCAACCATTGCGTCGGCATGGCGCTTGCGCGTCACGCCGAGGACAAGGAAGCCGTTTTCCTGCCCGCCGGAAGTCTTACGCCGTCCGGGTACTCTCGCGATAAAGCCATGCTGCCATATCCAGCCAACAGTTTTGATGGATACCGGCTTCTCACCGAATTCTTCGCGCTGCCGCAGAAATTTCTGTTTCTCGATATTGACGGCCTGCAGAAATGGGGCGGCGGCGACTGCGAGCTATACATTTATCTGGATGCGGCGGACACGCGGCTTGAGCGCATGGTGTCGGTCAGAGATTTTGTGTTGAACGCCTCGCCGGTGATCAACCTGTTCAAACAAAGTTGCGAACCGCTCAGTCTTGATGGTACGCGGACGGAATACAGGTTGCTGCCGGATGCACGGCGGCAGCGGACGCGCGAGATCTATGCCGTTGAAAACGTTCAACTGACCAGCCGTTCCGGACAGACCGAGAAGACGTCTCCGTTTTTTGGTCGCACACAGCGCAATAATGGCGCAAACGTTTACTGGCAGATACAGCGCCGGTTCGATGATGACGGCTCTTCCGATACGGACATCGCCTTCGTGGATCAGAAGCGCGGCCCGCTTGGGCCGCTCGACATGGTGGCAAGCATCGATACACTTTGCCTCAACCGCGAACTGCCAAGCCAGCTTCCCTTTGGCGGCGGGCACCCATTCCTGCAGCTTTCTACCGGCAACGAGGCGGTGAAATCCATCCATGCACTGATGCCGCCGACGGAGGCGATCCGCGTCAACGAGCGTTCGGCACGCGAGTGGCGGCTGATCTCACATCTTCTCCTCAACCATCTCTCGCTCAGCGACAACGGCGGCGCACCGCTGAAGGACATTCTGTCACTGTATTCCTTCAGGGACAGCCCGGAAACCCGACAGATCGTGGAGGCGATCAGCCATGTCGAGGCGCAGAATTCTCATGCCCGGATTGGCTCGGCCATGGTACCGGGAACAGATATCACGGTGGAGTTTGACCCGGCACTGATCGCGCGACCTGCCGCATTTGTTTTCGCCGGCGTCCTCAACCATTTCTTCGGGCTCTACACCTCGATCAACAGTTTCACGCGACTGACGGCGACGATGCGAGGCCACTCCAAACCGATTGCCCGCTGGCCAGCCCGCGCGGCCGACCGGCCGCTGCTTTAGGAGACGGGTATGGAACAGCAGACGCCAACCATCAAAGACAGACAGGCGGCGCTTCTCAGCAACGATCCCGGCCGTTTTGACCCTGCAACCGCGTTTCGCGTCGCCCAGTTCGTTTCGGCGGATGACGGGATCGTCATCGGCGCCCATGGTGGAATACAGCCGACACCGCTTGCAGTCAGCGGTTTCAGCCGCAAGCGCGGTCATGCCGAACTGAAATCAGCTTTCGCGCCCATCGTCGGCCCGCTTGGTTCGCTACCGCCGGCATACGGCGAACTGCTGCAACGGGAAGAACGCAATCGTTCGGGCGCGCTGGCCAGCTTCTTCAACCTTTTTGCGGCAAGGCTCAGCGAGCTGTTTGTATCCGCGACGGAAAAATACCGTCTTGCAAGGGGTTTGCGCTGGTCGGCCGATCAGAGGGACAACGGTTTCCGCAAAACACTGCTCGCCCTCATCGGGTTCCGCACTGCCGGTCTGGTCGAGAAAGCAGGCGTGAGCGAAGACGCGCTCCTGCGTTTCAGCGGTCTTCTGGCCGGCCGCAACCGCAATGTTTCGGCCCTGACATCAATGCTTTGCGAATTCACGGGACTTCCGGTCCATATCGAACAGTTTCGCCGGCGTTGGGTGGCTTTACCGCTTCACGAACAAAGCCAGCTGGGGCAGGCATCAGGACTGAGGCTCGGACAGAACTCGACAGCGGGAAGCGCTGTCGAAGATATGAGCGGCGGCTTCCGGGTCGTGATCGGCCCTGTCGCATATGCGGATTACCTTGCCCTCACGCCCGGTTCGAAACGGCTTGCGGAAATATTTTCTCTGACACGCCTGTTCGTCGGAAGCGCATTGCACTTCGATGTGCAGGTGATCCTGAAAAAGGAGGACATTCCCTTTTGCCGCCTCGGCCAGTCCGATGCTCCCGCCCGTCTCGGCTGGAACAGCTGGGCTCGCGTGGCACCCGCCCAACAAGACAGCGCTGACGCTGTGGTGACCGAGCGGGAAGGCTCGGCGATTTCCGCGTGAGGGGGCATGGATATGAAGCTTGCACTCAAGGACACACGCAATATCGGAGCAGCAAGAGCCAGTCAGTGGACCTTCGAGCGCGGCCGCCGCGTCATTGGCCGTTCGCGGGAATGCGACTGGCAGATCGACGACAATGAACGGCGCGTTTCCAAGCTGCACTGTACACTCAACCGCGATGGCGAAGGCTTCACGATAATGGACCAGAGCGCGAATGGCACGCTGGTCGATGGCCGCCTTCTGCTCGAAGGCGAAAGCGCACGTCTCCGCGACGGTTCGCAAATCAACATTGGCGGGCAGGTTTTTCAGGTCGCCATCAGCGGCGATGCCGAACTGGATTTTTCCGACCCCGACGCATCCCTGCGAATAAGCGACGAGCCGCTGACCATTTCGGCGATCCTTGCGGACATCGCCCCGAACGGCCGTTCGGCCGGCGGCATGATGGGCAACACTGCCTCTGTCGACGACTGGTCCGAAACATGGCGGGAGGGCGCCAAACGGAAGGCGAAATCCATTTCGCGAAATGTCGAGATCGGCTGGAGCGAACCGCCCGCGGCGCATGGAATAAGTGCCATTCTTCCTGATAACTGGGATGAGGAGCCGGTTGCAAGCAGCGAGCACGAACATACCGACGCGCTAAACACGCCCGTCATGATCTCTCGCCCGGTTTCGGCCGCCCGCAGCGAAGATTTCGACAATGTTTTCCCGGAGACAGAAGAAAACTTACGAGTGGAAAACGCATCGGCTGCAGGCGTTTCTACCGCGCCGGAGATTGGTGATCTTCTAACCACGCTGGAGCAGGAAAGCGCCGATTGTCTAGCCGTTCTCGACCTCGAGAGCGAGCACGCTGGCCAAGGTTCGTCAGCCTCCCTGAGCGAGCGGATGGAAAGGCTCATCCGCCAGCAGCGGCAACTTGCCTACGCGCTCGAAACTTTGATCCATGGTTGCACGCAAAGGCTCGAGCCGAGGTTTATCGAGGCGTCTGTCGATGCCGGCAACGATTTCCGGGCAAAGATCGGCCGCCGGGACTGGCAGGGGCTGATCATCAAAACAGACTACTGGTCCGCCTACAAAAAGCAATTCGAAGAAAACGGCCGTCCATTGCCGGTCAGGCAGTTCCTGCAGCGCGCAGCGCGTGGTGAAGCCGCGCCGGTACGGCAGACTGACGCGGCCACAGCCGATGCCAAGGGGGTAAATGACCACGATGAGACATGAGAACCGTGTAGCCTGGAGCGAGGGCATGTTTCTTCGCGTCCAGCATTTTCAGCAGTCCGACCGTTGGACCGAACGCCTGGTGCGCAACACCACACGCAACCTTTCGCCCTATCCGTGGGGGATCGTTGAGATCGGGGTCGATCGCAGCGCCTTGTCGATAGGGCAATTCGCTCTGTCGAACCTGCGCGGCATCCTTCCCGACGGCACGCCCTTCGAGGCGCCTGAGGATTCCGACCTGCCGCCGCCGCTCGATCTCGACGAAAGCGTCAAAAATGCCATCATCTATCTCGCCCTGCCGGCCCGGCAGCCGGGTAAGGCCGACATGTCCGCCAGCGGCCACAACGACACCAACAATGTGCGTTTCACCGCATCCACCTATGAAGTCTCCGATACCAATATGGAGACGGATTTCGTGGCCCCGATTGATGTCGGCCGCCTGAGCCTGAAGTTCCTCAAGACCGGTGACGATCTTTCCGGTTATGAACTCATCGGGCTGGCGCGGGTAATCGAAGTCCGCTCCGACCGTGCGGTCATTCTCGATCCTGATTTCATCCCTCCAAGCCTCAGCTGCGCGGCAGCGCCCCGTCTCAACGAATTGCTGACGGAGCTTCTTGGGATCGTGCGCCACCGCGCCCAGGCGATCGCCGAACGCATCGGTGATCCGACGATCCGGGGGACGGCGGAAGTGGGCGATTATTTCCTGCTGCAGATCCTCAACCGGGCCGATCCGCTACTGGCGCATCGCTGTGCCAACGCTACGCGTTTTCATCCCATCCGCTTTTACGAAGACTGCATCCAGCTTGCCGGCGAGCTCGCCACCTTCACCACGGATAGAAAGCGGGCGACAGATTTCCCGCCCTATCGACACGACGATCTGAAAGCCACCTTCGGCGCTGTGTTTGATGATCTGCGTACCTCGCTGTCTGCGGTTCTGGAACAGGCGGCCGTCGCAATCGAACTGGTGGAACGCCGTCATGGCGTCCGCGTCGGCACTATCCACGACCGCACGCTTCTGCGCGACGCCGGCTTCGTGCTTGCCGTGCGGGCGGATATGGCTGCCGAGGATATTCGCCGCCGCCTGCCGGCACAGATCAAGGTCGGTCCGGTGGAACGGATTTCCGAACTGGTTAATGTGGCACTGCCGGGTATTCCCGTGCGGTCCCTGCCGGTTCTGCCGCGGCAACTACCCTATCGATCCGGCACCGTTTATTTCGAGATCGACACGCAGTCGCCGCTCTGGAAACAGCTCGATACTTCAGGGGCGATTGCCCTGCATCTGGCGGGAGAATTTCCCGGGCTTGAAATGGAAATGTGGGCATTACGCGAATGAGCACGGAAAACCCCTCTTCCTGGCAAGACTTGCCAACGGTGGTCGAGATCACCGAGGAAAGTCGCCGGCGCAACCAGAACGCCCGCAACATGGCGGCAATCCTGGAGGACATCGTCGAGACCGACGAGCCGGCAGGCCCCAGCAGGGCAAAGGCGACTGCCATGCCGGTCGAACAGCTGCTGACCGGTTTCCACTTCGGCGGCGAGGAGGTTCCGACACTTGTGCAATCGGCAGCTCCCCTTCTCAACCTCGCACATCTGCTGCGCTTCAGCGATGCCGAGCCGGATCCCGACCAGCTTCGCCGCGCCTGCGTTGAAGCAATTACACGCTATGAACGCGACCTCGCCTCCGCCCGCATTAGCCCCGAGCGGGCAAGGGCTGCGCATTATGTCGTCTGCGCGACGGTCGATGACGTCGTTCTCAGCAAGCCTTGGGGTGTGCGGGCAGGCTGGGCGCGCTCCGGGCTCGTTTCCACGTTCCACAATGACGTCACTGGCGGCGACCGGGTTTTCGACATTCTCGACCATTTCCACCAGTCGCCCGGCACCAACAAGGATCTGCTGCTTCTGATCTATCTGTGCTTGTCGCTGGCTTTCGAAGGACGAACCCGCGTTTCACCGAAAGGAGCGCTCGAGCTTTCACGCATCCGCGACAGCCTCTACAAAACGCTGATCGGCCAATATGGCGCCTTCGAACGGGAGCTTTCTCCGCATTGGAAAGGTGTCGATGCCCGACATACGCCATTGCGCGCGATGGCGGCGCTCTGGACCATGCTGTCGCTGATGGCGCTCGCCTTCGCGCTCGGTTATCTCTTCTTCACGCTGTCGCTCAACAGCGCATCCGATGTCACCTTCGAAAGACTTGCTCATCTGCCGCCGAACGAAACACCGAGCGTGTTGATCGCAAGCCCTCCTGCACCAACGCCGCCGCCAACTAGAGTGGAAACTCCCCGCGTCGTTGATCCACCCAAAATCGTGGAGCCGAGACAACCCTCCCGGCTTGAAAAGCTGATGGCCTTCCTGCAGCCAGAAGTCGACAGGAAGCTCGTGACCCTTGCGGATGTGAACGGGCGGCTGCGGGTTCGCATCAACAATTCGGGCCTGTTCACGACAGGCAGCGCCGATGTCAGCCCGCAGTTCCGCGATCTCATCCAGCGTATCGGCGGCGCGCTTGCGGCTGAGAAATTTCGTGCGGTGGTCATCGGTTATACCGACACCGTGCCGATCAAGACGGTGGAGTTTCCATCGAACTGGCACCTTTCCGAGGCGCGCGCCAAGGCCGTTGGAGACATTCTTTCCCAATTCACCGGTCCTGAGGCAATCCTGACCGAAGGCCGGGCCGACAGCGACCCGATCGCCGACAACAAGACGGAAGAAGGCCGTCAGATAAACCGCAGAACAGAAATCATGGTCCTGACCAATCCCGATGAAAAACTGAGCGATGCCGGCATTCTCTCGCCGCCCATACAGAACAGTCCGGGACAGCAGCCGGGAGAGACCCAGCCATGAATCCATTGAGCTATTTTTATACGATCCGCTCCTATGTCGAGAGCTATGCGGCCCTCGTCGGACGACGTTTCCTGTCGCTTTTATGGGTGATAGCGCTCTGCGTCGTCATCTGGTTCTACGGCTATCTGATTGCGCTCGGCAATTTCAAGCCGCTTGGAACGGTGCAGGCCCGGCTCATCGCCATCGGCATCATCGTCGCCATCTGGCTGGTCTACATCGTCGTCACGATCTACCGCGGACGCAAGCAGGACAAGGAACTCGTCGACAGTATCGAGCGCGAGGCGCTGGCCAATCGGCAGGCGGAAATCGGCGAAATCCAGACACGCCTGAAGGAAGCGCTCGCTCTCTTGCGACGCGTCACGAAAAAGCGCTTCGGTTATATTTACGACCTGCCCTGGTATGTGATCTTCGGCGCCCCCGGTTCCGGCAAGACGACGGCACTCACCAATTCCGGCCTGCAATTTCCGCTTGGCGATGCGCTCGGCGAAAATGCGGTGAAGGGCATTGGCGGCACGCGCAACTGCAACTGGTGGTTCGCCGATGAGGCGATCCTGATAGACACCGCCGGCCGCTATACCACGCAGGACGATCTCGACGGATCCTCAAAGGCCGGCTGGGAAGGTTTTCTCAGCCTCCTGAGGCGATATCGCCGTTCGCAGCCGATCAACGGCGCATTGGTTACCCTCTCCATCCCCGATCTGCTCAACCGTGATCCCGAAGAACAGCGGCAGGAACTGCGCTCCATCCGTCAGCGGCTTTCGGAACTCGACGAATATCTGCGCGCTCGGGTCCCGGTCTATATCGTTCTGACGAAGGCCGACCTGCTGCATGGTTTCGTGGAGTTTTTCGACGGTTTCAACAAGACCGATCGCCAGCAGGTTTGGGGCACAACCTTCAAGCTGGATGAGAGCTACTCCGCCGAGAACCTGCCGCAGCGCCTGACGGAAGAATTCGAGCTGCTGCAGCAGCGGGTCGATGCCATGCTGATTGAACGCCTGCAGCAGGAACAGAATGCGGAGATACGCGGACGCATCTTCCGTTTTCCGGCCGAGCTGGCGCGGCTGAAAGACCGGCTGCACGAAGCCCTTGCCGAGCTTTGCGCAAGTTCGCCGCTCATTGAGGCGCCGCTTCTGCGCGGCGTTTATCTCGCGTCGGGAACGCAGCCGGAAACGGAAAGATCTCCCGCATCCCCCAGAACCCGCCGGAGCTACTTCCTCTCGCGGCTGTTCAAGGACGTCATCTTCCCCGAAGCCGCACTGGTGATGCGCGACAAACGCCTTTCCGGGCGGCAATTGCTGGTGCGGCGCATTGCCTATGGCGCATCCGCCGCCGCGGTCGCCATTGTCTTTACTGGCTGGATTTTCACCTATTTCGCCAATACACAGGCGCTCGCCGAAGCGGATCGCAAACTTGGCGCTTATGAGCAACTCGTTCAGGGAATTCCCGTACGAGAGGTCGCAGATGCCGATTTCCTGCGCATCCTCCCCGCGCTCGACAATCTGCGCGATGCCAATTCCGGCTTTGCCCGCGAACGCATGTGGAATGTCAGCTTCGGTCTCGATCAGGAAGACAAGATTGCCGGGCGCCAGCGTGATGCCTATCAGCGCGCGCTCAACGCCCTGCTGCTGCCGCGCATGATCGTGCAGCTGCAAAAGCAGCTAAAGGAAGAAAAGGATGTCACCCGCACGTTCAATTCGCTGAAACTCTATGGAATGCTGGGCGGGATGGGTGCACTGGACCGCGATTTCCTGACCGTGCAGACGCATCTGATGTTCGCATCGCTTTACCCTGGTGATGGACGGGCAGCGGTGCGAGAAGCGCTTGACCAGCACGCAATGGCACTGGCCGACGGCGTGCTTGCCCCGATCGAGCTCGATGCGCGGCTCATCGCTACCGCCCGCGAAACGGTCCGCGATCAAGCGATCGGCACACGCGCCTATGATATTCTCGCGGGTCTTCCACAGGTGCGCGAACTGATGGAATGGACACCCGCGACGGCTTTCGGTCCTCTTGGAGAGCGTGCTTTCGAGCGTCGCAGCAAAGCGCCTATGGTGGAGGGCATAGAGGGCCTATTCACTGCGGATGGATATCACCGTGTCGTCATTCCGCAAGTCGCTCATGCCGCCCGCATCGCACTTTCCGAAGGCTGGGTGCGTGGTTCTGATGATGCCATCAAGGGCGCGACTGTGGAGCAGGTGGCGCAGGCCACGCTACAAATCTATTTCGACCGTTTTGAGAAAAAATGGGTTGATATGCTGGCCGACCTTCGGGTCAAACCGTCCCAGACCCTCGGCGACGCAGTGGAAACGACCCGCGCGCTTGCCAATGAGCGCAATATCGTGATGGAGGCTGCCAGATCGATCGCGAAGGCGACCGATCTCCGCCCCGGAGCAAACCCCAACACCCTCGCCTCCGCTGCGGAAGGCGACGCAACCACAGCCGTTCTGGCGGCCTCGGTGAATGCGTCCGATCCCTATGCGAGACTGCGCGACATCCTGGCGACGAAAGACGCAGCCACAACGGGCGAGCAGGCCAATGGCGACAAGACCGGCGGTTCGCCATCGGAACAGTTGCTCGCGCATTTCAAGCTGCTGAACGAACAGCTTGCCCGCTCGGCAACAACCTCCGATGAAGTCGCCAAGGTGTTCGACGTGGACAGCCAGCTCACCAAGGCCAATCAGGACCTGCTGCAGCAGGCCCGCGAACTGCCGGCACCGCTCGACGTCTGGGTGGCAGGCGTGGCAGCGGATGTCGGCTCGCTCGCGGTGAAGTCCGCTCGCAGCCGCATTGCCGAACTCTGGGCATCAGATTCAGCCTCCCTGTGCTCTTCGATCGTCACCGGTCGTTATCCCTTCGACCGGACTTCCGCGCGCGATGTCGCCATTGCGGATTTCACGCGTCTCTTCGGGCCGGCAGGGGTTTTCCAGAGTTTCTTCAAACAGCGCATGGAACCGTTTGTCGACAAGACGACGACCCCATGGAGCTGGAAGGGTACCTTTGGCGCGGCCGGCCTTCCCAGCAGCGCCGTCGCCCAGTTCGAAAATGCCGACAAGATCTCGCGCGCCTTTTTCCCGAATGGTAGCGAAACGCCGGCGGTTTCGATCAATGTCAAACCCGTCTCCCTTACCAATGCATCCAGCGCGGTAATGCTGGAGATTGAGGGCGAGCGGGTCGTTTATTATCATGGTCCGGTCCAGGCGAAATCGATCACCTGGCCTTCGCGCGAAAACACGGCAAGCCTGTCGCGCATCGCCTTCCAGCCCGGCGGCTGGCAGCAGGCCAAAACCGAAAATGGCGACTGGTCGCCCTTCCGGCTGTTTGACGGTGCCGATATCGAGAACCAGTCGGATGATCTGCTGAGGGTGCGGTTTGAGAATGGCGGACAGGCTGCCGAATTCGATATTCAGTTCGGCTCGGTTCTCAACCCGTTCAAGCTGGATGCAATTGCCAGCTTCGCCTGCCCCGCGCAGTTCTAGTGACGGACCGGAATGCTGATGTTTCAAAGGAGGGGATTAGAATGAAGGCAGGCACGATAAAGACAGCGGGTCATCGCAACTGATGGCCGATCAGGCATCAAGGTCCACGCAAACAGCGACGGAAAGCGATCGCATCGGTTTCTTCGGCAAGGTCCCAAGTCATGGCGATTTCATCTCCGATGGGCTCGAGCGGGAATTGATCGGTACCTTTGACGGCTGGATGCGATCCGGCATGTACGCCGGTGCGGATATGTTTACGGGCCGATGGCCCGAAATATTCTCTTCGTCGCCACCCATACGCTTCATCATTGAGCGCGGCATATGGGGAAACTGCGCCTATGTCGGTGTACTGGTGCCGAGTGCGGACCGGGTGGGACGCAAATATCCGCTCGCCATCATCGCGCAGCTCAATGGCTTCCGCGAACATCCACGAAGCCTCTATCTCGACGACACCTGGTTCATGGCCGCGGAGGCGCTGGCGGAGACATCGATGACCCGCGATTTCGACATCTCCCGGTTTATTACTTCGATCAAAAAACTACGTCTGCCAAAATCGCGGGAAGAGGAGGATGTGCCGGAAATGGTGCGCGGCCGTATGCCGACGAGCCTCTGGTGGTATATCGACCCGGTCAGCCGTCGTGCCCGCGGCCTCAAATTTGACGGCAAACCCAAAGCCTCCGATTTCGTGCGCCTCTTTAGCGACATGCCGGGCAAAGGCGGCGAGGACCGTTCAACGCCAGCGCCAATTCCAGCAACGGCGCCGGAGGAAACAAAACAGCAAATGCCGCCCGTGGCGCCAGCGCCTGCGCCGGCAGCGGAACAGCCGTCATCTGTGACCTACAGCTATGCCACACACCCTGGAACGCGGCTTTCCCTGAATGCGGACGCTCTTTTCGTTTCCCAGACACCTTCCCTCTTCGCCATAGCGGATGGCCAAGGTGATTCGCACAGCGCTGCAGAGGCCGCCCGTCTCGCCACGAATATTCTTGCGGAAACGCCAGATGCCGAAAACCCGGAGATGATGGCGCAACAGATCAGGGGAAGGCTTGGCACCATCAACAGCCTGCTCCTCTCCCGCCAGACGACCGGTGCCGATGTCAGGCCGATGGCCAGCGTCGTCATAGCTTCGATCATCTCGCGCAGGCTGAGCGTCCTGTGGTCTGGTGATGCGCGCGCCTATCTCCTGAAAAACGGCACCATGCACCAGCTTTCGCGCGATCACGTCGTTGTCGGCATGAAAAAGCAACTCTCGCAATGTGTCGGGCTTTCCCAGCAGTTCCGGCCGGACATCGTTTTCGAGGAGTGGGGTTTGCAGGACAGGGTCCTGCTGTGCAGTTACCCGCTGGTGCAGATCCTCCGGGACCGCGCCATCGCCGAGATCGTCTTCAACACCCCGGTCAAGGATTGCGCCAATGCCCTGGTCCAGGAAGCTCTCATCGAAAACGCCCGCGAGAATATAAGCGCTATTGTGATTGGAAACCGGCGTGAACAATGAACTTGCCTATCCGGAGGTAGCCGCACGCTTTTCCGACCTTTGGCGAAGCATCCGCCATGAGGGCACGCGGCAAAGAAGCTATCAGGAGCAGCAAGACCTGATCGACCAGATCCGAAATGCGCTGGATCGAAAATTACCAGATATTTCTGGCGAAAAACCGGACTGGATTGCGGACAGCTTTGCCGTGAATTTCACAGCTTACCAGAGCGAGACGACACTTTTGCTCCAATTGCGCCACCGCGATCTCGGCTCGCTGCACGCGCTTAAAACCGCGCCACCTGCCCGCAGGGACGACACCGTTTTGCTGCACCGTTTATGGGACGAGGCCGAGATCGGGCTCGCGCTGCGCCATCCCTGCCTTGTGGAAACGTCCGCCCTTTTGCGGTTACCCGATGGTCGGCCGGGTCTGTTGCAGCCGTGGTTTGCGCACTCACTGGCATCGATCATATCTGCGCAACCGATTGCCGCCTCGGAGGCGATCGTGATCCTTCGCCGCGTGCTGCAAGCGCTGAGTGCAGTGCATGCATTTGGATATGTGCACTGCGACGTCACGCCCGCCAATATTCTGCTGTCGGATGGTAAGTTCGAAACGGCAAGACTGGGCGACTTCGGCATCGCCCTGCAGATTGGTCGTAAACACGCCGGACAGGGCCTGCGCTTTGCTGCCTCAACTGAATTTTCGCCGCCGGAACAAATGCAAGGCGCACCTGCAAAGCCGGATCAGGATATATATGCCGTGGGAAGGCTCGCCAGGCGGCTAATCGAGACGGATAAGGCACAATCACCGCAATGCCTCGCAGATCTTGCGGACGCCTGTTGCCATTATGATCCCGCTTTGCGCCCACAATCGGCAATGGAAGCTTTACAGCTTCTGTAACGCCTCATTGGTCAGTTGCCGCCGCCGGGAAGCGGCGCCGCCGCAGTCGGCACACTCTTCTGGAACACGGTCAGCAGCTTGGCCGAATCCACCAGCGGCGCGTTGCTGGCATAGAGCACATCGCCCTTCTGCATCTGGAAGAGCTGCATGAGTGCGATGCTGGAAGCGTCGCGCATGTTGACGTGATATATCACAGGCCGCATGGTCGTGGCCGTCGCGACCGGGCCTTTCGCGCCCGGTATCCTTGCGGCTGGAACCTGAACAATCTCATTGCGGAAGACATAGACATTGCGCGCGTCTGCGCGGTCATCCAGCAAGCCACCGGCGCGGCCGACGGCCTGCGCAAGGGTCAGCTTTCCGGCTTCAAACTGGAATTCACCGGCACTCTTGAAGGCACCGAGTGCGGTGTAGCTCGCCGCGTCGCCATCGATCATGATCTGATCATCCGGTGACAGGCGGATGTTCTGACGGTCTTCTCGCATGACGCGGTCAAGAGGCACGCTGGCCCTTTGCGAGCCGCGAACGACGGTGACCGTGGCCGCGCCCGCAGCGACAGTAGGGCCACCTGCTTGATTGAGCGCATCGAGCACCCGCTCCTGCCGGGCGGTGAGCACGATCTTTCCGGGATTTTTCACCGCGCCGCTGAGCATGACGGCGCTCGTCGGCTTATCAACGACAGTAACGACGGCCTGCGGATTCACGGCCGACCCCTTGAGGCCGGCAACGACCTGCGATTGCAGCCCTTCCGGTGTGGAATCAACAACTCTCTGTTTGCCAACAAATGGAATATTCACCGCGCCGCTCTGATCCACTGTAAAGCGGCCGAGATTAAGCGTCTTGCTCTGTGTCGGGGAGAAAAGTCCGTCTTCTCCCGTATCCAGCACGGTAATGTCGATAACGTCGCCGCGCCGCAATCTCTGGGAGTTGTAACCGGTGTTGCGAAGCGCGGTAAGGCCGGGCCCGGAGGCGTTCTGTGTGCTTGCGGCGGAAACCGTGGCTGCCGATGCGTTAGCCAGCTCGATGACGGGGATTTTCTCGTTGGTTCGCGGTAAAGTCGCAGACCGGATATTGCCTGCGGTCGGTCCGTCAGATGGCTTTGCACATGCGCTCAGAAGAGCCATCAGCAAAATCGCCCCCAACTTTTTCATCCCTCGTCCCCTCAATGATTCAACCTGACGCAGAGATATCATCCCGACACGTCATCGCAACAACTTTAGCGGTTGCAATTTATGGAAAACCTTCTGTCGAAAGAAAGGGTGTGACCATTCCGCAACCTTTTTGGATCCGGCCGAAGCAAACTCCTAGAATGCACCGATGAGAAATAAGCAGGACAACGACTCCGGTGGCGGCAATTGGCTTCTCCAAACCGCATGCAGGAGCCAAGGCTTTCAACAATCCCGCAGCGCCGAAATCAGCCCGCCCTCAAAACGATCCCGAGCACTTGTTTCCTGTTTACATCGTTGGAATGCCATCACCGACAGAAAAAGACTGTCTGCCGCAGCAAACTTGCTCCCCTATACACAGTTGACAAAAACCCGTTGAGCCGATGGAAGCCGTTTCCTTATCAAGGAACTCGCCTCTAATTGCAGCCGCTTGTTTTGGCGTTCGTGTGGCTTTCCCACGATCTCCGCCACCCCGCACTGGTTCTGATGATTTTATCGAGCTTCCCTGGCGCGGCTCAAACGGGTCCAGTTGCTGTGTACAGCGCGGAACAACTTTTTCAAGGCGATAGGATCGCTGCAGAGGAGTCAAAGCGCTCCAGCCTGGCCAGCGTTTGCTGACCCAGTTCCACGGCACCGAAACCCTTCGCTCGCTGGAACTCGGCTTCCGTGCTGAACACCATGCCCAGCACAACTTTCGTCGTGCCATCCTGATCTTCAGGCCCACGCATCGGCATGTTGTGGCCCGTTTTCGCCCCATAGCAGCGTATAGGCGATCCTCTCTTCGGACCGGACCTCGACATAACGATGATGGTTCGGAAAGACTGTTCCGCCAGGGCCGATCATGTCAAAGACCCATGCGCCGCCGGTCCGCCGGTCAATGCTCTTCATGCGGCGGGAAAAGCCGTCAGGACCCCGCCATTGTGGCAGCGCCTCTTTGTTCATCCAGCCTTTCCAGACGATGTTTCGCGGCACCTTCATCGTTCGCTCCAGCACCATGGTTCGCCCGGCCACGCTGGCCAGATTGCTGAGACCGGCACTGAAACCTTGTTGATAGCCATCGCGCATATCCTCCGCCAGCGAGGAAAGCCGCTCCGTTACGGTCAAGCGGCTACGCTCTTTAACAGCCTGAAATGTGTTTCAGCGTGGGATTTGACCCCTCCATGGCGCGAGAGGCTGACCCCCGCCACGCCGAAGAAACGGCAAATTGATCAGCGTGTTAACCTGCCCCAACCAGGGTCAATTTTTCCGCGAGGCGTACAGGAAACGATAGACGTCGCCGCGCCTGTGATACGTGGCATAGGCGTCGAAATCCGTAGGCTCAAAACGGCGAAGGGTTAACTGCGAGGTCTGGATGGGTAGAGAGGTCTCAGGAAACACTCATCAGCCTTTTCAACCACCCCGGACGTCTAGTGGCGAGATCTGTGAACCGCAAGTCGTCAAACCTCGATCGGAAAGGAAAATCCGGCCTTTACCCGGTCCATGACGACCATGGTCTTGAAGCCCTTGATATCGTGGTTTTCGTAAAAGAACCGCCGGGTAAAGGCCTCATAGTCCTCCATGTCCTTGGCGGTGATGACCAGAATGAAGTCGGCATCTCCCGTCACATAATATCCGATCATCACTTCCCGGGTCGCGCGGATGGCCGCCTTGAAGCGATCGACAATATCGGCGCGTTCGCGCTCCAGTGAAACGAGCACGATCATGGTAATGCCGCGCCCAACGGCCTTCGGCGACACGATGGCGACATCCGCTTCGATGACGCCATCTTCGCGCAGACGTTTGAGGCGCCGCTGGCATGCGGTCGGTGAAAGATTGACGAGTTGCGCCAGCTCTTCCGACGTAAGGCGATTGTTTTTTTGAACGGCCTCAAGCAACGCCTTGTCCGCTCTATCGAGAGTATTCATGCACAAATCCTGCGTACGGAACCTAAAATAAGCGAAATTCCGGCTTGAACGATATAATTAACGCAGTCAACCGCTCAATGCGCTTGATTAGTCTCCCTGTAAATCTACCGGGAGCTCCATATGAGAAGTATTGCAAGCACTGCATTAAAAAACCTGCGGCGGCCCGATTTGATCGAGCGACGCGCTTTTCTCCATGGCAGTTGGGCTGCTCGCGATGAAACGCTCAGTGTCATTGATCCGGCGACCGGAGAAGATCTCATCGGTGTGGCGGCATGTTCGCTTGAGGATGCGGATGATGCCGTCAGTACCGCGAAAAATGCCTTTCCAGATTGGCGCGACAAACTTCCAACCGAACGCGGGCAGATCTTGCGCGAATGGGGCAAGTTGATGCGCAACAACGCGCATGATCTCGCCGTCATAATGACGGCCGAACAGGGCAAACCACTCTCGGAATCGCTTGGTGAAATTGCTTACGCTGCCAATTTCCTTGATTGGTTTGCCGGCGAAGGCGAGCGCGCCTACGGCGAGACGATACCGAGCCATTTGCCCGACAGCCGTGTCTCGGTCCAGATGCAGCCGCTAGGCGTCACCGTGGCCATCACGCCGTGGAACTTTCCCTCTGCTATGATCACCCGCAAAGCGGGCGCAGCGCTTGCCGCTGGCTGCACAATGATCGTCAAACCGGCGCCTGAAACACCCCTCTCGGCGCTCGCTTTGGCAAAGCTCGCTGAGGAAGCTGAAATGCCCGCCGGCGTATTCCAGGTCATCACTGGTCACGCCGCACCACTTGCGCATCGCCTGTTGCAACACACCGATGTGCGCGCATTTTCCTTTACCGGCTCGACTGAAATCGGTCGTATTTTGCTGGCGCAATCGGCGGCGACCATCAAGAAGGCCTCGCTGGAACTTGGAGGTCACGCGCCCTTCATCCTGTTCGACGACGCCGATGTCTCCAAAGCCGTAAAAGGTTGCATCGGGGCGAAATTCGCAACATCGGGGCAGGACTGCCTCGCTGCCAACCGGATTTACGTCCAGCGAGGTATTTATGACCGCTTCGTCAGTCAGTTCGGCAAGGCAAGTGCCGAACTCAAGGTCGGCCACGGTTTCGAGGCTGGCATCGATATAGGGCCGATGACACGCCCCTCCGTCGCTGAAAAGTGCCGCAAGCAAATCGCGCAGGCCCTCTCTGCCGGTGCACAGCTCATCTGCGGCGGGCAGGACAGTCCGCTCGGCGGCAATTTTGTCACCCCGACCGTGCTGGCCGATGTCACGGACGACATGCTGATCGCGCGGGAGGAGACCTTCGGTCCTGTGGCCGCGATCTTGCCATTCGATGACGAGCGGGAGGTCGTGCGACGCGCCAACTCGACGGAGATGGGGCTTGCGGCCTATCTCTACACCAACGATCTCGGCCGGGCGATGCGTCTGACGCATCAACTGGAATATGGCATGGTAGCCGTCAACACGCCGAAATTTACCGGCGCGCCCGTTCCCTTCGGCGGCTGGAAACAGTCCGGCCTTGGTCGTGAGGGCTCGCGTCATGGTCTCATGGAATATCTCGAACCCAAATATGTCTGCTTCGGCAACTTAGCTGCGTGAAAAGGAACTCGCCTATGACAATCGACGTCAAGAATATTGCGGAAATGGATCGAAACGCCGTTTTGCACCCTTTCACGCAGCTCAAGGATTTTGCCAGCGGCAAACTCGGCGAGCCCACCATTGTCGAAACCGGCAAGGGCATCCGCATTCAGGACGCGCACGGCAAGCAGTTGATCGACGGTTTCGCCGGTCTTTATTGCGTTAATGTCGGTTATGGACGTACCGAGGTGGCTGAGGCGATTTCACGCCAGGCCTACCGCCTTGCCTATTATCATTCCTATGCCGCCCACACGACGGATGAGCTGGCCATCCTTTCCGATCGCCTCGTCAGAATGGCACCAGGCAAAATGAGCAAGGTCTTCTACGGCATGTCAGGGTCAGACGCCAACGAGACACAGGCCAAGCTCGTTTGGTATTACAACAATCTGCGCGGCAAGCCGCAAAAGAAGAAAATCATCTCCCGCGAACGGGGATATCACGGCTGCACCGTGGTTTCCGGCTCAATGACCGGCATGAGTTTTTATCACGACCATATGGACCTTCCACGGGCCGGCATCCTGCATACAGGCGTTCCGCATCACTATTGGGGCGCAGAAGCCGGTGAGACGGAGCTGGAATTTTCGAGGCGGCGCGCGGAAGAGCTGGACGCGCTTATTCTGCGCGAAGGACCGGACACGATTGGTGCATTCATCGCCGAGCCGGTGCTCGGAACGGGCGGTATCACACCGCCGCCGGAAGGTTATTGGCCGGCCATTCAGGAGGTTCTCAAAAAATACGATATCCTGTTGATTGCCGATGAGGTTATTACCGGCTTCGGCCGCACGGGTTCGATGTTTGGTTCACAGCATTATGGCATTGAGCCGGATCTGATCACCGTCGCTAAAGGCCTGACCTCGGCCTATTTCCCGCTTTCCGGCGCTATCGTCGGGGAGAAAGTCTACAAGGTGATGGAAGAAGGCGCGGATCGCGTCGGCGCCTTCTCCCACGGCTACACCTATTCCGGCCATCCTATCGGAGCGGCGGCTGCAAACGCCGTGCTCGACATCGTCGAAAAGGAAGACCTGCCAGGCAATGCACGAGCCGTTGGCAGCTATTTCCAGGAACAACTGAAGGCGAAGTTCGCCCAGCTTCCGATCGTCGGCGAGGTGCGCGGCGTGGGACTGATGGGCGCTATCGAATTCGTGGCGGACCGGGAAAAAAAGACGCGTTTTGCCCCTCAACTCACGGTGGGTGCACGCGTTTCCAAGGCAGCGCGCAACGGCGGTCTCATAGCACGCGCCATGCCGCATGGCGATATTCTGGGCTTTGCACCGCCGCTCGTTACGACCCGGGAGGAAGTCGACGAGATCATCGCCATTGCTGAAGCCGCTGTCCGCAGTGTCATGGATGATCTGGTCCAGGCCGGCGAGAAAATCTGATCGGCAGCTTCAGTTTTCAACGTCGCAAATGCTGCTCATTTCGACAGCAACTGCGCCTCTTTGCAGCGCAGTTGCTGTCTACGCTGCATAAGGCTTCATCTTTTCATAGAAGCATGCATAATGTCATGAAATTACCTTCGTCGAAAACGAGACAATTTCATGCGTCGTCAAGCCAATTCACCCAGCCCAGATCCAGTTTCCCCAATGAGACCGGTGGCATGGCGACCGACGCTAGCCAAGCAGAAAGGCGAAACGAAACATTCCGCACTGACGGAACGCATCATAGCTGATATCGACGCTGGCGTTCTGAAGCCGATGGACCGCATGCCGACACACCGCGATCTGGCCCGCGAACTCGGCCTTTCTGTCCAGACGGTCAGCCTTTCCTACAAGGAGGCGGAGCGGCTTGGTTATCTCAGCGGCGAAATTGGCCGCGGAACCTTCGTGAAGACGCGGGTGACGGAGCGGGCAGGTCGTATGATGCTTGATCACAGCCCAACCGAGGTGCTCGATCTATCCATCATCCGCGGCGTTTACCTCGATGACCATGAAAATGCCTCGCGCGCCATTCTTCGCGAGATGGCCGATGGTGACAATTCTGGCTTCATGCGCCCCTGCCGGCCGGTCGCGGGGCTCGAGAGCCATCGCGAAACGGCCAGAACATGGCTTGGCATGATGGGCGTGACAGCCGGCCCGGAACGCATTCTTGTCACCAATGGCGCGGCGCACGGCATTTTTCTCGCTCTGAGCTGCATTATCCGCTCTAACGACGTGGTGCTCTGTGAAAACCTGACCGACCACGGCATTATCGGCCTGTCTAATATTCTCGGCTTCAGCCTAAAGGGCTTACCCACCGACGAAGAAGGCATTTTGCCCGAAGCGCTGGAGGCCGCCTGCGCAGCCGGAGGTGTCCGCGCTCTGGTGCTCATTCCCACGCTTAACAACCCGACCGGGCATGTGTCGGGCGTAGCGCGAAGGCAGGCCATCGCCGCAATTGCCGAGCGGTACGGCATTTTTGTCATCGAGGACGAGGTCTACCGTCCGATGATCGAGGATGATCTGCCATCCATCACCGAAATGCTGCCTGATCTGGGCTTCTTCGTCACCAGCTTCACCAAGACAGTGTTGACAGGGCTGCGCGTCGGTTATCTCGTCGTGCCACCCGCCTATTCCATCCGCGCCGCCTCCATCCTGCGTGTGTCGAGCTGGAGCGGGACATATCTCACGGCCGAGATCGCTACCCGTTGGGTCGAAAACGGAATGGCACGGCTGCTGCTGGATGTCCAGCGCACCGAGGCCCGTGCGCGGCAGAAAATCGCCATGGACATACTGGGCCACCATATAGGGTCGACCCACCCCCTCTCCCTCTGCGCCTGGCTGAAGGTTCCGCAGCGCTGGACGGAGGACGGCCTGGTGCGCGCGCTCACGAACCAGAACGTCGCGGTAACCCCGTCAGAACCATTTATTGCCGGTCCTAGCCATGGCGGCGGCATTCGCATATGCCTCGGCGGCCGCCTCAATCATGCAAGCCTCGCCAGGGCTTTGACCACCGTGCGGCAGACATTCGAGCAACTGCCGCCGGTCTACGATATCGGGTCAATCGGCTGAGGCTGCCATCCGAAAATCATTGAATCATTACAATATAATAATTGACATGATTTTATTTCGCTCTCAACATGACAATCATGAAGAGCGAAAACCTGTCCATATCCGCCGCCGACAACTTGCTTCCAGTCTCACTGGCCGCAATAAAGCGAGCGGCGGCGCGGCTTACGGGACAGGTGGAGCGCACACCGCTGGTTCGCTCGGACTTTCTCTCTGAGCGCTGTGGTCATCCCGTTCATCTCAAACTTGAAACCCTTCAGCCCATCGGCGCCTTCAAATTGCGCGGCGCGATGAACGCCATTCTCTCGCTAGACGATACGACGTGCCAGCGTGGCCTCGTCACCGCCTCGACGGGCAATCATGGCCGGGCCGTGGCCTATGCCGCAGACAAACTCGGCATTCCCGCCACAATCTGCATGTCGGCGCTGGTGCCGGCAAACAAGGTGGAGGCGATCCGCGCGCTCGGCGCGGAAATCCGGATTGTCGGCAGATCACAGGATGATGCGCAGGAGGAAGTGGAGCGCCTGACCAAAAGCAGAGGCTTGACCGCTATCCCGCCTTTCGATCACGCCGACGTCGTGGCTGGCCAGGGCACTATCGGGCTCGAGGTCGTCGAAGACATGCCTGAACTGGCGACAATTCTCGTTCCTCTATCGGGCGGTGGCCTTGCGGGCGGTATCGCCGTTGCGGTGAAGGCGCTGAAGCCGGAGGCACGTGTCATCGGCGTTTCCATGCAGCGGGGCGCGGCCATGCATGCGTCAGTCACTGCCGGGCGGCCCGTCCCCATCCAGGAAGAAGAAACGCTGGCGGATTCGCTGGGAGGGGGGATTGGATTGAAAAACCGCATCACATTTGCGCTCTGCCAATCTCTTCTCGATGAGATCGTGCTGGTATCCGAGGAAGAGATCGCAGCCGGCATCCGCCATGCGACGCATGAAGAAGGTCTGACGGTCGAGGGTGCCGGCGCAGTCGGTTTTGCGGCGATCCTCTTCGGCAAGGTGGACATCACCGGCCCAACCGCGATCATCGTGTCGGGTGGAAATATCGATCCGGCGGTTCACAAGACGATCATCGAAGGGCCTGCCGCATGAGCCAAATCAACATCCTAACCGAAAAAGATCTGCGCGCTGTCGTGAAGCTCGACCTCTCAGCAGTCGACTGCGTGGAGCAGGCCTTTGCAGCACTCGCAACCGAAGCGGTCGCCATGCCGCCGATCTTGCGGCTCGATATACCAGAGTTTCGTGGCGAGGTGGATGTAAAGACGGCTTATGTGCCGGGTTTCGACGGTTTCGCCATCAAGGTCAGCCCCGGCTTCTTCGACAATCCCAAACTCGGTCTGCCGAGCCTCAACGGGCTGATGATCCTCTTCAGCGCAAGGACCGGACTGGTGGAGGCCCTTCTTCTCGATAACGGCTACCTCACAGATGTGCGTACCGCCGCAGCCGGGGCGGTCGCAGCACGGCATCTCGCCCGTAAAGATGCTTCCGTCGCAGCAATTTTCGGAGCGGGCATGCAAGCCCGTCTGCAGTTCGATGCGCTGAAACTGGTGCGACCCATTCAATCCGCACGCATCTGGGCTCGTGACCATCAAAAGGCCGAGGTGCTCGCAGGCGATCTGACCCGCCAACACGGTATCGAGGTCATCGCCGCGGCCGATCCGCAAACCGCTCTCCGGGGCGCCGACATCGTCGTGACCACGACGCCAGCCGAAAAGCCGATCCTGTTTGCCGGCTGGCTTGAAGAAGGCCAGCATCTGACGGCCATGGGATCGGATGCCGAACACAAGAACGAGATCGATCCGGCCGTATTTTCCAGGGCGCGCTATATCGCAGACCGGCTTTCGCAGACCCGAATTCTCGGTGAATTGCACCACGCTATCGCCGCGGGGCCTGTAACGCAGGATCAGGAATTCACCGAGCTCGGTGCTGTCATCGCTGGCAAGGCACGCGGTCGCGTATCGAGGGACGACATCACCTTTGCCGATCTGACCGGCACCGGAGTGCAGGACACCGCCATCGCCAATCTCGCCTTTACCCGCGCAAAAGACGCCGGCAGCGGCCAAATCATCGAAAACAGTGTGAAAATGGGAGACGCAGCGTGAGCGTAACGCTGAACTTTACGCGCGAGGAGTATGCCGCGCGCCTGTCCAAAACCCGCGACGCCATGGAAAAGGCAGGCATCGACCTGCTTGTCGTCACCGACCCATCCAACATGCATTGGCTGACGGGCTATGACGGCTGGTCCTTCTATGTCCACCAATGCGTGCTGGTGCCGCCGCAAGGCGAGCCGATCTGGTATGGCCGCAAGCAGGATGCCAATGGCGCCAAGCGCACCGCCTACCTCGCCCAGGACAACATCATCGGTTATCCTGACCACTACGTTCAATCGACCGAACGGCATCCGATGGATCTGTTGTCGAAGATCGTCGATGACCGGGGCTGGTCAGGCCTGTCGATCGGCGTCGAGATGGACAATTATTATTTCTCGGCTGCTGCCTTTGCATCCTTGCGGAAACATCTGCCGAACGCCCGCTTCAAGGATGCCGCCGGTCTTGTAAACTGGCAGCGCGCGGTCAAAAGCCCGACCGAACTCGACTATATGCGCAAGGCCGGCAAGATCGTCGAGCTGATGCACAAACGTATCGTTGACGTAGTCGAGCCGGGCATGCGCAAATGCGATCTCGTCGCCGAGATCTACGATGCCGGCATTCGTGGCACCGCAGAATTCGGCGGGGATTATCCCGCGATCGTACCGTTGCTCCCGTCGGGTGCCGATGCTTCTGCGCCGCATCTGACATGGGACGACAAGCCGATGCGCTTGGGCGAAGGCACTTTCTTTGAAATCGCCGGCGCTTATCGCCGTTATCATTGCCCGCTCTCTCGCACTGTCTTTCTCGGCAAGCCGACGAAGGCGTTCCTTGATGCGGAGAAGGCCACGCTTGAGGGCATGGAGGCCGGTCTTGCGGCTGCCAAACCCGGCAATACCTGCGAAGATATCGCCAATGGGTTTTTCGCGGTGCTAAAAAAATACGGGATCATCAAGGACAACCGAACCGGTTATCCCATCGGCCTCTCTTATCCGCCGGACTGGGGCGAGCGCACCATGAGCCTGCGCCCCGGCGACCGCACGGAGCTGAAGCCCGGTATGACGTTCCATTTCATGACCGGTTTGTGGTTGGACGACATGGGGCTCGAAATCACCGAGAGTATCGCCATTACCGAAACGGGTGTCGAATGCCTCTCCAATGTGCCGCGGCAACTGTTCGTGAAAGGCTGAGAGATGTTAAGCACCGCGCTACGCCCCTCACCTATCACGTCGTCGGTCGATTTTGACAGGAAAGGCGTGCAGCACGGTCATCTGCGGCTACCATACAGCCGCGATGACAGTGCATGGGGGTCGGTAATGATCCCGATCTGCGTGATCGCCAACGGCGAGGGGCCGACAGCCCTTTTGACCGGCGCCAATCACGGCGACGAATATGAGGGGCCGGCCGCACTTTTCGAACTTGCCCACACACTCGATCCAGATGACGTCAGCGGGCGTATCATCATCGTGCCAGCACTCAACTATCCGGCCTTTCGCGCGGGAACACGCACCTCGCCGATCGACCGCGGGAACCTCAATCGCAGCTTTCCCGGTCGTCCGGACGGTTCCGTGACGGAGAAGATCGCCGATTACGTGACCCGCCATCTGTTACCGCTTGCGGATATCGTTCTTGATTTTCATTCAGGCGGCAGGACGCTTGATTTCCTGCCTTACGCTGCCGCTCACGAATTACCCGACAAGATACAGGAAGCCCGGTGCTTTGAGGCGGTGGCAGCTTTTGCTGCCCCCTATTCGATGAAGATGCTGGAGATTGACGCCGTCGGGATGCTGGACACGACGGCCGAGGAACTGGGAAAGGTCTTTGTCACCACCGAGCTTGGCGGCGCGGGCACGGCCAGTGCAAAAACGATCGACATCGCCCGCAAAGGTACCATCAACCTGCTGCGCCATGCAGGCATCCTGACCGGCGCCGCGGTGCCGACGCCGAGCCGCTGGCTGGATATGCCCTCCAACGATTGCTTCACCTTTGCCGAAGATGACGGGCTCGTCGTCTTCGTCCGCGATCTCGGAGACACGGTCACGGCAGGTGAAACCATCGCCAGGGTCTACCCTGTTGGAAAAACCGGTCTTGCGCCGGTCGAATACCGCGCCTCTATCAGTGGCGTGCTCGCAGCGCGCCACGTTCCCGGCCTCATCAAGGCCGGCGACTGCCTTTCCGTCATCGCCACGGTCACGGAGAATACCTAGTCCGAAGAATGAAGTGAGATCCGAAAACGGACCACGCAACCCAACCAGAGGAGTTAGAACATGAATATGACAAAACTCGCCGGGCTTTCCGCCCTTGCTCTTTCCATTAGCGTGACAGCGGTCAGCGCACTCACCCTCGAGGAGGTGAAGAAGCAAGGCTACATTCGCGCAGCGACTGCCAATGAAGTGCCCTATTCATACATGCAGCCCGACGGCACCTCTGCCGGCATCGGCCCCGATGTCGCAAATGCAGTTCTGAAATCGATGGGCATCGAGGAGGTCAACTGGACGGTGACCCCATTCGGCACGCTGATCCCCGGGCTGAAGGCGCGTCGCTTCGACTTCGCAGCCGCCGAACAGAACATTTCGCCCGAGCGCTGCAAGCAGGTGGCCTTCACCGAACCGAACTCGTCCTATGGCGAAGGCCTGCTGGTGAAGAAAGGAAATCCTAAAAAGCTGACCACCTATGCCGATATTGCCAAGGATCCTGCATTGAAGGTCGCCGTCGTATCTGGCGCCAACAATGTAGACTTCCTGCGCGCCGTCGGCGTCAAGGAAGATCAGATCGTCTTCATCCCGGCCAATGCAGATGCCATCCCCACTGTCCAGAGCCGCGCCGATGCCTATGCCGCCACGGAACTGACAGTGTCAGAACTGGCCAAGGGCCAGGCCAATGTCGAGCAGGTGAAGCCCTTCGTTGATCCTGTCGTGAAGGATGCGCCTGTGCGCAACTACGGCGGTTTCGCTTTCCGGCCGGAGGACAAAGAATTGCGTGACGCCTTCAACGCCGCGCTCGTCGAATTCCGCAAGACCGACGACTACAAGAAAATCCTCGCAAAATACGGCCTCTCCGAACAGAGTATCGCGGCAGCGGCCGAAAAGAAGGTCGCCGATCTCTGCGCCGGAAAATGACGCCAGCCGGCGCCCGGGCATTACCGGGCGCCGATTACCATGAACTCGGGAACACTCCAGATGGACATGACCGCCTACCTGCCGATGTTGTGGCAAGGCGCCGTCGTCACCATGACGATTACGCTCGCAGCCCTTGTTGTCGGCACGGTACTCGCCTTTTTCTTCGGCATTCTTCGCGTCGAGGGTGGACCAATCCTCTCGACTGTCGCGTTGTGCTACACGGAGGTGTTTCGCGGCACCTCGCTGCTGGTCCAGCTTTTCTGGTTCTATTACGCGCTGCCGCTCGTCGGTCTGAGTTTCGATCCCGTCACCACCGGCGTCATGGTGCTCGCCGCCCATGCGGGTGGTTATGGCGCCGAGATCGTTCGCGGCGCGTTATCTTCCGTTTCGGTGCAGCAGCTGGAAGCCGCACGAGCGTTGAACTTCACGCGGATGCAGACGCTGTTTCGCATTTCCTTGCCGCAGGCGATCGTCGAGATGATGCCGTCCTTCGGCAATCTAGCCATCGAAACGCTAAAGCTTTCCTCACTCGTATCGCTGATCTCGATTGCCGACCTCACCTTCGCGGCACAGTCGATCCGCAACCTGACGCTGGATAGCACCAGCATCTATTCGATCACACTCCTCTGTTATTTCGCGATGTCGCTGATCCTGATGGCCATCATCCGGGTGATCGAACATGTCGTGCGGCGCGGCAATGTCTTTCCGCGCACTCGCCATTCGTAAGGATATTCAGTCATGATGTATGGTTACGAATGGGACACGACCACCTGGATCACCTACACGACCTCGATCCTGCCCATCATTTTGATCGGCCTGACGGTAACGCTGAAAGCAGCCGCCGCCGGCTTTGCCATCGCGCTTATTCTGGGGCTGGTTTTTGCGCTGCTGCGCCGCAGTCGGGTGAAATTGATTTCCTGGCCGACCGCAGTTGTTGTCGAATTCCTTCGCGACACTCCGCTTCTGGTGCAGCTTTTCTTCCTCTATTACGTTCTTCCGGAATTCGGCATCGTTCTGCCGGCGTTTCTCACCGGCGCGCTGGCGCTGGGCCTTCAATATGCCGCCTATACGTCTGAGGTCTATCGCGGCGGCATGGAGGCGGTGCATCATGGCCAGTGGGAAGCCGCGACTGCGCTTAATCTGACGCGCATGCAGACGTATCGGGATATCATCATCCCGCAGGCGATCCCGCGCATAGTTCCGGCCATGGGCAACTATCTTGTCGCCATGATCAAGGAAACGCCGGTGCTTTCCGTCGTCACGGTTCTAGAGATGATGGGGCTGGCAAACATGATCGGCGAGCGCACCTTCGAATATCTGGTGCCGCTGACGCTTGTCGGCCTGATCTTCCTTCTTCTGACCATAATCTGCTCAGCAGGCCTCAGCCGCCTGCAAAGGGCGCTTCCAAAAGCAGGAATACCCTTGCGATGACAAACAATACCAATCAACCGCTGATCGAATTTTCCGATGTCACAAAGCGGTTCGGCATTTTGACGGTCCTCGACCAGTTCAATTTCAGCGTGGCAAAAGGTGAAAAAGTCACTCTTATCGGTCCTTCCGGCTCCGGTAAGTCGACGGTTCTGCGCATTCTCATGACGCTGGAACCGTTCCAGGAGGGAAAGCTGACGCTGGCGGACATTTCCTACCATCAGGCCGGCGGCAAAGGCCCCTTCCAAGCCTCGGAAAAACACCTGCGCCAGATCCGTAACCACGTCGGCATGGTTTTTCAGAGCTTCAACCTCTTCCCTCATATGACGGTGCTGCGCAACATCGTGGAGGCGCCGGTGTGTGTACTGGGCATTGCCCGGCCGGAGGCAGAAACACGGGCAATCGAACTCCTGAAGATGGTCGGCCTGGCCGACAAGAAGGATCACTATCCAGTGCAGCTTTCTGGCGGCCAGCAGCAGCGTGTCGCCATTGCCCGCTCTCTTGCCATGCGCCCGCGTGTCCTGCTTTTTGACGAACCAACCTCCGCCCTAGACCCCCAGCTGGTCGGCGAAGTGCTTTCCGTCATCCGTGGCCTGGCCCACGAGCACGATTTGACCATGTTACTTGTTACCCACGAGATGCGTTTCGCTCGGGAAGTGTCGGACCGGGTCTGCTTCTTCGACAAAGGGCGTATTTGTGAGCAAGGAACGCCAGAAGAAATCTTCGGCGCACCAAAGGAAGATCGGACCCGCGAGTTCCTGTCATCCGTTCTGCGGTAACCGCACTCTCACACGACCAGGAAACAGCCATGACCACAGCGACGACGAGGTGGCAGACGTGCTCGATGATGCTGAATAGGGTGGTCAGACCGAAGGCGACCTGAAGCAGTTCTCCGAGGCGGCTGAGCAAAATAGCCGTCGCCCGCCGCAACGTCTCGTCGCTGCGGCGGGATTAGCTCATTAATCAAGTGTTGGCGAGATTGACAACGCCGTAAGATGTTGGCATTATAGACAACAAGAAGGCGCTCACGATCACAGAACACAAAAGTGTTGGTGCCGACGGCAGCATTATCCAGTTCGTTATTTGGAAAGTTCCAACGCCTGTTCCCCCAACCGAACATGGGTTCAAATATCGCATGGTCTATGCCCAGAACGGCATTAGGGTTGTGGGCTTCGACAATGAGCGGGGTAAAGGCGATCACATACATCTGTGCGGCCATGAGCTTCCTTACCGGTTCACAACAATCCACCAACTGATTGAGGACTTTTTATTTGAGGTCGAAAAACGGAGGCAGTCATGAGAACTTTGACCATCACGACAAACGCCGACTGGAAATCGGCATTACGCGTAGCAGGTAAGCGCGCTGGTATTGGCCTCGAAAGCGGTGAGTATCAGGGTGAAACGCTAAACTTTGAGACACCCGGCACATTCTTTTCGCGTCTCACCGAGCGCCGTTGGGAACTACTGAACGTCCTTCTGGGAAGTGGAACGGTTGGCGTGCGAGAGCTTGCGCGCAGACTGAACCGGGACGTCAAGCGCGTCCATGAAGATGCTGCGGTGCTAGTCGAGCTGGGACTGATTGAGAAGGACGAGCGCGGTGCATTAAGTTGCCCGTTCGAGCATATTCATATCGATATGATGATGGTGTCAGCAAGACAGGTGGCGTGATAGGAGAGAGGGCGCTGACGTTTAGCACGATTAGCGTCGATTATGGCGAGAGGAACCGCCTTCGGCCCTTCGCCTCCCGGTCCCCTCGATACGGACACGGCATTCTGTTGATCTGAACCCTTCATACTGGACCGTTTTTGGTTAGAGTGTTCCGGTGCATTTTCCTGGCTGGGAAAGGAACGGAAGACGATGAAAGCATCGCAGTTTTCGGACGCACAGAAGACGTTCATTCTGAAGCAGGGCGATGAAGGAGTGTCGGTGGCGGAAATCTGCCGGTGCCACTCCAGTTCCGCCGAAGTGCGGACGAAAATTGGCTGGTCGCCAGCACTGGCTGCGCAGCAAACCAGACACGGTTTGGCAGGCCCGACCAGATGGCCAGGAGCATTCACATGAAAGTTGAAAAAATCACTTTAAATCCAGGCGATCAGGTTCCCAACAACCAGACCTTCCCTGTCATCATCTATCGACACGTCGGCTCGCCATTCGATTGCGCTGCTTTCGAGGCACTGTTCGCACGAAACGGATGGCGCGGCATCTGGCGCAATGGTGTGTTTGCCTATCACCATTACCACAGCGGCGCGCATGAAGTTCTGGGCGTGGGGGGCGGTGAAGCGACGTTGCAGATTGGCGGGCCGGATGGGCAAACCTTGCACGTTACGCAAGGTGACTGTCTGGTCTTGCCAGCCGGTACGGGCCACATAAAGCTGAAATCCTCTGCGGATTTTCAGGTTGTCGGCGCTTATCCACCCGGCCAGGAGGCCGATGTTCAGACGTCTGCACCAACCAGCGCGATGCTTGCACAGATAAAGTCTTTGCCAAAGCCGACGACCGACCCCGTGCACGGAGCATCAGGTGGCCTGATCGATCTCTGGTGAGAATGAGCCGGGTTTTCGAAACCTGCCAGCTTCCATCACTAGTAAGAAGTATTGAGACTGCTCCGAGATTCACGCCTCGGAAAGCTCCTGCTTCACTGCTCCCCCCGCAACGCGCGCAATACTCAGGAGTCGCTCTATGTCGCGGCCAATCCGCGCCATGGCGGAGAGACCGACCATGGTCGAACTCACGAAATCCGCCAGACGCTCAGCCTCTTCCGGATGGCGCGCGGCAATATAGGAGCGGATCACGCCCTCTGCCGCCGTGTGAAAAACGCTGGCTGCGGCACGCGCCTCTTCATCATCGCAGCGCGTACCTTCCAGAACGAGGCAGCCAAGGGCTGCGGAATGAGCGGCATAACGCCTTGCCGCATCTTCCAGCAACGCCGCAAGGCATTCCCCAACCGGACGATCCGGCCGCAGGATATCGGCAAGAGGAATTGCTTCCGTGCCGGCATAGAGATCAAGAACCCTCTTGTAGAGGCCCATCTTGCTACCGAAGGCGGCATAGAAGCTCGGCGGGTTGATGCCTAACACCGAGGTGATCTCCGCGACGCCGACAGCATCAAAGCCACGCGCGTGGAAAAGCTGCTTGGCCGTGGCCACAGCCTGATCAGGATCAAAACGGCGCGGACGGCCGCGAGAGCGAAGGTTTTTTGTATCAGTCATTACATAATATCTTGACGAGTGAGCTGCTTCGTATTTATGTATCGATCATTAAATTAATTTTCAAGGTCATGGAGAGTGCTCGTGTTTCAAGGAAAATCCGTTCTGGTTCTTGGCGGCAGCCGAGGCATAGGCTCAGCCATCGTGCGGCGGTTTGCAGACGAAGGTGCAAAGGTAACGTTCACCTATGGCGCATCCCAAGGTGCGGCGGAAGAGCTGGCGAAGGCGACGGGCAGCACTGCCATACGGGCGGACAGTGCTAACCGCGACGAAGTCATCCGCGTCGTGCGTGCCAGTGGTCCTCTGGACATATTGATTGTGAACTCCGGGATCGCCATTTTTGGCGATGCTCTCGAGCAGGACCCTGATGCCATCGACCGTCTGTTTCAGATCAACATCCAGACGCCCTATCACGCCTCTGTGGAGGCGGCGCGGCAGATGCCTGACGGTGGCAGGATCATCGTTATCGGCTCGGTCAATGGAGACCGGATGCCGGTGCCGGGCATGGCCTCTTACGCAGTTTCCAAATCGGCCTTGCAGGGGCTGGCGCGCGGTTTGGCACGCGATTTCGGGCCGCGCGGCATCACCATCAACGTTGTGCAGCCCGGCCCGATCGACACCGACGCGAACCCGGAAAACGGGCCGATGAAAGACCTGATGCACAGCTTCATGGCACTCAAGCGCCACGGACGGCCGGAGGAAGTGGCCGGCATGGTGGCCTGGCTTTCCGGGCCTGAAGCCGGTTTTGTGACGGGCGCGATGCACACGATCGATGGCGCATTTGGCGCCTGATAAGCAGATTGCCTGATTGTTTGCGGCCGGTTTCGGGACAGCACGATGGTGTTGCTCCCGAAACCGGCGAATAGAATGCGGCGAAGGAAATTTCGCCGCGATCTTATCGGTTTTGCCTTTGGGTGATCTATCGCGGCATTCGGGCGAAGCCCTTTGCCAAGATTGGGCCGGTTGGCCTGCCTGTTGGTGATCCGCCTGCCTGTTCAAGCGTGATCTCGTAGAGCTGGTCGCTTCTGGGGGTCGGCAAAGCCGGTCCATCGAGACGCGCTGAACGGACGCCATCGATCAGGCCGAGCGAGACCGGGCCAACATCCTTAGACGGCAATGTCCATACCTGGATCGTCTTGTCTCCAGGCACTGCAAAATCGGCCAGCATCCGCACGGTTGCTCTTTCGTTGCCAAAATCCTCAACAACGGCCTGAACCTCACCCGTCTCGTTGACGAGGACTGCGATCACCAGCGGCTCCGTTGTCCGTGTCAGGCTAAACGTAAGGCCGGCGGCGAGCACAACGGTTGCGGCAATGGCGGACACGGCAACGGCGCGCCAGCGGTTTGTGCTGTTGTCGTTTGCCGTGTGGGTGGGCTTGAGGGATGCGGATGTCGACTGGAGCGGCAGACGGGATTCGATGTTGCTCCACAATTCGCCCTTGATGGCTGCCGGCTCGACGGTGGTATCGAGCGGGAGAAAACGCTCACGGCTGGCCGCGATTGCCGCCCGCAGTTCGCCATCCGATTCCATTGCCGCCTCAACAGCCGTGGCTTCGGAGGTCTCCAGCAAGCCCAATACATAGTCATCGGCGATGGCGGGAATATCTTTGCGCTCCATCATCATGCCATGCACTCCCGAAGTGCCGAAAGGCCGCGCCTGATCCAGGATTTCGTCGTTCCAAGCGGAATGCGCAACCGGCCAGCGATTTCGCCGTGGGAATATCCGGCCACGTAGGCCATCAGGATACCCTGTCTCTTTGTCTCCTCAAGACCGCCGAGACATTCATAAAGGCGTGAATTCCGATCGAGCTTCTGCCATGCGGCCATCACTTCATCTGCCTGCGCGCCATCGCGGAGCGTTTCAACATCCTCCACGGGGAGTTCACGCCTGCTGTCGCGCAGAAGATTAAGCGCCCGGTTTCTGACGATCGCGTAAATCCAGCCGCGCGCCGACCCCTGGTCTGCCCGATACTGGTGCGCATGGGTCCAGATGCGCACGAAGCTCTCCTGTACCACCTCTTCCGCCAGTTCCCTGCGCTTGACGATGCGCTCTGCCACTGCAATCAGCCGGCCTGCCTCGCGATCGAAAATAGCACGCAATGCGTTTTTGTCCCCTTTTGCGCAAGCAGTGAGCGCCCTGTGTAGATCGTCCGGCACGGAGCCCATCTGCATTTGAAACCTTTCAACGTCTGATCGCCAGCATGGTCGACTTGGGCATAATACCCATCGTGGCGGCATATGGATGCATCTCGCAAATATTTTTTCGCTGTCTGCATCCAAATGCACCCTGCCCAGTGTCTTGAATTGTGGAAGCGTCGAAAACCAACCGCTGGACGCCTTCCGAACGGTTCAACGCACGGGAGAAACACCATGAATATCATCCGCTCCACTCTGATCGCCTCCGCCGCTTTCGCAGCATCGGCAAGCATCGCGGTTTCAGCACCGGTCCTCGGGCTGACCGGCGACAAGACGCTCGTCATGTTCGACACTGACAAGCCTGCCGTCACAAAGACAATGGATGTCACCGGCGTCGACAAGCTCGTTGGTATCGATTTTCGCCCCGGGAACAAGACTGTCATCGGTGTGACGCCGGACCACCGCATCGTCTCCATCAACCTTGAGACAGGTGCTGCAACCGATGTGGCCAAGATGGACAAGATGCTGACCATGACCGACGCGCCTGTTGTGGTCGATTTCAACCCGGCTGCGGATCGTCTTCGTTTCATGACCGGCACGACCAATCACCGCGTGCATCCCGATACCGGCGCTGTGACGGTTGATGGAACACTGGCTTTTGAAGATGGCGACATGCACAAGGGAGAAACGCCAAACATCGTTGCCGCCGCCTATACCAACTCTATCGGCAAGCCGGAAAAGACGGCGATGTACAATATCGACGCGACGATCGGCGCCCTGGTTCAGCAGACGAAGCCGAATGACGGCACACTGAAGGCAATCGGCAAGCTCGGCCTCAAGGACATGCCTGCAACCTACGCATTCGATATCCACGGCGAGGAAGGCGGCAAGAACATCGCATACCTGGCCGCCGGCAACACGCTCTACACCGTTAACCTCGAAAGCGGTACGGCAACCGAAATCGGCGGGATCACAGGCGCAGACAACGGCTTGCGGGATATCACTATCCTTCCTGCGATGTGATTTGGGGTCGTAGACTGGGGATTTTAGTTGTCAGGAAAGGCTGGTCCGGTTGTGCGGGCCGGCTTTTTTCATTGAATCGGTGATGTTGGCGATCAGATCTTCGGAAACAGATCTTATCGTTGGGGTGTATGACAGTCGTCCGTTAACGATCGAGCGTAAGCCAACGAAAATACTGATAACACCGACACATACACCCACCGCCGTCAAAGAACCGATAAGTCCCCGCGGCACCTTACCAGTTCCCTCAGTCTTGCCGTATCGCGCACCACAGCGTCTTCGCTTTCTTTCCATAGGCAAACACAAATACGGCACACCCGGTTCGAAATGCGTGTCTAACTCGAGATATTTTTCACCTAATGGTTGACTCCATGTGATCTATTTAAATACCTGCTACTAAAAGTTTATGCGCATATTCTAATGCTGGGGGGCATGATGGGTGGCAGGTTGAGCTCGTGGAAAGTCGCTGCAGGTCGTGCGGTGTCCTGTGTTCATACGATATCCAGAACGGGCGCCATCGCTCTTTCGCTTCTCCTTGTGATAGTGACACAGGCGCTTGCCCAGTCAGTCACGGTTTCGGCCGTCCCTGCGACGTTCAATGGCCTTGGCGATAACATCCGTTTCGATTACGTCATTGATCCCGGCTCCTACACCATCACCAGCATCAATCCCACAACCACGTCCATCAAGGGTGCAGTCGTATCCTGTCCCAGCGTGGGCAGCGGTCTTGAATGGCCCAACAAGCTGACATGTACTGCGGCTTACCGCGTCGACGAACTGGATGTCATGGCCGGGCAGTTTTCGGATTTCGCCAGTTTCTCCGGCACCCGGGTGGGCGGACATTCTTTCAGCTTTACCAGCAATACGCTCGTCGTACGCGCCGTAGCAGGCGGGCCTGTCGTCCTGTCGGTAACGTCTTCGCCCAACCCATCCTTGCCCGGCCAAGAGGTGGAAGTCACGGCAACCGTCTCCTCCATGGGCTGCAATGCCGGCCAGTCGCCTCCGGGGAGCGTCAGCATTTCCATCGGTTCCCAATCGGCCAATCTCGGCCTGGCGCCGACCGGGCCGGTGAGCCCGGCATCTTCCGCCACCTTCCGGACGACGAGCCTGTCATCCGGAACATATCCGGTAAGCGCGTCCTACACAGGAGGCAGTGGCTGCAGCACATCTTCCGCAAGCGGCTCCAATCACACGGTCGAAACCAAACCCACTGTGACGATCAATCAGGCAACAGCGCAGGCGGACCCGACGTCTCGGTCGCCGATCCTGTTCGACGTCGCTTTCGACAAACCCATTGTTGGTTTTTCCGGCGCCGATGTGCAGCTGTCCGGCACGGCCGGCGCCACCACGGCCACGATTTCTGGTTCCGGTGCAACCTATCAGGTGGCGGTGTCGGGCATGAATCGGGCCGGAACCGTTGTCGCAACGATCCCAGCCGGAAGTGTCACGACACCGGCCGGCCTCGCAAACGAGGCGTCCACGAGTTCGGACAATTCGGTCTCATACGACCCGGTCAAAATCACCCCGGTCGCGATTGCCGATCCAGCCTATCAACAGGTCTATGGTCCGGTGGGCCTGACCGCGAGCGGCGGTAGTGCGCCCTACAACTTTGCGGTCTCAGCAGGCACGCTGCCGGGCGGGCTTTCTCTTTCCAGCAACGGTGAGTTGACCGGCACTCCAACTCAGACCGGCAATTTCAGTTTTACCGTGACGGCAACCGACTCTGGTGGGGCGACCGGAGAACAATCCTACTCCGTTTCCATCGCGGCACCCGTGATAGATATAAGTCCCACTTCCATCCCCAATGCGACGTATGACATAGCCTACAACCAGACCCTAACAGCCTCGGGCGGTGCATCACCACACAGCTTCTCAGTGAGCACGGGCTCGCTGCCGCCGGGCCTTTCATTGGCTGACTCAGGCGAGCTTTCCGGCACGCCGATCTTGTCGGGCACCTATAACTTCACAGTCACCGCATCCGACGTAAATGGCCAGACGGGCAGCCGCGCTTATTCCATCAGTGTCGCATTCACTCTGCCCGATGCGCCGGTGGGTCTGATGGCAACCGCTGGTGACACCCAGGCGGCCGTGTCCTTCCAGCCGCCGCCACGCAATGGTGGTGTGGCGATCACGGGTTATATCGTGACTGCGACCCCCGCAGATGTCGCGCCGGTAGCAGGGGTGAACAGCCCCATCGTTGTCACAGGCCTAACCAACGGCCAAAGCTACACGTTCGCGGTTACCGCCGAAAATGCTGCCGGTCAGAGTGTCGCCTCCGTTCAATCAAACAGCGTCACTCCGAAAGCGTCACAGACGCTCACGTTCAACAATCCGGGGCCGCAGACATTTGGAACGACGCCCACGCTGACGGCTAGCAGCGATTCCGGATTGACTCCGATTTTTACTTCCCTCACGACCGGCACCTGCACAATTACAAGCAGTGGCCTTCTGACCTTTGTTTCTACAGGCACATGTACGATCAATGCGGATCAGCCCGGCGACAGCGATTATCTTCCTGCGGGCCAGATCACGCGCTCGTTCACCGTCAATCCACAGGCACCTGTCGCCAACGCGGTCTCGGTCAGTGTCGCACCTGATTCGTCCGACAACGTCATCGCTCTCAATGTGACGGGTGGAGACCCGGCCAGCGTCGCCATCGCCACGGCTCCGTCCAATGGCAACGCGACAGCAACCGGAACCATGATCACCTATACGCCAAGATCGGCATATACGGGTCAAGACAGTTTCACCTATACGGCAACGAATGTCAGCGGTGTGTCTGCGCCTGCAACCGTCACGGTTCTGGTCACGGCCACGACACTCGTCTTCTCTCCCCCCGCAGGACGGCTGACGGATGCATTCGTCGATATGCCCTATAGCCAGACCGTCACAGTTTCAGGCGGCAATGCACCCTATCAATATACGAGCAGCGGCGCGCTGCCCGATGGCCTCAACCTGAATTCCGCCACCGGAGAGGTCACGGGCAATCCGACGACGGAAGGAAATGCGAGCTTCAATATCACCGCACGCGACACCAACGGCGTTACCGCTTCTGCTGCCTACACCATAGCTGTCCTGGTTGCCGCGCCTGTCGCAAGCGACAGCACAGTAACCGTCGTCGCAGATAGTACCGGCAATCCCGTACCTCTCGGTATATCGGGAGGCAGGCTGGACACAATCGCTGTTATCACCGGCCCATCACACGGAACTGTGAGCGTGATCGGCACCAGTGTTACCTACACGCCGAGCAGCGGCTATTCCGGCACCGACAGCTTTACCTATTCGGCGAGCAACTCTTCGGGCAATTCGTCCGCCACGGTCACGATCACAGTTACACCGCCAGCGGGCGCCCTCGCCCTTTCACCCCCAGGCGGAGCTTTGACGGAAGCGATGGCAGGAGAAGCTTACAGCCAGTCCATCACGGCTTCCGGCGGCACCAACCCGCTGCTCTACAGCCTTGCCGGCGGTATATTGCCAAAAGGTATGATCCTCAATCTTTCAACCGGCGAACTCACAGGTCCGCTGGAGACCGAAACCGAGGGCGACTATAGCTTTACCGTTCAGGTGCGGGACGCTCGAGGGGCAACCGCTGCAGCAGCCTATACGCTGAAAGTGAAGACCCGCGAAATCAACGTCGCCAACCGGGAGATCAGCGTAGCGCCGGGCGCAACACCGCCGAATATCAATCTCGCCACAGGCGCCACAGGCGGTCCCTTCACCGGCGCAGATCTCACCTTTGTCAGTCCTGCCAACGCCGGTCGTGCAAGCATCGTGAACGGCGAATTTGCTCAGGCCGGCGGTACGCAGGCGACGGGATTGTACCTCAAATTCATCCCCAATCCCGCATTCTCGGGTCAAGCCCGGGTGGGTTTTCGTCTCGTCAGTGCACTGGGTGCCTCCAACCAGGGGACCGTCACCTATAATCTCGGTTACGATGCTGCACAGGTGGCAGACGAGATAAATGAACTCGTGCATGGATTTGTCCGCGCCAGACAGAACATCATCGCGTCAACGATCAAGGTGCCGGGCCTTCTTGAACGGCGACAGATGGTCAACGCCACGAGTGCCGTCACTTCACGTGCAGTGCCTTCCGGAGAGGGCATGGTTCTGAGTTTCGCCACCAGCCTTGCGCAGATCGAAGCTGCCCGAAACAACGCCGATGGCGTGACGAGAACGGAAATGCCGCTTTTCAACATCTGGCTTGACGGCTCGTTCCTCGTCCACAACCGGGATGAATCGGGAAGCAAATGGGGCAGCTTCGCCATGGTTTCAGCAGGTGTGGACTATTTGCTTTCCGACAAGGCAATGCTTGGTTTTTCCTTCCATTTCGACCGCATGACGGATCCGACGAACGGTGACAACGAGTTGACCGGTAACGGCTGGCTCCTTGGCCCCTATGCCTCGTTTGAAATCGCCAGAGGCGTTTTCTGGGACAGCAGCCTGCTGTATGGCGGCTCTGCTAACGACATCGATACACCCTTCTGGGACGGATCCTTCGATACCAGCCGTTGGCTTTTCGACACGTCGATCTCGGGACGCTGGGACATCAATGACGTCACGACCTTCACGCCCAGATTTCGAGGTGTTTATCTATCCGAGACTATCGAAAACTATACAGTCGGCAATGACGTTGGTGACCTGATCGAGCTGCGCGGTTTTAAGGAAGAGCAACTGCGTGTCAGCCTCGGCGCCGAGATTGCGCGCCAGATTTCGCTTGAAAACGGTTCCATCATGACACCGAAATTCGGCGGAACAGTTGGTGTTTCGGGGCTGGATGGAGAAGGCGCCTTTGGCTCCCTCAGCACGGGAGTAACAGTTGAGACTGCGGAAAACTGGTCCATTGACGCCGGCCTCCTTTTTAACATTGAAGGCGATGGGGAAACCTCGGCTGGCGCAAGAGTGGGTGTCAGCAAAAAATTTTAGACCAAAGGCTTCGTCACCATCACAATCGTCGGATAATCCCTTGCAGACGATGGCACTCACCATTCGATCCTCGAACCGTCATAGGCAAAAAACTGCCCTGTTTGTGCCGGTGTGAGACCATCGATTGTTTCCATCAGTCGCGCGGCAGACTGCTGCGGGGTGAACAAGTCTTTGCCCTTCGAAAATTGCTGGGACAGGCTTGTTTCGACTGTTCCGGGATGAAGCGCCACGATGATGGCCTGTGGGTTTGTGCGGGCGATTTCGATGGCTGCGGTTCGGATGATCTGATTTTGAGCGGCCTTGGATGCTCTGTAGGAGATCCATCCGCCCAATCTGTTGTCGCCAATCGAGCCAACGCGCGCGGACAGGGAGGCGAAAATGCTTCGCCTGTCTCTGCGCAGAAGCGGGGTGAAATACTTGAGCAGCAAAGCGGGGCCTATGGCATTGACCGCAAACTGCCTCGCCATTTGAACTTCGTCGATCGCCCTTATCGATTTTTCAGGACCGGCACCATCGACCGTCAAGGCACCGGTTGCATTGAATATCAGGTCGAAGGAGCCGCGCTGAGCCTCCAGACGGGCGGCAACTTCGCGCACTCTGGTTTCGTTCGTTATGTCGAGACCATCGACGCTTCGCGAGAGCGGCAAGGCGAACGCGCAACGAGGGTCGGCCTCGAAGTACGACAACAGGGCTCCACCAATGCCGCCGGATGCGCCCAAGACGATCGCCCTGTAGCCATTTTCAAGCGACTGCATAATCGGTGCGCTCCATCAGCTGTTATTTCTGGACCGGGAATTCGAGCTTGCTGACGTCGTAGCCAAGCTCACGTGCTTTCGTGATCATTTTATTGAGCTTCGTTTTGGACGGGATGTTGCGGGCGTAGATCCACACATCGCCGGTCGACGGGTTGGCGCTGATGAACCAGGACTTATCAGGCGATTTGTAGAAAACCCAATAATTGAATGTGATGAAAAGAGGGTAGCGAACGCGCATCTTCGCATTGGTTGATCCGAAATCCTCGATCTTGCCGACGCCGTTCACCGTCTTGAGGCGACCATTCGGATTTCCTGCTCGACAGCCATCTTCTATCAGCACTTCATCCGCCGATGCTCCCTGCCGATAGGTGGAATATCCTGCAACACATCCATCTGTCAGCAACATGGGTGTACGGCCGATTTCAAGCCAGGTACCGCGGTAATGATCGAGACCCACGGCAACTGGTTTGGGGGCTGCGGAAACCGCAAAACCGGCAAACAGAAACAGCGAAAATGTCAGGGCACCAATCACGCGGTTACAATATCTAAGCATAAACTCCTCCTGTCGATGGCAAGGCTCTTGTTCAGATTTCGGTTCGCCGTGAAATGGCGGCATATCTAAGGGCGATAAAGACCATGAGGCTGGCGGCAGAGAACGCATTCAGATTGAGAAGCGTTGCAAGATCATCTGCCGACCAGGATTGCAGCGGCGCGCCCAGAAACGTCCGCGAGAAAAAGAAAGCGATGAAGACGAGGATTGCCATCGCATATTGCCAGAGCTTCTCGTCTGCGCGGAACGACATGGCTGCAAGCATGATGCAGGCTGCGAAGAAAAATTCGGTGCCAGAAGCCTGGCCGAATATTTTGGTTTCAAACAGCGTGTCGACTGTTCCCACCAAGGGGAGAGCGAGGCGCGCGGCCAACGGGGATTTTTTCGCCAGGAATGGTATCGCGAGAAAGAATGGCACCGACAATAGGGTGACAAGCGATGCCACGGCTCCGTTATCGACCAAATACCACACGTAAAGCGGATAAAATGGCTTGTTGAGGATGATGACCCAGGCAACGGTTAGGGTTGCTCGTGTCAGATCATCTCTTGCAGCAGACCCTGCATTTGCGGGCTGGCTAGCGCGGCTTTGAAGCTCCATCGGACCCAGATTCGTCTCCCTTTTCGCCTGAACATTGAAGGCGCAAGCCATGTACGAAAGGCGAGCCAATTTGGTTTCATCCTGCCAAGAAAACTTTAGTCATCCTGTTCGTCACCATTGTTGCGACGCTGGGACCATACCCCGCCAATGAACCACGACTGAATAATCTCTTCAGCTTCCGTTCCAACGGGACCGTCTACAACAAAGACGTTCAACCGCGGTCTTATCCGCCTGAGGAGACAGTCATGATCCGTACGTCTTTCGTTGCAATTGCACTCTCCGCTCTCGTTGGCTTCACCGCCACGGCCCCCGCCATGGCCAACGATGTGCGCATCGAACAATATGGCTGGTCGAACTCTGCCGGTGGCGCACAGGAAGGTTATGGCAACCGGATCCGCACCTACCAGAACGGCGGCTATAACCGGATCGTCGGCCATCAATATGGTCGTCACAACCTTTCGGCTGTCGGTCAGGAGGGGCATGACAATTACGGCTCCACCTATCAGAACGGCAGCCGCAACGTGGCGGGCATCGGCCAGTTCGGCTCCAACCACACCACCATCCTGACCCAGGACGGCAACGGCAACATCGCGGCTGGCGTTCAGGTTGGCCGTGGCTGCAGCGCCAATGTGAACCAGGGCGGTAATGACAATGTCGCGGCCTTCGTGCAGGCCTGCCCTTAAGCCGCCGCAGGCCTTGACGTGCAACTGGTCGAGATCAAGTCAACAGATCATCAAGGAGACTAGCCATGCCCCATAGCGTCACACATCCACGCCGCCTGGCGACTATCCTTGCCGTTGCACTCCTTCCCTTCGGCGCCATTGCAGCCATGTCGACCGCAAATGACCTGAGCGAAGGCAAGCTTTGCGAGATCAAGGCAACACCACAGGCGGGCATGGTCAGGCTGGAGGCCTTCGCAAAGGGCAACACCGGTGCTGGAGGTACCTATGCCTTTCACGTCGAAAATTCAGGAGGCAGCGGGAGTTCCGTCATCAACCAGGGCGGCGGCTTTGATGCCGCTGCCGGGCGTTCGCAACTTCTGAGTTCCGTAACGCTTGGCGCGAAGGGAGCGCAGTACAAGGCAGTGCTGGATCTCGAAATCGATGGCAGGCGCTTCAGCTGCACGAAGCAGGTTGGCGGCGACTAGGCTGACCTCAACTATACATTTCCACCAGAGAGGGCGCCAGTTGAGCGCCCTTTTCTTTGATCCTCGTGCAGCGACTGAACGACATGTGAATGGGCAATTCCGTTCGGGTTCAGTTGCAGGATGCGAGAGTGGATCATCGGCAAAGGCACTGACAGAATGGAGATCAGAATGACCCGCAACGTGTTGAAACTTCTCACCGTTACTCTGCTTGTCGGAGGCCTTGCGCCGCTCGGATTTACGGCTCCCGCCCATGCCGGTGGCCGCATTTCCTTTGACCTCGCGCCCGGCAATTCCGGGGATGGGGATCTGTTCTCAACCGGTCTGCGCGCCTACTCGCTTTATCGCGATCTGAAAGACGCAGACATCCGGCAATTGGGCCGGGGAAATGCGGCAGGCATCGCCCAGAACGGTCGCGGCAATCTCGGCTTTATCCGGCAGCGGGGCAACGGCCATTCCGCAACGCTGCAGCAAAACGGCAATAACAATGCCTATGGCATTTTCCAGTATGGGCGGAACACCGAAACCAACGTGGAGCAGAACGGAGACAACGGCAGCGGCCTGACATTCAGCTACGGCTGGTAAGTGATAGTTTAAAGTAAGCTGAGAAACGCGGCAGGCTTCACGTCGTTTCCGATAGCTCGCTTTCGTCGCTCTTATCATTGGCACTATTGCCGCATGGACCGGCGGCGCTGCCGGCACCACGCGGAGCTGGGTTTACGAGCCACGTCATGACCGAGACATGCGCAGGGACAGCTCTGATCGCGTATCCCGCCGTCGGCAAAAGCAGAGAAAGGGCCGCGTTAGCTCAGGCGGTTCAAAAACAGAGCCGCCTTTGCCCTGATATCATGGCGGACGTCTTCGCTCATCCGGTACCATGTGGCATAGGGCTGCGCCAGCCGATGGTTGGATTTCAGCCTTTCACGGTTGCGGGCCAGAAAATCCCAGTATAGCGCGTTGAATGGACAGGCCTTGTCACCGAGACGCTCCTTGGGATCATAGCGGCAACTACTGCAATAGTCCGACATGCGATTGATGTAGTTGCCACTTGCGGCATAGGGCTTTGTCCCGAGAAAGCCGCCATCGGCGAACTGGCTCATGCCGATCACATTCGGCAGCTCAACCCATTCATAGGCATCCGCATAGACCTCCAGATACCATTGATGAACGGCCTTCGGATCAATGCCGGCGAGAAGGGCAAAATTTCCCGTGATCATCAGGCGCTGGATATGGTGAGCATAGGCATTTTCGATGGTTTCCGTAATTACGGTCGCCATGCAGTTCATGTGGGTTTTGCCCGTCCAGTAAAAGCCCGGCAGCGGCCTGTCGTTTTGGAAGAAATTGCTGTCGACATAGTCCGGCCCCGCAAACCAGTAGATGCCACGCATATATTCCCGCCAGCCGATGATCTGGCGAATGAAACCCTCGACGGCATTGAGCGGTGCCGCGCCCTCGTAGTAGGCGCGCTCCGCCGCCCTGCAGACCTCCAGCGCGTCCAGCAGCCCGCAATTGATGTAAAAAGACAGAAGCGAGTGGTTGAGATACGGGTCATCCTGCAGCATGGCATCTTGCGTGGCGCCGAAATTCATCAGGAAATCGTTTATGAAGGCACTGAGCGCCCGCTCGGCATCGGCGCGGGTGACGGCGAAACCAAAGTTCTCAAGCTTGCCGAAATTGTCGGGAAACAGCCGCTCGACGGTGTCGATGACATCCCTTGTTATCCTGTCCGGTGCGAAGACAGGGTGTCTTGGCCTCAGCAGGTCCGGCTTGGCGGGGCTGCGGTTTTCCGAGTCAAAATTCCAGCGTCCACCGACCGGCTCTTCGCCATTCATCAACAGGCCAGTCTTGCGACGCATTTCCCGGTAGAAATATTCCATCGTCAGGCTTTTGCGCCCGGCCGCCCAGCGCTCGAACTCCTCATGGCCGGCAAGAAAGCGCCGATCAGGGCGGATATCGACCTCGATGTTGAAGGCACTGGCGAAGTGCTCGATCTCTGATTTGACGCGCCATTCTCCAGCTTCGGTGACGCAAATCCTGGAAGGGGTCAGGTCGTTTAACGCCCGCTGCACCTCGCCGGAGAAGGAGCCCGCATTGTCGCGATCATCAATCCGCGTGTAGCGAACCCGGTATCCTTCGCCACGCAGTTCCTCGGCGAAGTGGCGCATGGCGGAAAAGATGAAGGCGATCTTCTTTTTGTGATGGCCGACATAGGTAGCCTCCGCCATTACCTCGCAAAGCAGGATCGTGTCGCGCGTCTTGTCGACACCATCCAGCGAAGATAGGGAGAAAGATAATTGATCGCCGAGGATCAAGACCAGTTGAGACACCGACAATTTCCTTCAAACCCGACATAATCATCACCTGCGCAAGATCACGGGCTAGACGCCCACTCCCTCTTCAGGGTGGCATAGATGAATTCATCCCCCCAGGTGCCGCCAAACCGGTCATTCTCGATCAAATGCGCTTCTTTGCGCAGGCCAAGGCGTTCAACAACGCCGATCGATCCGTGGTTCAGGGCATCCAGCCGCGCGAAAATCCGGTGATATCCGAGCGTCTCGAAGCCGAGGCTTATCATGGCCCGGACGGCTTCCGTCGCATATCCCTTACCTGAAAAATCAGGATTGAAGACATAACCGACTTCCGCTTGCAAAGCCGCCTTGCTCGCGATTTTAAGCAGGACTTCGCCGATCAACGTGTCGTCGTCGCTGCGCGTAACGGCAAGTCGCAACGTATCGCCGTCCTCTGTGAACGGAGCCTCGAGCAGCGCTGCGAATTGCGTTTTCACCGCATCATCCGAAGGCGGTGCGGCATAGAGGAAACGGTAGACGTCATCGCGCGTGTGGTAATCGGCGTATGATGCGAGATCAGCGGCCTGGAATTTACGAAGGATCAGCCGGTCGGTCTTTATCGGTAGGTAGTTCTCAGGGTTCATTTATGCGCACTTTCAATAATGCGCGATATCTGGGGTCGCGGGCACCTGATCGCAAGAGAGACCTCCATCGAGATCGTTCAGAGTATCTGGTCCACCAATGCGCTAGTCGGAAAGGGTGGCCAGAAGCTTTCCGCCTCTGTTCAGCACGCTTGATCGAAGCGACACCGGTTCAGAACCGGACGCGGAAGATGGTGTTATCAACCATGCACCGGGATAATCAGTCCGGATGTGCCGGGGATTGAGGCGAATTCCACTGCCGGCTGCGAAGTGGAGCGCGCCCGCTGTTGCTTCCTTCGACAAAACCGCGCTTCGGATTTCATAGAGTTTTCTTTCGCCATCAAGGGCGAGCGTGACATCCTCAAGAGCGAAATCATCAATGCGGATAGCCTGGCCCGTGGGCGTGTCGAGAACCCACCTGTCGGAATCGATGAAACCGTCAGTATAGACATTGCCGGTGGAGGCACGCAGAAACGTCCCCTTCGGCAAGCCAATGCCATCGACGATATTCCCGTCGGCAAGGACACATCGGCTGAAAGCGGATACATCCCCGTCAGCCTTCAGGTCGAACTCCACCGGTTGTGCCGCATCGCAGCGCCAGCCGCTCTGCAGGGTCACGCCGTTGCCCGTCACCCGCATCGTCTCTGGAACAAAGCCGACGGTCTCATAATTCCCGTTGGTTTTTATCGCGATATAGCGTGCGATCTCGACGGCATCGACATTCGCGACCCGCACGGGATGGGGGAAGACCGCGCGGTTGAAGGATTCCCTGGTGTCGGCCACGGCCAGTTCAAGTTTCGTGCCTTCGGGCATGTCGATCTGGCCAAGGCGCACCGGCTCCCCAAGCTCCGGGCGATAGCTAGACGCCATTTCCCTGTCATGGGCACGCATCTGGAGATAGAAATTACCGAACTGCCAAAGTGTAAAAATCGCAATGGCGGTCGCCAGGCCATAGGGCAGCATCATCGGGCGCGCCCAGCGGCCTCCTGCGTATCGTGCAATCAAAACCATTGTCCAGATACCCCATACAAGTGTCGTGGCAAGAAGGAAGGCAAGCAAAAGCAGCGTTTCGACGGAGGGTAGTGCAACTGGGATCATGCGAACCAACGAAATGATGTGGATCGATTGCGATCCTGACAGGCAAGATAGCTCTATCCGACGAATGGTGCATTGTTCAACGGCCTGATCTGCCGGCAGGCACGCCATTGAATTCGATCCTGATGCCTCAGCCTATCGCAAAACGTCCGGTCAGGACGATGGGCGGGCGGCATATTGCTCGAATTCGACGAGGCTCGTCGGCCTCGCAAAAAGATAGCCCTGAAACAATCGGCAGCCGTAGGACAGCATCATCCGCAGTTCCGCCTCGGTCTCCACGCCTTCGGCCAGAACTTCCAGTGAAAGGTCGTGCCCCATCTGGACGATGTTTCGCGTGATTGTCGCCATACGCCCGCTTTCGGTCACCCCCGTCACGAAGCTGCGATCAATCTTGATCTGTTTGAGCGGCAATTGCCGCAGGTAGCTCAGTGAGGAGTAGCCAGTGCCGAAATCGTCGAGTGAAATCGTGAAGCCGGAACGATCAAGGAGCTTCATTTTCGCGATCGCTGCTTCTATGTCGAATAGGAAAACGCTCTCGGTCAGCTCCAGCTTGAGAAGCTGTGGCTTGATGCCCTGAGACGAGGCGGCATCAAGAAGCTGCCCGGAAAATCCCGCGTCGACGAAATGATCGGCAGTGATGTTGATCGACAAGGTGAGATTCTGGGTTGCCGGGTTCTCCTGCCATCTCGCAAGTGTCTTGCAGGCTTCGGCAATGACCCAAGCGCCGATTGTCGGCATGAAACCGGTTTGCTGCGCAAGCGCGATGAAATCGGCTGGCGGGATGTATCCCCTTTTCGGGTGGTTCCACCGCAACAGCGCCTCTGCGCCAAGCAGCGTGCCGTCTGCGCGGACCTGCGCCTGGTAGAAAAGTTCAAACTGGCCATTCGAAAGCGCGGAGCGCAGTTCCAGGGCTTTTTTCGTATGACTGCGAAACTGCGCCTGCATGGCGGCGACACCGCCACACAGCATCAACGCTGCGAAAACGCTGTTGAACCAGGCGCTGATGCTGCGCACATCCTGCGGCATGGGAGTGCTGAACGAAAAACGCGCGGCGGACGCGCAGAAATAAACAAAGGCCGCGAGACTTGCCGCGATGACCAGAAACTGGGTGGCGGAACGCTGGCGTTGAAAATTCATGTAGCCGACGAAGATGATGACGAGCAGGTAGAGATGCGTCGTCCTCGGTACGATATCGTCGGAGACATCGATAGCGACGGAATACCAGCAGACGAACAGGATGCAGGCGCTCTGAGCCAGGATGAGTCCGAGGGAAAAGTGGCCCATCAGGCAAGTCAGCCAGCACGGCACGATCGCAACCCCCAGAATGAGGAGGCTGAGCGCAATGCCCCATCTTTCCGTGAGAATGAAAAACACGAACCAGCCAGTCGCCAGCGCCACGCCCATCCAGGCTGCAACTCGACACAGGAGAAGAAGATGCTGCGAATATTCCTCTCGGTCTTTTGTTTTCTGAAAAGGCATGCTGACCCTTGGCTTGGACTACGGGGCGAGCCCGCTCCTTGATGCAAAAGCCTAACGGAAGCTAGACGAGGTCGCCGAACTTCGCAGATTTCAAAAAACGGGGTTAAGCAAACAGGAATGAAATACACAAATTTTGCACGATCAAATCATGCACAATCACTCGCATATCCATTTTTCCCGCTTCGCCGGCCTCAGCGGCCTGCGCCAACCGAGGAGACACCTTCGCCGCATCTCACCCAAGGGCGCAGCGGCGCCAGATTGGTTCACATGCGCGTGTTTGCGCGATCTAGACGCGCGCCATGAGGTAGTGTCCAACGCCCCAGACCTTACCGTCTTCGTGCCCGAAAAGACCTGCCGTCGCGAGGAAGAACAGTCTCCAACGCCGTTCCCACAAGCGCGCATCGTTGCCATAGACCCTCTGCAGGATCGGTCGGATACGGTCGATCTCCCGGTCGAAATTTCCAAGCCAGTCGAGGGCCGTCCGGCGATAATGTGATCCCGACCAGCGCCACTCCTGTTCCACGGTGAAAAGCGCCGGGAAACGGTGAGGAAGATCGAAGGCAGGCATAATGCCGCCGGTGAAGAAATGCTGCGCGATCCAGTCCGCCCGGTTGCCATGGTCGAAACGATAGGATCGATCCCGGTGATTGAAGACATGAAGGAAGAACTTGCCCTCGGGCGTCAGCCACGAGCGGACGCGCTCGAACAATGCCTGCCAGTTCGACATGTGCTCGAACATTTCTACCGATACGACACGGTCGAAACGCTCATCAGTTGTGAAATCATTCATATCGGCCGTCACCACCGAGAGGTTCGACAGGCCACGCTCATTTGCACGTTCGATTATATATTCGCGCTGCGAAGCCGAGTTCGAAACGGACGTGATCCGCGCATTGGGAAACCGGCCGGCCATATAAAGGGAGAGCGAACCCCAGCCGCAGCCGAGTTCGAGAATATTCATCCCGTCCTGCAATCGGGCATGGGAAACAGTCTCCTCCAGCGCCAATGTTTCAGCCTCATCCAGCGTTGTCTGAGCATTGGGATAAAAGCAGCAGGAATATTTTCTTTGCGCGCCAAGGACGATTGCAAAGAATTCAGCCGGCACCTCGTAGTGCTGCCTGTTCGCCTCGTCGGTGTGCGTGGCGACGGGAAATTTCGCCATATCAGACACAAAAGCGTTTTCTTCCGCCGCCGGAACGCCGGCAAGTCGCCGTTTGGTGCGCGCGCAGAGCATGTCGATGCCGGCAAGCGTCATATTGTCACTCAGCGGTGCGCGTTCGGCAGCATTGATGGCGAATGCGAGCATGTTCATGGCGTGTCCTCTTTCTTGCGTGGCCCCGGAAAGAAGGCGTTGACGCGGTTTTGCAGGGCGCGGAATTTCTCTCCGCGTGATTTCAGCATGTGCTCTTCGAGCGGGGGAATGCCGGAGACGTGGACGAGCAGCCAGTACATCATGGCTGGCGCAGCAAGCGACAGCCATGACCACGGCTGCGCATGGATGGCCAACAACGGAAAGCCGCACCAGAAAAGCCACTCGAAAAAGTAGTTGGGATGACGCGAATAACGCCACAGACCAGTCTCGCAGACGCCGGTTTTGGCCTCCGGGGTTTTTCTGAACTGTGAAAGCTGTGCATCGGAGGTCGCTTCTCCGACAAGCGCACCAGCCGCGACGATCAACGCTATCACATCGATAATGCTTGGAAATGGCAAAGGATTGCTGGCGGCAAGATAGACGGCGAGAACCAGCACAAAGGCGGCAACGGCCTGGATCTGGAGAAAAGCGAAAAGCCGCCACGAGGCATTGCTGCCCCATTCTTCTATAAGCTTCGCGTAACGTGGATCTTCGCCACCTCCCCTCGTCCGCATGCCGATGTGTCCCGCGAGCCGCAGCGACCACACCAGTACAAGAAAGAGAACCGCTCCCCGGCGCCAGCTATCTCCATCGGAAAACGAGACGGCAACCACGCCGCCGAGCCCGACACTCGCAGACCAGACGGTGTCAATCCAGCCACTCGATCCTGTGTAACGCTGCAACGCCCAGGCTGCCGCCATCAGAAGCGACATCAGCACGGCAAGGGCCACCACAACAGACATCATCACCATTCCGCTCACTGTATTCGAAGGACTTCAGACCAAGTTTCCAGTGGCAACTACGGGCGAGACGGCAAAAGAGTTTCAAGCGCCTGACAAAATTCTGAAAAATTTGCGCGCCGCTGAAACTTATCGATCCGCTCCTTCGTATCTGTCGCAGGCCGTAAAACTGAATTGTGAATGCAATAGCGAGGAACCATGTTCGATACCGAAGCCAAAAGAAAAGCCAGCCGGCGAAACATCGCCGTGATCGGAACAGGCATTTCCGGTCTGTCTGCGGCCTGGCTTTTGTCGAAACGGCATGATGTCACGGTTTTCGAGGCTGCGGACCGCGTCGGCGGCCACAGCAACACTGCGACGTTCAAAACTGAACAGGGGGCGGTGTCTGTCGATACGGGGTTCATCGTCTATAATGAGGTGACGTATCCCAATCTGACGGCACTTTTCAAAACGCTGGGAGTGACGACCGCAGCCTCCGACATGTCCTTTGCGGTTTCGCTGGATGATGGCGGTTTCGAATATTCCGGCGGCTCTGGCTTTGGCCTTTTGGCGCAGAAGAGAAATGCCGTGAGGCCGCGCTTCTGGGCAATGCTTGCCGACCTCTTGCGCTTTTATCGCAATGCCCCGCGCGATCTGCCGATGATGGGCGATATGTCGCTCGATGAGTATCTTTCTCAAAACAACTATGGCGACGCCTTTCGCAACGATCATCTTTACCCGATGGCAGCAGCCATATGGTCTACCCCGGCCATGGAAGTAGGCCGTTACCCGGCAGCACATTTCGTGAAGTTCTGCAGCAATCACGGCCTGCTGTTGCTGCGCAACCGGCCCGTCTGGCGCACCGTTGTCGGCGGCAGCCAGGAATATGTGAAACGACTCAATGCGCCATTCGCCGATCGCATTCGGCTCTCGACACCCGTGACACGCATCCACCGCCTGGCGGACGGGGTCGAGATCGCCAACACTAACGGCGAATTCGAACGGTTCGACGATGTGGTGATTGCCACACACGCAGATCAGGCGCTGGAGATGCTGACGGACGCGACGCAAGCCGAACGGCGCATTCTCGGCGCGTTTGGCTATACGAAAAACAGGGCGGTACTGCACACGGACAGCAGTTTCATGCCCCGCAGGCGCACCGCCTGGTCAAGCTGGAACTATGTGGCCGATACACGCATTGAAACGGGGCAGCCGAGCATCACCTACTGGATGAACAAGCTTCAGCCTCTGGGTGCAATCCCTGACACCTTTGTAACGCTGAACCCGACGCGCGAACCGGAAAAGGGAAAAATCATCACCGAGGAAACCTACCACCATCCTGTTTTTGATGCCGGCACCGAGCAGATGAGGCAGGAACTTTGGGCCTTGCAGGGTTTGAGAAACACCTGGTTCTGCGGCGCCTATTTTGGGTCGGGTTTTCATGAAGACGGCATTCAGGCAGGGCTTGCCGTCGCCGAGGATCTGGGCGGCCTGTCGAGGCCCTGGAAGGTTGCCGATGATAGCGGCCGGATCGTCCGTCTGAATTTGGCTTCGCGGAAAAGAACGATCAAACTCGTTGAGGCGATCCCATGACGTCTCATTTTTCCTCCGCCCTTTTTCCGGGACATGTCATGCATGCGCGCTTCAAGCCGAAAGCGCACCGGCTCGCCTATCGCATTTACTCGCTGCTTCTCGACCTTGATGAACTTGATGCGCTTGACCGTAAGCTGCGGCTGTTCTCCGTCGATCGTTTCAACCTGTTTTCCTTCCACCGCCGGGACCGCGGCGACGGGAGCAAGATGGAATTGCGCAACCAGATCGAGAACGCCATGACGGCCGCAGGCATGACCGTCGATGGTGGTCCGATCCGTCTGCTCACCATGCCGCGCATCCTTGGCTGGGCCTTCAATCCACTCAGCGTGTTTTTCTGCCACGGCCGGAACGGGTCTCTCAAAGCCATTCTCTGGGAAGTCGACAACACGTTCGGCGAGCGGCACTCCTACCTTATCCCGGTGGAGACAGAAGGTGCGGCCGAGATCGTCCAGCGCTGCGACAAGGCCTTCTATGTCTCGCCCTTCATGGACATGGATCTCCGTTATGTATTCCGTGTCATTCCACCCGGCGACAAGCTGAAGATCGTTATCGATACATTTGACGACGAGGGGCCAGTCCTGACTGCAAGGCATCTGGCGCGGCGTGTCGAGCTGACCGATGCCGCGCTGCTGAAGGCTTTTGTCACCATTCCCTTTCTTACCCTCAAGGTTGTTGCAGGTATCCATTGGGAAGCACTTAAAATATGGCTCAAGGGTGTGCGGTTGAGAAAACGACCGCGTCCACCGTCTGCCCCTGTCTCCTTCATTCACCCATCACCATCGCAAATCGAGGCCAAACTTCATGACCCCGTTTGACAATCTCAACGAACTATCGCTGGAAAACACGCAGATGCGGCAACGCACCGGTCCCGAAGGCTGGCTCATGGCCAAGCTCTTGAATAACGTCTCCAAAGGCAGACTGCGCGTCATGCTGCCAGGTGGCGGCGTGATTGAGAAATCCGGGGAACATGAGGGCACCGAGGCGACGCTTGTTCTCCATCGCTGGCGCGCGCTACGGCGGCTTATCCTCAATGGCGACATCGGTTTTGCCGAGGGTTACATCGAAGACGACTGGTCCACACCGGATCTGACGGCCCTGATCCGTTTTGCGGCACAGAACAACGACGCTTTCGGGGGATCGACGCGCGGTAGCTTGCCCATGCGCCTCATCAATCGTCTTGGCCACCGGCTGAACGCCAATACAAAGCGCGGCAGCCGCCGCAACATCGAGGCCCATTACGATCTCGGCAACGAATTCTACCGGCAATGGCTCGATTCCTCGATGCTCTATTCGTCGGCGATTTTCGACGATACGACGCCGACGCTTGAAGCGGCCCAACTCAAAAAACTCAACCGCATCGTCGACAAGCTGCAATTGAGCGGCGGTGAGAGCGTATTGGAGATTGGCTGCGGCTGGGGCGCGCTTGCAATCCACCTCGCGACCCAGGCGGATGCCAACGTTACCGGCCTCACCCTTTCGCCCTCACAGTTGAATTGGGCAAAGGCGGCAGCGGAGAAAACCGACAAGGCTGAGCATATCGATCTCAGGCTCGAGGACTACCGCGATGTCGAAGGCAAGTTCGACCGCATCGTTTCCGTCGAGATGTTCGAAGCGGTCGGTGAGGCCTATTGGCCGAGCTATTTCGAAACACTGAAACGCTGCCTGAAACCCGGCGGGCGCGCGGTGCTGCAAATCATCTCCATTGAACCTGCCCGGTTCGATAATTACCGGCGAAACGCGGACTTCATCCAGAAATACATCTTTCCGGGCGGCTTTCTGCCATCTGACGAAGCCCTTGAAAGAGCAATCGGCAGGGCGGGTCTGAGCCTCACCGATACCGAGCTTTTCGGCCAATCCTATGCCCGCACGCTGGCGGAATGGCGGCAGCGTTTCCATGCGCGCTGGCAGACAATCTCGCTGCTGGGTTTCGATGACCGCTTCAGACGGCTCTGGGATTATTACCTCTGCTACTGCGAAGCCGGCTTTACCGAGGGAACCATCAATGTTGGCTTCTACACGATCGAGCACAAATAAGGCGGGGCAACAACTGCGGAGAAAGACGATGAAAATCAATCCCTTGATAATCGCATCCGTCCTGGGTCCGATGCTTGCGGCCTCTGGTGCCGGAGCAGCCGACATCGACGGAAACTGGGCGCGCGGCGACGGCAACGCGAAAGTGCTGATCGCGCCCTGCGGCGACAATATATGCGCCACCAATACCTGGATCAAACCGGGCACGCCCGAGGAAAAGACCGGTGACCGGCTGATCATGACCATAAAGCCAGATGAAACAGGCGTCTATTCGGGCACTGCCTTCGATCCGCAACGCGACAAATCCTACAAGATAACCGTGACGGTTGATGGCAACAGCATGACCACCAAGGGCTGCATCGTCGCTGGTCTCCTGTGCAAGGGCATTACCTGGGCCCGCATCAACTAGACTCTGGAAAGGACATACCGATGAAGACCTATATCTCAGCCTACTTCTTCACCCTCATCGCCTTTCTGGTGATCGACTTCATCTGGCTAAGCACCATGGCGTCGCGGCTTTATCGCCCGGCGATCGGCGATCTTCTGGCTGAGAACTTCCGGCTGGCCCCGGCGATCATCTTTTATCTCATCTACGCGGCAGGACTGACCTTTCTTGCGGTTCGTCCGGCCCTCATATCAGGCCAGTGGACGACCGCGTTGGTTTATGGTGCAGCCGTCGGCTTCATGGCCTATGCCACATATGATCTTACCAATCAGGCAACGTTGAAAAGCTGGTCCACGACATTGACCATCGCAGATCTTCTGTGGGGCACCTTCGTCTCCGCAGCCGCTGCCATCATCGGTTACCTCGTCACCGTACGGCTGGTCGGTCCACTGCAAAATCCGGCAGGTGTGTTATGACAGCGACCATCCCTGCCGGCTGCTTCCACCCGGCCAATTTTTGGCCGGGAAGACGTGAACTTCATTTCGCGCATGCCTTGCCTTCCCACAAAGGACAACCCTATATAGGAGGCGCAAGAAGGGATGTTCGAATGCAGGGTACAGAGATAGCAACGCTCATAAACCGCGTCGGCATGGGCGATCGCTCGGCATTCGTTTCCCTCTATCAAGCCACCAGCCCGAAGCTTTATGCCATCTGCCTGAAAATCCTGCGTGACAGGACCGAAGCCGAAGAAGCGCTTCAGGAAGTCTATATCAAGATCTGGCAAAGAGCCCTCACATTTGCAGCAAGCGCCGGCACACCGTCGACGTGGCTCGCCGCAATCGCCCGCAACCATGCGATCGATACGATCAGGGCGCGCAAACCCGTGGGCGACGACATTGACGAAGCCTATGACCTTGCCGATGACAGCATCCGCAATCCGGAGCAGCAGGTCGTTCTGGCCGATGAGGGTCGCAGGATCGACAATTGCATGCAGGAACTTGAAACGGTTCATGCGCAGGCGGTGCGTCGTGCCTATATCGAAGGGCTGAGCTATATCGAACTCGCCAAAGAATTGCGGGTGCCACTCAACACGGTCAGAACCTGGCTGCGGCGAAGCCTTCTCAAACTCAGAGAGTGCATGCAGCGATGACAACGAGCGAAAACAGCGAGGGCATGCATTCGCGCGACGAAATCCTCGCTGGCGAATATGTGCTCGGCGTGCTGCCGTTTGAAAAGCGTCGTGAGGTCGAGCGGCGCATGCAGGACGACAGGGTCTTCGCGCAGCTGGTCCACCGTTGGGAAAGCGAATTTTCAGACTTCAACGTGGATTACGAAGAACAGGCGCCGAGTGCGGCCATTCTCGCCCGCATTGAAGAACGCCTGTTCGGCAGCAAGACCAGCAACGCCAATGGCAGCCTGTGGAGTTCCGCATCCTTCTGGCGATGGATATCTGTCGCCACGAGCGCGGCTGCCGTGGCAGCGATCGTTTACGCCGCATTTCCCGAAAAATGGCAGGGCACAGCTCCGCTGGTAGCCGAACTTTCGACAACGGACAGTCAGGTCAACCTGCTTGCATCCTATGATGCAGAGACCGGCAGGATGCACATTATACCGGTTGCGACCGGCAAGGCCGATGAGAAATCACTGGAACTGTGGCTTGTGATGGATGGCGGCAAGACCCGCTCGCTCGGTGTCTTCCAGCCCGGAACGAATGGCGATCTCATTATCCCGGCGGATATGCGTAACAACATTTCGGAAGGCACGACCTTCGCGATCAGCGTGGAACCCTTCGGTGGATCACCAACTGGTCAGGCAACCGGCCCTGTTATCGCAATCGGTACCGCAAGAAGGCAGCTTTAAGGCGTCACGCCTTCATGCGCTTTTGCCAACTGCTGAAACATGATTTCAGTCTGCGCACCGTTTAGTGGTTGCGCAATCATCGAGCATTGCAAGCGCGTTCTTTATTGCGGCACCGGAGGCGGTATTGTCGAAAACGCACCAGGATTCGGCGGAAAGGCGTTTTCTAAACGAGAGGATTTCGGCGGCGCTGTAGTCGGAATAATAAATCCGGGGAGCGCCGTGGAGCCGGACATATTTGGGCGGCTCGGAGAAATCACTGGCCGGCCAGACCGGTGCAGGATCGGCCAGCACACGATCAATGGCATAGCGTTGCAGAACCTCTTGCGCTGAATGCGTAGCCCAACTTGTGTGACGCGGTTCGAGTACGAGCATGCCGGAAAAGGTCTGACGCATAGCGTCTAACGCGGCCTCCGCGTCGGAGACATCAAATGTGAGATTGGGTGGCAACTGGCACAATAAGGGTCCAAGCTTGCCATCCAGCGCCGCAAGTTCCCCAACAAATGCCTTGAAGACTTGTCCGATTTCCCGCAACCGGCGCTCATGCGTGATCTCGCGCGGCAGCTTCACGGCGAAGCGGAAGTCATCGGGCACCGAATTTGCCCAACGCTCGAACGTCGTTGGCCGGTGGTGGCGATAAAAGGTGGAGTTGATCTCGACGCCGTTGAATACGGCAGCATATCGGCTAAGCCCACTTCCCGTTTCGGGAAAACGGTGCGCCACAGTCTTGGGGATCGACCATCCAGCTGTTGCAATGACCGGCACTTTCACCTGCCCCGAGGCTATCAAAGAGAAGGCCGGCACATGCCGACCTTCCCTGTTTCTAACGCTTAGCGTCTGTAACGCAGACGTTCCTGTTCGATTTCAGTGGGCTCATAAGGATCGAGCGTGTCGTCAAACCGTGACCAACCGTCTTCGGCATAGGCCGCGCGCCGCTTGTCCGGATCAACCCAGTTGGACTGGCGCAGGACTTCTTCGGCGTCCGTGTAAAGGCTGTCCTCGACCTTCGCGGTCACGAGCGTGCCACCCCGGCGAACGCCTTCTGCGTAAACATGGGCATGGTCTTCGGAAACGCCGGCGTCCGTCAGCGCGCCGATAAGGCCGCCGGCGGCGCCGCCTGCGACGGCACCGGCAACAGCGCCTGCCGCCGTCGCGGCAAGCCAGCCTGCCGCAACCACCGGTCCGACGCCGGGAATTGCCATGATGCCAAGGCCTGTCAACAGGCCGCCAACACCACCGACAGCAGCGCCGATGCCGGCACCCGTGCCTGCGCCTTCAGCAGCTTTTGAATCATTGCCATGGCGTTCGTCTGCATTGTTGGAAACAATGCTGATATCTTTAGACGGGACGCCGCGTTGTTCCAGTGCAGTAACGGCGGCGCTGGCATCGGAGTAGTCGTCGAAAAGTCCGGTAACGGTCTTCATAGGATTCTCCCAAAGATTGAACTAGTTAGCGACAATATTGCCCTGATAGTCGAGCGCCACGTTTACAGACTTGCCGTCCTTCGAGGCCTTGGCCTGCCACACGCCCTTGTCGTTGAGCGTAAGACCGGTCACTTCGGCATATCCGGCGTCCATAAGGCGTTTATTCGCCTGTTCCTCGGTAAAGCTGTTTGCGCCTTCCACAGGCGCAGTCGCATTCTTGGTGTCTGGCGTAGCGACGGCAGGCTTGCTGCCATCGGTGGCTGGAGCGGTGGACGTCTGAGCGAAGGCGCCAAGGGTCGACGCGCCGAGAAGCGCGGCGGCTAAAAGAAGCTTTTTCATGATTTTTCCTCGTTGTAGCCTTCAGTGCAGGCTCGACAGGGAAACAACATGTCGGGCCTCATGGTTCCGCCAATCTGAAAATAGAATTTGCAGACCTTGCAGTTCCATCATCGTCGAAACGCCACAGAACTATCTCTGCCGGATGAGGAACGTCCGCCTATTCAACCGGTTACTGGCATCGCTGCGATGCCACCGCAGACCGGAGTGTGAATTCTTTTCCGGGAGCAGGAACATCGTCTCCACTCAGGGGTTGTCCAGTTACATCATTCAAAGTTGATCGGATTCCCACATGCCTGCGGAAACTACATTGCATGACCTGTTCCTCGATACGCTCAAGGACATCTGTCTCGCCGAACAACAAGTGCTGAAGGCTCTGCCGAGGACCGTGCGGGGACCCTTCCAAGCTTAGGCCGCCTTTTAGGGCGGCTTTTTCATTTCCGGGTCGGATAGGCCCCTTCCAATTCAGGAGCCACACCATGGCCAAGACCACCTCCACATCACCAAGCGACAAGACCGAAACCGTGACGATCCATGACCAGAAGCTGGAGCGCGGTGCTGGCGGCGAGCTGCATCAGACAGCCGAAAACGACGCGCCGGTGCTGACGACCGCTCAAGGGGGGCCGGTCGCGGACGACCAGAATTCTCTAAGGGTCGGGCCGCGTGGTCCGCTCGTCGTTGATGATTTCCATTTCCGCGAAAAGATCTTCCATTTCGACCATGAGCGCATTCCCGAGCGCGTCGTGCATGCTCGCGGTTACGGCGCGCATGGCTTCTTCGAAACTTACGAGTCCTTCTCCGCATACACAAAGGCGGATTTCCTGCAGCGCGCCGGGGAAAAGACACCAGCCTTCGTCCGTTTCTCGACGGTTGCGGGCAACAAGGGCTCAGCTGACCTTGCGCGCGACGTGCGCGGTTTCGCAGTGAAGCTCTATACACAGGAAGGCAACTGGGATCTCGTCGGCAATAATATTCCTGTCTTCTTTATTCAGGACGCCATCAAGTTTCCCGACCTGATCCACGCCGCCAAGCAGGAACCTGACCGGGCTTTTCCGCAGGCGCAGACGGCCCATGACAATTTCTGGGACTTCATCAGCCTGACGCCGGAAAGCATGCACATGGTCATGTGGGCCATGTCGGATCGTACGATACCGCGGTCTTTCCGCTTTATGGAGGGTTTCGGCGTTCATACCTTCCGTCTGGTCAATGCCAAGGATGAATCGACCTTCGTCAAGTTCCACTGGAAGCCGAAGCTCGGTCTTCAATCGGTCGCCTGGAACGAGGCGGTCAAGATCAATGGCGCCGATCCCGATTTCCATCGCCGCGATCTGTGGCAGGCGATCCAGTCCGGCAATTTCCCGGAATGGGAATTGCAGGTGCAGCTCTTCGATCAGGAGTTTGCCGACAGCTTCGATTTCGACGTGCTCGATCCGACAAAGATCATCCCCGAGGAAATCCTGAAGCCGCAGCCGGTCGGACGACTGGTACTCGACCGTATGCCCGACAACTTCTTTGCCGAGACCGAGCAAGTTGCGTTCATGACGCAGAACGTGCCACCGGGTATCGACTTCAGCAATGATCCGCTGTTGCAGGGCCGCAACTTTTCCTATCTCGACACCCAGCTGAAACGCCTTGGTGGGCCAAACTTCACCCATCTGCCGATCAATGCACCGAAGTGTCCCTTCGCGCATTTCCAGCAGGATGGCCACATGGCCATGCGCAATCCTGTTGGCAGGGTGAATTACCAGCCGAACTCGTTCGGTGAAGGCCCGAGAGAGTCGCCGAGCCGGGGGTATCGTCATTTTCCGGCAGAAGAACAGGGGATCAAGGCGCGGCTGCGCCCCGAGAGCTTTGCCGACCACTACAGCCAGGCACGGCAATTCTACATCAGCCAGACCCCGCCAGAACAGCGTCATATCGCGGCAGCCCTGACATTTGAACTGAGCAAGGTGGAAACAGCCGTGATCCGCGAACGCATGGTGTCGCATCTCATGAACATCGACGAGACGCTGGCAAACACCGTCGCGCAGAAGCTGGGTTTCAAGTCCATGCCGAAGCCGGCGGACGCGGCCATGCCGACACGTCAGGATCTGGAACCCTCGCCGGCGCTCAGCATCGTCGAGCGTGGTCCGAAACGCTTCGAAGGCCGCAAGCTTGGTATACTCGTCACCGATGGTGTCGACGCCAAATTGCTGAACGGCCTGATGTCGGCGATTACCAAGGAAAAAGCTGTCTGCGAATTGATAGCCCCGAAGGTCGGTGGCGTCACCGCCTCAGACGGGAGCTGGATTGCGGCCCATCACATGATCGACGGCGGGCCATCGGTTCTCTTCGATGCAGTTGCACTGTTGACTTCTGCCGAGGGGATAGACGATCTGGTCAACGAGGCGACGGCGCGTGACTTCGTGGCCGATGCTTTCCAGCACTGCAAGTTCATCGGTTACGACCAGTCCGCGCTGCCATTGCTGGAAAAGGCCGGTATCGCAGGCGATCTTGACGAGGGCACGATTATCCTCCCAGGTGAGGAAGGCCTCGCTGGCTTCGTGTCGAACCTTGGCAAGCTGCGTGTCTGGGGACGGGAACCTTCCGTAAAACTCGGCAAGGCGTCACCGCCGGTAAAGTGAAATCACAGGCGGGCGCGGCTACAATGCCGCGCCTTGATGACGCACGATCGCCCGCCCGAGGGCGTGAAAGCGTTTCAGCGTGAACAACATCAAGATGGCTCATAAAGGATGTACTGAATGAAGATTCGCGCCGGGTTCGATATTGCTTATGAATGCGAGAATGAGACGGCGATGCTGCTTGTTCTCAATCTCCACCCCAGCCGGCGCGCAGATCTGCTCACCGAACAGGTGCTGACCTTCGACAGGCCGATCGAGGCCTGGGGTTATATGGATATCTTCGGGAATGCCTGCAGCCGCATAACCGCACCGCCAGGCGTGACGACGATCTCGACGCGGTTTGACATATATGACGGCGGCCTGCCAGATCCCGTTCCTGAAAACGCTTTCCAGCACGATATCAAGGATTTACCAGACGATGTTCTAGTGTTCCTGCTAGGCAGCCGTTACTGCGATACCGACCGCCTGGCAGACTTCGCTTGGAAAAACTTCTCGGCAACACCGCTCGGCTGGCCCCGTGTGCAGGCGATCCTCGATTTTGTGCATTCCCATATTGTCTTCAACTACGAGAAAGCCGATCCGCTCAGGACGGCATATGGCGGCTTCATCGACCGGACCGGGGTTTGCCGCGATTTCGCACATCTTGCGATCACACTCTGCCGTTGCATGAATATCCCCGCTCGCTATTGCACTGGCTATCTCGGTGATATCGGCGTGCCGAAGGACCCCAATCCGATGGATTTCAGCGCCTGGTTCGAGGTCTATCTCAGCGGCCGCTGGTATACGGTCGATGCCCGTCACAACAGGCCCCGCATCGGACGCATCTTGATGGCGACAGGACGAGATGCGACGGACGTCGCCCTGTCCACCGCCTTCGGGCCGGCTATCCTGAAGCGGTTCGAAGTCATTACGGAAGAACTGGCCGGATAGCGACGGGTAGCGTCAAGACGCTCAGGTCTCGCTCAACCTAGACCGACGCGACCTGAATGACCTCGGGAGCGGAGCCGTACGTCGACTTGTTCTGACGGTGAAAGGCGATGAATTCATCGGCTGGAAGCGGCCCCTGTTGAAGTTCAGTCCCGGTGCGATTACGATGCGAAAACAAAGCGTTCCAGTTTGCCGAGCGTCTGCTGACCCAGTTCGATAGCCCCAAAACCCTTCGCGTCCTGGAACTCGGCTTCCGTGCTGAACACCATGCCGAGCACGACCTTCGTCGCGCCGTCCTGATCCTCGAACGAAGCCCAGGCGTCGGCATGTTTCGGCCCATTTTCGCCCCAGAGCAGCGTGTAGCCGATCCTCTCTTCAGGCCTGACCTCGATATATCGATGATGGTTCGGGAAGACAGTGCCGTCAGGTCCGATCATGTCGAACACCCACTCGCCGCCGGTTCGCAGATCGATCCTCTTCGTGCGACACGAAAACCCTTCCGGTCCCCACCATTGCGGCAGCGTCTCGGAATTCATCCAGGCCTTCCAGACGACGTTGCGCGGCGCCCTTATCGTTCGCTCCAGCACCATTGTCCGTTTGGCCACCTCGGTCAGATTGTTAAGACCAGCACCGAAGCCCTGCCGGTAACCCGCCTGCATATCCGCAGCCAAGGAGGAAAGCTGCACGGTTACGACAACGCGACTGCCCTGCTCCGTCGCCGAAAAATCAGCGGTCACCAGCGCCGCAGACTGCGTCACGTCACCGGACGACACCACCTCGTAATTGACGCTGCGCAAGGCTGGCTGCAATTCCAGCCACCCGCATTCGCAGCGAATATCAGGCTGCCCATCGACCTTGCAGAGCGAAACTTCGCGTCCGCCGACTCTGGTATCGGCTTCCAGAAACTCTACGGTCACGGCGGGCGTGGGCGCTGCCCAGACAGCCCGCGCGGCAGGCGACGTCCACACTTGCCAGAGGACCGACAATGGAACAGCGATCACCCTTTCGAAGCTCAGTGTTGCAAAGCGGCCATCGCCAAGATGGGGTTCAGCACGGGTGCCGTCCTGATTGAGTTTCGACATCATTCCGTGCGCTCCTTCGCAGCCTGCATTGCAAATGCCTCCAACCGGTCGAGCCGGCTCTCCCAAATGGCTCGCTGTTCATCAAGCCATGTCCGCACCGGCTCCAGAGCCTCGGGCACGATAGCGCAGGTGCGCACCCGCCCATCCTTGGAGGTGCGGATAAGTCCCGCCTCCTCCAGTACCGACAGATGCCGCATCACGGTCGGCAGACGCAGCCCCGTGGGAGCGGACAATTCCATGACGCGGGCAGGCCCTTGCGCGAGCTTCGTTAGAATAGACCGGCGCGTCGGATCGGCCAGAGCCTGAAAGATCAGCGATAGTTCGGGCGAATGCTTAGTCATATTGCTAACTATCATGCAGTACGGCTCTAACGCAAGGAAAACTTCGTCGATTAGCTAAGTGTTTGACCGCGAGCATTTGTTGGCCGCCGCGCAAAAGAAAAACGCCGGAGCATTGCCCCGGCGTTTCATTTTTTAAGCCACCAGACCCTTGGTCAGTTCCAGCGCCTGCCGCTCGAACAGCCGGCGATAGATGCCGTCGTTCAGACGGATCAGCGCCTGGTGGTCGCCCTCTTCGACAATCTTGCCCTTGTCGAACACAAGCAGACGGTCAAGCGCCCGCACGGTGGAAAGCCGGTGCGCAATGACCAGCGTGGTGCGGCCATCCATCAGGCGTTCCATGGCCTCCTGGATCTGCACTTCGCTTTCGCTGTCGAGGCTCGATGTCGCCTCGTCCAGAATCAGCACCGGTGCATCCGCGAGGAAGGCACGGGCAATGGCGACACGCTGCCGCTCCCCGCCAGACAATTTAACGCCGCGCTCACCCACCATCGTCTCATAGCCCTTGGGAAGGGACATGATGAAGTCATGGGCGCTTGCCTGCCTCGCCGCCTGCTCGATCTGACGCCGCGAGGCGCTCGGCCGGCCATAGGCGATGTTTTCCGCCAGCGTGCGGTGGAACAGGATGGGTTCCTGCTGCACGATGGCGATCTGGCTGCGCAGGTTTGCCTGCCTGGCCTTGGCGATGTCCTGGCCGTCAATGCGGATCGAGCCGGAATTCACATCGTAAAGCCGCTGGATAAGCTTGACGAATGTCGTCTTTCCCGACCCCGAATGCCCGACCAGCCCCACACGCTCACCCGACCTGATGGTGACTGAAAAGTCCTCATAGAGCGGGCTGGGATGCGCGCCATATTGAAAAGTGACGTTGTCAAAAACGATTTCGCCCTTCTCTATCCTGATCGGCCTGGCATCCGGCCTGTCTTCGACACCCAAAGGCATCTTGTCGAGCAACACCAACTCTTCCATGTCGTTGACGGCACGTTGCAGGTTACGGATGTGTTGACCGACATCACGCAGATAGCCCTGCAGGACGAAGAACATCGCCAGCACGAAGGTGATGTCGCCCGGCGTCGCCAGTCCCTGCTGCCACATGACAAGGCCTGTTCCCAGAATACCGGCCTGCATGGACACCATCATGAAGCCCTGGATCGTGCCGTTCAGCGTGCCGCGTTTCCATGTCCTTCGCGTACGGTTGTCCCATTTGGCCAGCACATGGCGCAACCGCGCCTCTTCGCGGGTCTCGGCGCCAAAAGCCTTGACCACCGAATTGCAGCTGACGGCATCTGCCAGCGCGCCACCAAGCTTGGTATCCCAGGCGTTTGCAAGTCTTGCCGCCGGCGATACGAAGCCCATGGAGAGCAACACGGTGACGCCGACATAGATCAGCGACCCCGTGCCCACGATCAAGCCCATGATCGGCCAGTAACTACCCAGCACGACGGTTGCGCCCACCAGCATGACGATGGAGGGCAACAGGGCGATAAGAAGCACGTCATTGAGTGAATCAAGCGCCCACATGCCACGCGTGATCTTGCGAACCGTGGAACCGGCAAAGCTGTTGGCGTGCCAGTCGGTTGAGAACCGCTGCACCCGGTAGAAACCGTTATTCGCCACATCCGCCATGGTTTTCAGCGTCAGCCTGATGATGCCGGTAAACACGAACCAGCGCAGGACTACGCTGGTCAAGCCCAGCGCCACGACGACGACAAAGGCGCGCAGCGCCCGGTCAGCCCCGTTGCCCCCGGCAATGGCATCGACGATCTGGCCGGAGAAAACCGGCACCATGACTTCGGCCAGCGTGCTGGCAATCACCAGCACCACAATAAGGCCCACCAATGCCCACCGGTGGGTCCAATGGTGGAAAACAAAGCCGAGCACATGGTGATAGGCATCGGCGCGGAAATCGAGCTTCTTGCGAGACATTTTAACCAGCACGGCGCCATGCGTTCGGCAACCGGTCCTCAAAAACGGAAGTTGGATGGCACAGCCCGGGCGGAAAACAAAAATGATCCCGTCAGATCAATCGGGCTATGAAGGAAAACAAAACCGCATGTGGGGCGCGCTCGGGGCGGGCCACGAATGGAAATGACCTAGTGTCGGTTCATTCCACGCGGGAGGAACTTGATGAATGATGATGTCATGCAACGCCTCCCTATGTTCGATCTGACGCGGTGAGAAATTTGTACCTGAGCTGTTCGCCGTTGCCAACCGGGTAATTGCAACCTTATGGCAAGTGATGCGAAAACGACACATCAGCTGGTGTGACGGCAACGAACGTGGCCGATGCCAATGAAAGCTTCGGCCACGGTTTTTGCGTGGTGGCGCTTCCCGCCGCACCCAGGCTCCGGTGCGCGGCGAGAACATATCTGGTCAATCCATCTGGACGTTTGCGTTCTTGACGACCGGTTCCCATTTGGCGATTTCGGCTGCAACGTGGCTTTTCAGCTCATCGGGCGAAGAGCCGACGATCTTGGCGCTGAATTCGGCCATGCGGGCCGCCACACCCGGATCGGCAAGCGCTTTCTTGGCCGCCGCATTCAGTGTGTCCACCACATCGGCCGGCGTGCCGGCAGGCGCAAACAGCGCGTTCCACGTGTAGGTTTCATAACCGGGTACGGTTTCGGCAATGGTCGGCAGATCCGGGAATGATGACGCCCGCTCGGCGGTCGTTACGCCAAGCGCCCGCAATGTGCCGGATTTGATGTGGCCGGACGACGACGGCAGATTGTCGAACATGATCGAAATCTGGTTGCCAAGAAGATCGTTGAGCGCGGGGCCGGCACCTTTATAGGGAACGTGCTGCATGCTCACACCGGTCATGCTCTTGAACAATTCCCCTGAAAGATGCAGCGGCGTGCCATTGCCGGACGAGGCATAGGCATATTTGTCGGGTTCGGCCTTCAGAAGCGCGATCAATTCCGCGACGCTGTTGACGTTCAGCTTCGGATTGACAACAAGCACATTGGGAACCACGACCAGAAGCGAGACCGGGGCAAAATCCTTTTGCGGATCGTAAGGCTTTGTCTTGAGAATGAGCGGGTTCAAGGCATGGGTAGCAACGGTGCCCATCAGGATCGTGTAACCGTCAGGCTCTGCGCGTGCGACACGGTCGGCACCGAGATTACCGCCTGCACCGGCAACATTTTCAACGACGATCTGGTGACCAAGCTCATCACCCATTTTCTGTGCGATGACGCGCGCAACCACATCGGTTGAGCCACCTGCCGCAAAGGGAACGACCAGCGTAATCGTTCGATCAGGAAAACCCTGCGCGCTCGCCGTCAGTCCCATCATGCAAAAAGAAGCAGCCGTAGCCGCAAGTTTCAACACCATCCGCCGTTTCAAAGACCGGTAATTCATGAACCCTCCTGTAGAATGGCCTCCCCGCCATCAGCGCATAGTAGCTCAAATGGACTTGAGAGCAAGCAACCGGCATCGCAAACCATGCGCGAAGGCCACGCGACACGCCTGCCCTGCAACGCTTGGCGGAACCGCGCGTTATATCGGGCACAAAGCATTGAAATACCGGGGGCAACATGGACGACAGCGTAAACATTCCCAAGATCAACCGGCTCGTGTTGCAAAACCTCGTAGCGGGCCTCAGCGACGGGTTGATCCTGCTCGAAAACGACGGAACGATTGCCTGGGCCAACAAGGCCGCCCTTCAGATGCACCGTATAGAAGCGATGCCTGAGCTTGGGGAGGATGCCGCTGCCTATCGGCGAAATTTCACGCTTCGATACCGCAACAACCACCTGCTCGACGAGGGGCAATATCCGCTTGAACGGCTTCTGGCGGGCGAGACCTTCGAAGATGTGACGGTAGAGATATCGCCAAGCGGCGATGAAGCGGAATGCTGGGTCCACACGGTGCGCGGGCTCGTTCTTGAAGATGCTGGCGCAAAACCGGATGTTCTGGTCCTGATCATCCGGGACGAAACGCCGCGTTTTGAGGCGGAGGCGCGCTTCGAGAGCGCCTTCAATGCAAATCCGGCGCCGGGGCTGATATGCCGGCTGGAGGACAAGCGTTTCATCCGCGTCAATCAGGGTTTTCTTGAGATGACCGGGTTCAGCCGTGAAGAGATCATCGGCATCAGTGTCGAGGAACTCGGACTGTTTTCCGAGTGCGACACAGGCGAGGACGCCCTGAAAAAGCTGGAGGATGGCCGGCTCATCCGTCAGCGCGAGGCGCTCATTCCCATCCCCGGCGGCGACAGGCTGGTCATCGTGGCCGGCGAAACGATCGCCGTTGCCGAAGAACCGTGCATGCTGTTCACCTTCGCCGATCTGGACGGCCGCCGCAAAGCCCAGAACGCTCTGCGACAGAGCGAGGAGCGCTTCTTCAAGTCCTTTCGCCTGTCGCCTGTCCCGGCAGCGATTTCGAGGCTGGACGACTTCGTGCTGATGGAAGTCAATGACGCGTTTCTGGTGCTGTGCGGACGCAACGAGGCCGAAGTCGTGGGCAAGACGGCCAGCGAATTGCGGCTGTGGGAGGACGCGGGCGCGCGCCGCGATCTCGAAAAGCGGCTGAAGGAAAACATCCCCATCCGCGATGAGAACATGCGCATGAATCTTTCCGGTGGCGGTTTGGCCGAATGCATCGTTTCCGCCGAACGCGCCGAGATCAACGATCAGCTCTGTGTCATCTGGGCGATACAGGACGTGACTGAGCGGCGTAGAACCGAGAACGAACTGATTGAAGCGATCGAAAGCGTCATGACCGATACATCCTGGTTCAGCCGGACGGTTGTCGAGCGGCTGGCGGGGCTGCGTCAAAACTCCCGCGGCACAACGTCTTCAGCCTCCCTCAAGGATCTCACCGAGCGCGAGGAGCAAATCCTGTCACTGATCTGCGATGGATGCAGCGACAAGGAAATGAGCGACAGGCTGAACCTGTCCAAGCATACGATCCGCAACCATATCGCCTCACTCTACGGCAAGATCGGCGTCAACCGCCGTACCGCCGCCGTGATCTGGGCACGTGAGCGCGGTTTTACCGGCCATAGGGAAAAATAACCGCAGCCGAACGCGAAAATAGGTCAGTTTGTACCAGTTCAACTAGTAGCTATTGCTCTGCAAACTGTGATTTTCCCGAACTACCTTACCATCATGCCGTTACCAACAGCGGCACCCTCTAACGATGGAAGGAGTTCGTCATGGACAATAACCGTATCGAAGGTATCGCCCGTCAAGCCAAGGGCACAATCAAGGAAGCAGCTGGCAAGATCACCGGCAACGACAAGCTTCAGGCAGAAGGCAAGGCCGAGAAACTGGCTGGCCAGGCGCAGGAGAAGCTCGGACAGGCAAAGGACGCCGTCAACAAAGTTCTCAAGTGAACCACCTATGTTCAAGGCAGGAGGTTTCACGATGATGCTCTCGTGCGATGCAAACCAGGTGTCAAGCTGCGATCCCCAGGAGATCAGCCTGTGCGCCGCGTTGCAAGCCGTGATCGCCTATGCGGACGGGCAGGAAAAAAGCTCGATTTCCGTCACCTCCGTGGAGGGCCGTATCGTGCTCTCCGGAGAGGTGGAAACACTCTCTGCCTTCGAACATGCGGTCATCATCGCAGAATGTTTCGCGTCGCGGCCCATCATCGCCGATCTGGCGATACGGCAGCGGCCTTGCACCTATCTGGAGACGCCGTCCCGGCGCATCCATCTAGCGAATAACAACAGGAGTGAAAAACAATGAAGACATTCGTTCTCGCAACCGCGATTGCAACCCTGGCCCTTGCCCCGATTGCTTCAGCCGAAACGAAGCACAATGCAAAGCGCCCCATGGAAACCGCGCAGAAGGAACGCGTCGGCACCCTGTCGTGCGAAATTGCCGGCGGCGTCGGCCTTGTGGTCGGCTCCAGCAAGAGCGTGGCCTGCGAGTTTCGCCAGCGCTCCGGCAAGACCGAGCGTTATACCGGCACGATCGGCAAGCTCGGTCTCGACATCGGCGTAACCGGCAAGACCTATATGAGCTGGATCGTGCTGAACACCGCAGCCAGCCGCGTGGGTGACGGTGCGTTGAGCGGCAACTATGTTGGTGCCTCCGCTGCCGCATCGGTCGGCGTGGGCTTGGGCGCCAATGCACTGATCGGCGGCAATGCCAAGAACTTCGCGCTTCAGCCGCTCAGCGCCGAAGTCGGCACCGGCGTTAACATCGCTGCGGGTGTCTCGCGTCTGCAGTTGAAGCGTGCGGGCTAAACCTTAAAAAAACAGGCGGCGCGGGCTCGGGACGGTTATCGTCTTCGAGCCCGCGCCGTCTGGCGCAGATCAGGCCCCAATATCAGGGTTTGGGGTGAGGCATGATCTCACCCATCGGGCCGTCGCCTTTTGGCCCGCGCATCATATCCTCTTTAGGACCATGATGCGGCGGACGGCCTGCCGGTCCAAGTGCCTCGATAGTGCCATCCTGACGGACGACATAGCTTGCCCGCAGGACACCCCTGTCGAAACGGCCCTGAACGCTGACCGCTTCATCGACAGTCACGACCTTCCCATTGTCGCCCTCGGGGCCGGTATCGATGAGTGCGCGGCCGCTATCATCCTGAACAATGAACTTGTTGCCGAAAATCTCGGCGACCTTGCCCTTCAGGGTCACGAGATTCCCTTCCTTGACGGTGGAAATGGCAACGGGCGTCATCGGCGCCATCTCGGGTGTCGGGCGTGTCAGCTTCACCGCACCGGCTCCGGCAGCTGCCCCAACGGCCAGCATGGCAACGGCCGCAAAGGCGAAAGCTCCGGTTTTACGGCGATGTTTCCGGTGCGGCGGCACGGGAGTGTCAGAAGTGGCCTTCGGTGCTGCGATTTCGTTATTCTCTTCAGAGTGGGACATGGTGGTCTCCTGTTTGATTGACAGGGCCTTTTTACCTGCCTGGCACCACCAGCAGCCTGAACCTTGTGGTTCAGGTTGAGTTAAGCCTTCCGGGCCTAGTTAAAACACCGCCCACGAAACCGAAACGGCAGGACCATGCGCATACTTCTCGTTGAAGACGATACCGATCTTTCCCGGCGCATCGCAACCAGCCTGCGGGCGGAAAATTTTGTCGTCGACATCGCGCAGAATGGCGAGGATGCCGAACATGCCGGACTTACCGAACTTTACGACGTGGCCGTTCTCGATCTGGGATTACCGAAAATCGATGGCGTATCGGTTCTGAAATCATGGCGGGCGGCGCAGCGGAACCTTCCCGTGCTCGTTTTGACCGCGCGTGACGGATGGCCGGACAAGGTGGCGAGTTTCAAAGCGGGAGCAGACGATTTTCTCACCAAGCCGTTCAAGGTAGAAGAACTGGTGCTGCGGCTGCGTGCACTCGTTCGCCGCGCCACCGGCCACGCCGCCTCCGCCATCACCTGCGGTTCGCTCATCTTCGATGCGCAGCTCGGAACCTTCGAACAGGACGGCTTGCCGCTGAAGCTGACCGCGCTGGAGTGGCGGGTCCTCTCCTGCCTCATCCTGCGCAAGGAAGTGGTGGTCGACCGCCGCGAACTTATCGAACGGGTCTATGAGGGCGATGCGGAAGTGGATTCCAATTCCATCGAAGTGATCATTGCCCGCCTGCGACGCAAGATCGGTGCCGGGCATATAGAGACCGTTCGCGGGCGCGGTTACATGCTGAAGGCAGAGCCATGAGGGAGTTTTCGGCCATTCCGGGTTCGTCGATCTCGCGCCGCCTCACGGTTTTTTCCGTGGTTTTCGTCACCGCGACCGTGATCGTCGCCTCCATCATACTCTATCTCATCGTTGCCGCCGTGGTGCGTGAACAGATCGACCAACGGCTCGACACGCAGATAGAGGGATTGCGGAGCGCGCTCTCCGGCAGCGCAAGCGGCGGCGTGACACTCAACGCCGCGCTGGACGGCCCGCCATTCGACAGGCGCGGCTCCGGCTGGTACTGGCAGATCACCGGCGAGGGTGTAGCTATCGTCTCTCGGTCGCTCGCGGGGCAAACCATAACCAACCCGCCCTCCCCGTTCGAATGGCGCAAAATGATGGGCCACGGCCCTCGTCCCGGCGCGAATGCCGATTTTCACGGCGAGAAGCTCTATCTCAGATCCATTCAAACCATGGTTGGACAGCGCCTCGTCGAAATCACTGCCACTGCGCCGCAATTCGCGCTGGTTGCACCCGCCCGAAGCGCGCTTCTGTGGTTGATACCTGCCATGACCCTCTTGGGCGCGAGCCTCGTCGGCGGTATTTTCCTGCAGGTCAGATATGGTCTGCGACCACTGCGGCAACTCACCGCCGATATTTCCTCGATTTCGGCAGGCACACTCGACAGGTTGCCGGAGGCGGATGTCGAGGAACTGCGTCCCGCCTCGGGCGAAATCAACCGTCTCGTGGAGCAGAATAGCGAGAGGCTTGCGGAAACACGTCTGCACTTTGCAAATCTCGCCCATGGTCTGAAAACTCCCGTGACAAGCCTCTACCTTGCGCTCAACGAAACCAACGACCCGGACCGCGAAATGCGTGCGCTGGTGGACAGGATCGACCAGCGCATCCGCCACCATCTGGCTAGAGCCCGCAAGACCGCGGCAGGCGGCACGGCCACGGTGACCGCCCTCAAACCGAGGATAGACGATATCGTTGATATCATGTCGCGTATTCATGCCGACCGGGGGATTGTCGCTACAGTCGATGTGGACCCCGAGTTGCTATTTCAGGTCACCCCTGAGGATCTGGACGAGATCGTTGGCAATATCATCGACAACGCATTCAAATGGGCAAAAAGCGCGGTTCGTATTTCCGCGAAAAAGACCGGACGCGACGTCTGGATCGTGATCTCGGACAATGGACCTGGCATCGAGGACAACCGTATTTCGGAGGCTTTCCAGCCGGGCAGACGCATGGACGAGACCGTTCCGGGTGACGGCTTCGGTCTTACCATCGTCAAGGAACTTGTGGAGCTTCATGGCGGCAGCATCAGGCTGGAGCGCGGCGAAAATGGCGGGCTTACCTGTTCGCTGGCCCTGCCGGCAGGATCTTGAGGAAAGCCCGCCTTTCCCTTTGTTGACCCTGCTGCGCAGCAGCGGTAGATACAGGTTTCGAAGCAGGGAGATTTATGCGCAGAGGTTGAAAATCTGACCGCCCATCGCGGTTTCAGCCGGCTCTGAAAACGGAGCTGACCCTTTGGCATGTCTAATTCTGCGGAATTTCCATGAATATCAAATCTATCGACATCCGGCCGTTTGACGCGGCAGCGGATACGCAAATCCTGTCACGCATCTGGCTCGATGCCTCGCTGCTGGCGCATCCCTTTATCGGCACGCAGCGTTTGCGCGAGCAGCAAAGGCTGATCGAAGATACCTATCTGCCGCTATCGGAGACTTTCGTCGCGGCGCAGGCCGGCGACCCTGTTGGCTTCATCAGCCTGCTCGACAGTTTCATCGGAGGCCTGTTCGTCGCACCGGCACAACATGGCAAGGGTATCGGGCGCAGGCTCATCGCCCACGCGCTTGATCTCAAGGGTGAATTGTCGCTTGAGGTCTATACCGCCAATGAGCAGGCGATGCGGTTTTACCGTTCGCTTGGCTTCCTTGAAGTCTCGCGCAGGTCGACTGACGATGACGGCCTGCCCTTCGAGAATGCCCGCCTGTCACTCAAGGCCTGAAAACAAATCCGGGCAGCCACAGGGCTGCCCGGACGATCTGATGTTTGTTGCAATCAGCCAAACAGCACAAGGCTGCTTTTGACCGTGACCCACACGCCCCAGAGAAGTGGTATGCCGACGGCTGCCCAGGCGAGTGCGGCCTTGGCGTCCAAACCACCCCTGCCGATACCGAAGGAACCGGTGGGCCCTGCATTGGCAGCTGCAGTCTTGGCCTGAAGTGTCGCAACCTCCGCATCCGACATGAACCATTTCTCCGGCAGCGGTCGGACAAACGCGTTGGCGACGAGGCCGATCGCGAGCATCCCCGCCAGGATGTACATGGTGCTGGTATAGAGTGCGGGACCCGGCGCGACACCGGCCGCAATCTGTGCCTCGCGGATGTAGTTGACGACAACAGGCCCGGCGATACCCGCCGTTGCCCATGCCGTCAGCAGGCGGCCATGGATCGCGCCGACGAACTGCGTGCCGAATATGTCGGCAAGATAGGCGGGAATGGTTGCAAAGCCGCCGCCATACATCGACAGGATGATGCCGAGGGCAAGAACGAAGAACGCCTTGGAACCCATCGTTGCCAGCGTCGGGGCAAGCGCATAAAGAATGATGCCAAGCACGAAGAAGCAGAAGTAAGTGTTCTTGCGGCCGATTTTGTCGGACATGGAAGCCCAGAAGAAGCGGCCACCGATGTTAAACAGCGACAGCAGGCCCGTGAACCCGGCCGCGATGGCGGCGATCGATGCTTTCTGCTCGATGTTGAGGTCCGCAAAACCAACGCCGGGCAGACCGATCAACGAACCCGCGAAAATCTCCTGCAACATTGGCGATGCCATGCCGATCACGCCGATACCCGCTGACACGTTGAGGCACAGAACCGCCCAGATGAGCCAGAACTGCTTCGTCTTGTGCGCATCACGCAGATGAACGTGACGATTGGTGATCATTGCACTTTTGGCCGCCGGGGCCGTCCAGCCTTCCGGACGCCAGCCCGCCGGTGGAATGCGGTAACCGAAGGCACCCGCCATCATGAAGACGAAATAGATCAATGCCATGACGACGAACGTTTGCCAGACACCGACTGATGTATCCGTCTTGAAGGTATTCATGAGCAGATTGGCAAGCGGTGCGCCGATCATAGCGCCGCCGCCGAAGCCCATGATGGCCATGCCGGTTGCCATGCCGCGCCGGTCCGGAAACCATTTGATCAATGTCGAGACCGGCGAGATGTAACCGAGACCAAGACCAACGCCGCCGATGACACCTGCCCCGACCCACATCAGCCAGAGCTGATGCGTCATCACGCCAATCGCTGCAACCAGAATGCCGCCGCACCAGCAGCAGGCGGAAACGAAGCCGGCCTTGCGCGGTCCGACCCTTTCCAACCAACCGCCCCAGATCGCCGCCGAGCATCCGAGCAAGACGAAGAAGAGCGTATAGATCCAGCCAAGATCGGCCACACGCCAGTTGCACTCCGTGGTGAACAGTGCCCCGACAAGGGTAAGGCTGGAGCAACTGGGGTCCGTTGCCGGCAATGCCTTGGACAGCGGCAGCCAGAAGACGCTGAAGCCGTAGGCCATGCCGATACACAAGTGAATGGCCAAAGCCGCCGGCGGTACCAGCCAGCGGTTGAAGCCGGGTTTTGCTATGATCCGTTCGCGGTCTAGAACCCCGGCTTGCACCGGCCCTCCCGCAGATACGCCTGCTACTGCCATCGACACTACCTCCCTCGTGAATGTCTGGACAACCATGATACGCCCGCATTGGCCGCATCGACCGGGCGTTACCGAGAACGCCGGATGTCCCCCATCCGGCAATACCTGTTTGCGGCGTGTTACCGTCTGGCTTTACGTGGTTTCGGGAATGCTCGGTTCGGACAAGGACTCGCCCGCAGCAACGCCCTTGCCCTCCGGCGTTCCCGTGGCATCCTTGCCAAGCCCGACCGCATCGGCGGCGGGCACCCCCGGCCTCTTGATCTTGAGCGCTGCTGCGAGCACCAGCGGCAAAAACTCCCCGGCACCGGCATCAACCATCTCGAAAAACCGTTTGCGCATACGGGGTTCCCAGAATTTGTTAATGTGGGTGGCGACCCCCTCAACGCGGATATCCTCCGGCTGGGAAAGGAAAAAAGTCGCGATCTGGTTCGCCATTCTCACCAGTTTTTCGTCGGTGTGATTAAGCAACATGGCTGTTTCCCCGCGCCGCCTCACGGACGACGTTCACGTTTTCAAAAGGCCGGGATTGCCCCGGCCCCGATTATTCGGCCGCCTCGAGCTTGCCTGCGATCCGCCGCGAACGGCGGCTGAGCGCGTCATATCCTTCCTGCCATTCGGTCGGCCCGTTCGAGGGCGAGACCTGAACCGCAGTTACCTTGTATTCCGGACAGTTCGTCGCCCAGTCGGAGTAGTCGGTGGTGATGACGTTTGCCTGCGTGCCCGGATGGTGGAAGGTGGTATAGACCACCCCCGGCGCAACGCGATCGGTGATCAGCGCCCGTAGCGTCGTATCGCCCGAGCGGCTGGCGAGCTTGATCCAGTCACCATCCTTGACGCCACGCTGTTCGGCATCATGCGGATGGATTTCGAGACGATCCTCCTCATGCCAGACGACGTTTTCGGTGCGCCGTGTCTGCGCGCCGACATTGTACTGCGACAGAATGCGGCCGGTGGTGAGCAGCAGCGGAAAGCGCGGGCCGGTACGCTCGTCCGTCGCCACATATTCGGTGCGGATGAACTTGCCCTTGCCGCGCACGAACCCGTCCACATGCATGATCGGCGAGCCTTCCGGGAATTTTTCGTTACACGGCCACTGCACCGAGCCTCTGCTCTCCAGATAGTCATAGGAAACGCCGGCAAAGCTCGGCGTCGTGGCGGCGATTTCATCCATGATCTGCGACGGGTGCGTATAGTTCCAGTTCAGCCCCATGGCCTGAGCCAGCTTCTGGGTGACCTCCCAATCCGAATAGCCGTTTTTCGGCGACATGACCTTGCGCACACGATTGATGCGGCGTTCGGCATTGGTGAACGTGCCATCCTTTTCGAGGAAGGTGGAACCCGGCAGGAAGACATGCGCGTAGTTCGCCGTCTCGTTCAGGAACAGGTCGTGCACGACAACACATTCCATCGCGGCAAGACCGGCTGAAACATGCTTGGTGTCCGGGTCCGACTGGAGAATGTCTTCGCCCTGAATGTAGATGCCCTTGAAACTGCCATCGACGGCTGCATCCAGCATGTTGGGGATGCGCAGCCCCGGCTCGTTGTTGAGGGTAACGCCCCAGAGCTTTTCGAATATTTCCCGGGTGGCATCGTCGGATATATGACGATAACCGGGAAGCTCATGCGGGAAAGACCCCATGTCGCAGGAACCCTGCACATTGTTCTGGCCGCGCAACGGATTGACGCCGACACCGGGGCGACCAATGTTGCCGGTCGCCATGGCAAGATTGGCAATCGCCATGACGGTCGTGGAACCCTGGCTGTGTTCGGTAACGCCAAGCCCATAATAGATTGCGCCATTGCCGCCCTTGGCAAACAGCCTGGCGGCACCGCGCAGCTCCTCGGCGGGTACGCCGGTAAAGCTTTCGGTTTCCTCCGGGCCATGCTGCGGTTCGGCCACGAAGGCGGCCCAGTCCTCAAATTCCGACCAGTCGCAACGCTCGCGGATGAAGGCCTCGTCGAACAAACCTTCGGTGACGATGACATGGGCAAGGGCCGTCAGCACAGCAACATTCGTCCCGGGCTTCAGCGGCAAATGGAACGACGCCTCCACATGCGGCGTGCGAACGAGATCGATGCGGCGCGGATCGATGACGATCAGCTTGGCGCCCTGGCGCAGCCGCTTCTTCAAGCGTGAGCCGAACACCGGGTGCCCGTCCGTCGGGTTGGCGCCGATGACGAGGACAACATCAGAATGTTCGACGGAATCGAAATTCTGCGTTCCGGCAGAGGTGCCGAACGCCTGCCCCAACCCGTAACCTGTCGGCGAATGACAGACGCGGGCGCAGGTATCGACATTGTTGTTGCCGAAACCGGCGCGGATGAGCTTCTGGACCAGAAACGTCTCTTCATTGGTGCAGCGGGAAGAGGTGATGCCGCCGATGGATTCGCGGCCATAGGTTCCCTGAATGCGCTGGAATTCGGAGGCGACATGGGCAAACGCCTCGTCCCACGTCACTTCGCGCCACGGGTCGCTGATCTTTTCACGGACCATCGGGTTGAGAATGCGGTCGCGGTGGCTGGCATACCCATAAGCGAAGCGACCCTTGACGCAGGAATGGCCACGGTTTGCCTGACCGTCCTTCCACGGCACCATGCGAACCAGCTCTTCGCCACGCATTTCCGCCTTGAACGAACAGCCGACACCGCAATAAGCGCAGGTGGTGACCAGCGAATGTTCGGGCTGGCCGATGTCGATCACCGATTTTTCAGTCAGCGTCGCCGTCGGACAGGCCTGCACGCAGGCGCCGCAGGAAACGCATTCGGAATCAAGAAATGCCTCGTGGGCGCCGGGCGAAACACGGCTTTCAAAGCCGCGCCCTTCGATCGTCAATGCGAACGTTCCCTGCACTTCCTCACAGGCGCGCACGCAGCGGGAACAGACGATGCACTTCGACGGATCGTAGGTGAAATACGGGTTGCTCTCGTCCTTTGGCATCCAGTTGGCGTTGAGGTCGCCATCGCCGGCACGGGCCTTCACATGGTTGTCGCCATCATAGCCGTAACGCACGTCACGCAGGCCGACGGCGCCGGCCATATCCTGCAATTCGCAATCGCCATTTGCGGCGCAGGTGAGACAGTCGAGCGGATGGTCGGAGATATAAAGCTCCATCACACCCTTGCGGATCTGCTTCAGGCGTTCCGTCTGGGTGTGGACGACAAGACCGGCCGCCACTGGCGTGGTGCAGGAGGCGGGGGTGCCATTGCGGCCCTCCACCTCGATGAGACAGAGGCGACAGGAACCGAAGGCATCGACCATATCGGTGGCGCAGAGTTTGGGAACATCGATGCCCGCTTCTCTCGAAGCACGCATGATGGACGTTCCCGCCGGCACGGTGATCTCGCGGCCGTCTATCGTTAGCGTGACCATCTCTGTCGAGGTGGATTTTGGTGTTCCGTAGTCGATTTCAGATATAAGGGCCATGGTCTCACTCCGCCGCTTCGACACGTGGGATGGGTGCAAAATCCTGCGGGAAGTGCCTGAGCGCGCTCATCACGGGATAAGGCGTGAATCCGCCTAGCGCGCAGAGCGAACCGAACTTCATGGTTTCGCAGAGATCCTCAAGCAGCGCCGTATTTCGCTCTGCTTCTATTCCAAGGGAAATCTTGTCCACCGTCTCGACACCGCGTGTCGAACCGATCCGGCATGGCGTACACTTTCCGCAACTTTCGACGGCACAGAATTCCAGGGCAAAACGCGCCTGGCGCAGCATATCGGCGGTGTCGTCAAAGACGACAATGCCGGCATGACCGATCAGGCCGCCAGCGGCGGTAAATGCCTCGTAGTCGAACAGCGTATCAAACAGCGACACCGGGAAATAAGCGCCCAATGGGCCGCCGACCTGAACCGCCTTGACCGGCCGGCCAGTAATGGTACCGCCGCCGATCTCGTTGACCAATTGCCCGAGCGGCAGACCGAAAGCGGTCTCGTAAAGCCCGCCATGTCTGATGTTTCCGGCAAGCTGGATCGGGATTGTGCCGTGCGAACGACCAATGCCGAAATCCCGGTAGAACGCCGCGCCGCGATCCATGATCACAGGGATCGAAGAAAGAGAAATGACATTGTTGACTACCGTCGGCTTGCCGAACAGCCCCTGCAGGGCGGGAAGCGGCGGCTTGGCGCGCACCGTGCCGCGCTTGCCTTCGAGACTGTTGAGAAGCGAGGTTTCCTCACCGCATACATAGGCTCCGGCGCCCATGCGCACCTCGAGATCGAACGCGCGACCCGAACCCAGCACAGACGCGCCGATCACCCCTTCTCGCAGGGCAATGTCGATGGCTTTTTCCATCGTCCTAACGGCATGGGGATATTCGGAGCGGGTGTAGATGTAGCCCTTCGTTGCACCAACCGCGAGGCCGGCAATGGCCATGCCCTCAATAAGAACAAAGGGATCGCCTTCCATGATCATGCGGTCGGCAAAGGTGCCGCTGTCGCCCTCATCCGCATTGCAGACAATGTATTTCTGATCAGCGGTGGCATCCGCCACGGTTTTCCACTTGATACCGGTCGGAAAACCGGCGCCACCCCGTCCGCGAAGGCCGCTATCGGTGACCTGTTTGACGATCTCCGCGGGGGTGAGTGCAACGGCTCTCTCCAGCCCCTTCATGCCCTTGTTGGCACGGTAGTCTTCCAGCGAAAGCGGATCGGTCACGCCGCAGCGCGCAAACGTCAGGCGCGTCTGATTCTTCAGGAAAGGGATTTCTTCGGTCAGCCCAAGACAGAGCGCATGATCGCCGCCATGAAGAAAATCCGCATCGAACAGCCCGGAAACATCAGAAGCTTTGACCGGACCATAAGCAACGCGGCCATGATGGGTGTCGACCTCTACCAGCACTTCAAGCCAGAGCAGGCCGCGCGAACCGTTGCGGACAAGGCGAATATCAAGATTGCGGGCCGCGGCCTCACCCTGGATTGCTTCGGCAACGCGGTCGGCACCAACGGCGAGTGCTGCGGAATCGCAAGGCACAAAAACGGTCACGCTCATCGACGCACCTCCGCCAGAATGTCGCCAAGACAGTGCTCATCCACTCTGGCATGAACCTCGCCATCCAGCATCAGCGCGGGTGCCTGGGCGCAGAGTCCGAGACAGAAGACCGGCTCGAGTGTGACCGAGCCATCCTTTGCCGTCTGGTGCCAGTCGAGACCAAGTTTCCCCTTGATGGTGTCGGCAAGAGACTCGCAGCCCATCGACTGGCAAGCCTCGGCCCGACAGAGCTTCAGCACATGGCGCCCGCGGGGATGGTCGCGAAAATCGGGATAGAAGCTCACAACACCATGCACTTCGGCACGCGATACGTTGAGGGCCAGGGCGATCACCTGTTTGACGCTATCAGGCACATAGCCGAATTCTTCCTGCACCCTGTGCAGGATGGGCAGCATTGGCCCTTCCATATGCAGACAGTCGTCAATGATAGCCTGCACACGCGTCGCCTCATCTGCGGCGACAGCACGAATATTCATGAGCCAGTCCTCCCAAACCGACAGGTGGCGGGCGTTTGAACCGGAGGACCTCCACATCCTTGTCCGGCGCGCCGCGCTGCCTGATGGCGAAAGAATGGCGAGCGGAGCAAGATCAGGTCAATATCGTCTTTCCGTCAGTCGATAGGAAATTTCTATCAAAAGCGGAGGCCGCGACGCGCAATCGGGCCTCATGCAGCAGTGCGGAAACGAGTGGCGTATGCGGTTCACGATAGGTAGCGATGAGGCCGACAAGATGCTCGGCATCGGGCTCGACAATCGGGATCATTCGGATCTGCTTTGGAAAACCAAACGATTCCGCGATGTTACGCGGCATAATTGAAGCCCATTGTCCGGTTCGGATATGGGAAAACAGTACAATCATCGAATTGGACTCGAGCGTGGGTTTCGCTTCAACACCCGCTTCGGCCATGTGCTTGTTGATAATGCGGCGGTTTTGCATGTCGGAAGTCAATAGGCAAAGCCGAAGACCAGAAACCTGCTTCCAGGTCACGCTCTCTTGATCGGCAAGGGGCGTGCCTGCTGCCGCAATCAGGTGATATCGCTCCGAGTAAAGCGGAACCGTCGTTACCCGGCCCAGAGGTTCGTTGTCGAGATAGGTGATTCCCGCGTCGATTTCGAGATTTTCGATCTGGCTGAGAACCTGCAACGACGTGCGGGAGGTGACGGAAAACGTGACTGCCGGGTGGCGCGCCTGAAAGGGTTCGGTGAGCCTGGGCACCATGGCGAGAGCGGTGGGGATGACGGCAAGCCGGATATGGCCGGCGAGACCTTTGCGCGCAGCCCGCATTTCCTCCCGCATGGTACGTGTATCGGCAACGATACGCCTTGCCCATTCGAGAACCCGCTGCCCCTCCGGCGTCAGGCCCTGATATCGGGCCGCGCGCACGACGAGCACGACACCGAGCTGATCTTCCAGTTGCCGGATGGCCGCAGACAGCGTCGGCTGCGAGATGCCGCACTCCTCCGCGGCCCGCCCGAAATGCTCCGCGCGCGCAAGTGCAATGAAAAACTCCAGCTTGTCGATCATCCTGCCTCCCATCCCGCGCGGCCATTCTGCGGACCGGCGCGAAAGCAGACACTAGAGCGAGGCGAGCTTTGTCGCAAACGCCGTGGAGGCGCTTTGCCGCACCCGCCTTTCCCGGTCAGGCGACGAGCTTGGTTTCCTTCACCCGCGGATAATCATAGGCATTGACCTTGGATGTCACGTAACCCGCGCCCACCAGGGCTTCGGCCAGCTTGACGGCGGCCGTGACACCATCGATGACAGGGACGCCGGTTGCCTCGCGCAGCCTGTCGCACAGTGCGGACATGCCGGCGCAACCGAGGATGATGGCTTCTGCCGCATCTTCTTTCTTGGCCGCTTCGATTTCACGGATCAACATCGCCTCGGCTGCAAGCGGATCCTCTTCAAGACCCAGCACCGGCAGATTGATGGCACGAACCCTGCGGCAATGCCGCTGTGCACCGTAGCTATCGACGAGATCTTCGATAATGGGGATGGAGCGCGGCAGCGTTGTGATGATGGAAAAGCGGCGGCTGATCGTCATCGCAACCTGAATGCCGGCCTGGCAGATGCCGATCACGGGACCACGCGCAACTTCACGCGCCGCATGCAGGCCCGGATCATCAAAGCAGGCAATGACATAGGCATCGACGCCCAGCCGCTCGCCCTTGCGAATTTCCTCCAGCATGCCGGGAACAGCCAGCGCCTCATCGGCCCCGCCTTCAATACTGACCGGCGTATCGACAGGATTTGCAGCGGAAATCTTCGTATCCGCCTGCCTGACGCGCAAGGCGCTCTCGAGCGCCTGCGCCGTCATTGAGGCGGTTGAGTTTGGGTTGATGAGACGAATATGCATTCAGGTCAGCCTTTCGGGACTGTCACTTGCCATCTGGCTTGATGAAGTCGGTAATCGGGGGCGCCTTCAAGACGAACTGGCGATCCGAGGTAATGTAATTGTCGGCATGGAGGCGTGCGATCGGCTGGTATCGGTCCGGATCGACATAATGCCCCTCCTTGTCGAGGCAGTCCCTGTGGACATGCATGTGCACGACCTCCCCCAGCACCAGCGTCCGCCGCGGATAATCGATCAGACGCTCCACCCGGCACTCGAAGGCGCAGGGCGATTCCGCTGCAAAGCTTGCATCGATCTTGTTGCAGGGCGTCGGCGTCAGCTGCGCCATGGAAAGTTCGTCGACCTCGCTGTCGAAACCGAGGCCGCAGACAAGCATATGTTCGGAAATAGTCATATCGACCATGTTGACGACAAACTCGCCGGTGCGGCGAATATTGGCCATCGTGTCCTTCTCCTCGCCATTCAGACGCGGCTGGATTCCGAGAACAACGATGGGCGGATCATGGGAGAAGACGTTGAAAAAGCTCATCGGCGCTGCATTGTTGTGGCCCGCTTCCGAGCGGGTCGTGACAAGCGCTATCGGCCGTGGACCAATAAAATTCGTCAGCAACCGATAGCGGCTCTGTGGCTCAAGCGTGGTGAAGTCGAATTCCATGACGTTTTCCCGTTTATAGTATACAATATTGTTTCATATTGTTGACAATTATGCAACCAAAACCCTGTTGAAACAGTTGACTTTTTCGGCGGCATCACGCTTTTCTAACCCTAATGGAGAGCGAACAAAATGACCGAGCAGAACGGCCAGTCCACACAGCAAATTGTCGAGAAAGTCTGGCTGTCCATCGCTGAGCGGCGGCTGCGTCCCGGCGTGCAGCTGAAGGAAGAACAACTGGCGACAATTTTTAGTGTCAGCCGTGCACGTATCCGTCAGGCCCTGTCCGTTCTGGAGCGCGACGGTCTCGTCACTATCGTTCCCAATCGCGGCGCCTTCGTTTCGAAACCATCGGTCGAAGAAGCCAGAGACGTGTTCTTCGTGCGCCGTACCGTGGAGCAATGTGTCGTTGAACGTCTGTGCAAATCGGCCACCAAGGCCGATCTGAAACGGCTTCGCGACCATGTCGCCAAGGAGCGCGTGGCCAATGCTCACAACATCACCACAGATATCATCAAGCTCTCCGGCGGGTTCCATCTGCTGCTTGCGGAAACGGCCGGTTCCGATTTCCTGTTCACCACCATGCGCGACCTCATTTCGCGTTCCTCCCTCATCACCGCCGTTTACCGCAACACCGACCGCTTCAATTGCGGACCGGACGAGCATGCGGAAATCGTCGATGCGATTGCCAATAACGACCCGGCGAAAGCCACGCATCTGATGACCCACCATCTGGAACATGTGGAAGCGGAACTCGATCTCAGCGAAATCCGCGACCTTTCCCACGATCTGCGCGCCGCACTCGCCTGACCCGACGGTCAGACGAGTTCTCTTTCCTTCACAACCCGCTCTTCTTCGTCCGCCACCAGATGGCAGGCGACACGTGTGCCGCCGACAAGCGTGCGCACCTTTGGCACCTCCGCCGAACAGCGCGCCGTTGCAAGCGGGCAACGCGGATGAAACGTGCATCCCGATGGCGGTTTGAGCGGGCTTGGAACTTCACCGGCAACCAGTTCCCGGTCACGGCGCGGCGCGTCGATATTGGGAATGGTCTGCAGCAGAAGCTGGGTATAGGGGTGACGCGGGCGGGCGAACAGCTCCTCCGTGTCGCCCTCCTCCACAATGCGGCCAAGATACATGACCGCGATGCGATCCGACATGTGGCGAACCACGCTCATGTCGTGGCTGATGAACAGATAGGTCAGCCCCAACTCGTCCTGAAGGCGTCGCATCAGGTTCAGCACCTGCGCCTGCACCGATACATCGAGTGCCGATGTCGGCTCGTCACAGACCAGAAACTCGGGCTCACTTGCCAAAGCGCGGGCAATGGAGATGCGCTGACGCTGGCCGCCTGAAAATTCGTGCGGAAACTTTTCGCCGTCCGAAGCAGACAGACCAACCGTCAGCAACAGTTCCTCCACCCGTTCCATGGTCTCGGCCCGGGTCGCACGAAGTTTCAGTTCGCGGATGGGTTCGGCAATGATATTCTTCACCCGCCAGCGCGGATTGAGCGAGGCATAGGGATCCTGAAAGATCATCTGCGCCGAAAGCGGTGTATCCTTGCGACCCTTGGCGAAGTGGAAATCACCCGCGCTTGGCCGGAACAGCCCGGTCACCAGACGGGCAACCGTGGACTTGCCGCAGCCGCTTTCCCCTACGATGCTGAGACAGCCGCCCGCCGGAACCGTAAAATCGATGTCGTTTACGGCCTGGACGAATTGCCGGGGCTTGCGCTCAATGATCCGGTTGAGCCATGGGGCAGAGACATCGAAGGTCTTGGTGAGGCCCTTGACCGTCAATGCGGGTGTTCTTTGAACGGGCGTGTTCATGCTGTACCTCCTGCATTCATCCAGCAAGCGCTGGCGCCATCACCCACCGCTTCCAGTTCCGGCCGCTCGCGAAGACAACGCGGTCCTGAGAACCCGCAGCGCGGATTGAAGGCGCATCCGGGCGGGATGGCGTCGAGACGCGGCATGGCACCGTCGATCTGGTTGAGCCGTTCCACTCGCGCGCCGAGCGAAGGAATGGAGGCCATCAGGCCCTGCGTATAGGGGTGCCTCGGCGCATGGAGAACCTGTTCGACCGGCCCCACCTCTATCAACCTGCCAGCATAAAGCACGGCAACGCGATCGGCCGCTTCGGCGATGACGCCCATATCATGGGTGACCAGCATGACAGCCGTCTGCTTTTCCTTGCAGAGCTTGCGCAGCAGCGAGATGATCTGCGCCTGGATCGACACGTCAAGCGCCGTCGTCGGTTCATCGGCGATGATCAGTTTCGGCGACGCCGCAAGTGCGAGCGCTATGACGACGCGCTGGCGCATACCACCGGAGAATTGATGCGGATGGTGATCGACGCGCTCTTCCGGAGATGGGATACCGACATCACGCAAAAGCTGGACTGCGCGTGCCTTTGCATCCCTTTTCGAAAGTGGCAGATGCTGGCGGATCGTCTCCACGAGCTGCGCGCCAACCGTGAACAGCGGATTGAGTGAGGTGAGCGGATCCTGAAAGATCGCGCCGATTTCCCGGCCACGGATGCTTTCCATCGCCCTGTCATCGAGTTGATCGATACGACGCGACCCAAGCCATATTTCGCCATCCGCGATGCGGCCCGGTTTTTCGAGCAAACCCTGTATCGCAAGGCCGGTCATGGATTTTCCGGCACCGGACTCCCCGACCACACCGAGGATTTCGCCGGGGCGGATGGAAAGGCTGATATCCGAAAGTGCCGTCACCGTTCCCCGGCGGCCGGGAAACTCGACTTTCAAATTGCGGACATCGATAACCGACTGGTTCATGTCATCCATTGGTATTCACCTCCACCGGGTAGCTCGGGGGGAAGATTTCCGAAACGGGCGGATTGGCCCAGCTTCGCTCGGGATATTTCGCGATCAGCCCATCGAACTGTGCCTGCGCCTGAATGCGGGCGCTCGCCATGTCGATGCTCGCGACCTGTCTTTCCCGCATGGAGAGACGGCCATCGACAAACACGGCGCGCGTGATTTTGCCCGAACCGCCAGTGACAATCGTCGTGATCGGATCGAGGCTCGGTGCCATGACCGTGTCATCCAGATCGAAGACCACGATATCGGCGCGCGCACCCTTGGAAAGATGCCCGAGATCGGAGCGACCCAGCGCCCGAGCGCCGCCGAGCGTGGCGGCGTCGAACAGATCGGCCGAGCGGACCTTATCTGGAGCACCGTCATTGATGCGGCAGGTGATGAGACCGACAAGCAGGTTCATCAGCATGTCGGCGGGCGCCGTATCGGTGCCCATCGCAATGTTTATTCCAAGCTGCCGGCACGCGGAGAAGGACGACAGCGTACTGCCGCTTCTGGCCGACACCAGCGGACAGTTGACGATGGACACGCCATTTTCCGCATAGAGCGCCAGATCTTCCTGCGTCGCATTGGTGGCGTGCGGCGCGATAAGGCGGTCGCTAAGCAGGCCTGCCTTGGCGAGCCACACCGGTGCAGTCGAGCCATGCAGCTTGCGAACCGTGTCAACTTCCATGGTGCCCTGCGCCATATGCAGCCGGAATTTGCAGCCGAGGTCACGGGCGGCCGCATCGGTTCTTTCCAGCAGGGTGAGCGTCGATGTTTCAACCCTATCAGGTGCGAGAAGGCCGCGGACGAGATCACCGTGCCTTCCGGTCTGCCGTTCGATGAACGACACGGCTTCTTTCAGCCCCTGAAGACCGCGTCCCTCGTCGAACACGGGCACCATGCGCCCCGGCTCTTCCAGCACCATGCCGCCGGAGCGGAAGGCGGGGCTGAGATAGACCCGGAGACCAAGTTCGCCGGCAGCATCGGCCGCAGCCTCGAATTCAGCGACCGTTTCTCCCCATTCACGATAAAACAGCGAGGCAATGGGTGCCGCCGTGGTGATGCCGTTGAGGAGAAGCTGGCCAAAGGCGAAACGTTTCTGGAAGGCAAGCTCCTCCTCGGAATACATCTCGTAAGGACCGGCCTCGACATAGGAGCGCGGCCATACACGGCCCTTCGCCCAGCCGGGGTGATTGTCGATCCCCAAAATAGTCGTATCGAAATCGGAAAGCGCATCGAGGTCGATCAGGCCGGGGCTGATCAGGGCATTGCCGAAATCGACGCGCCACGCGACCTCGCCCGGAAAGCCATGGCCGACAAAAAGGATTTCGCCGTTCTCGAAAACCACTTCGCCGTTTTTCAACAGCCGGTGAGACCCGTCCTTATGACCGACCACCCAGCTTGCGGTGAGCAGCGTGCGACCGGAGGGCCGTTCACCGAGAGCGATAGACTGTATCGGATTGCTCATCATGGTGCCTCCACCACCGCCTTGCCGCCTCTGGCGGTCACGCGTCCGCCCTTTACGACCAGCGGCCGCGGCGCGACATCGACAACGGCATGGGCCAATGTTTCGCCGGTCAGCAGCGTGAAGTCTGCGTCACAGCCAACCTCAAGACCGTAATCCTTGAGGCCCATGACATCGGCACCGCCCTGCGAGACGACATGGAGGACATGCGCAAGCTCGATATCCGAGCGCAAGCCGTTCTTCATGCCGATGATCTTGGCCCGGTCGAGCATATCCGGCTGACCCCAGGGTCCCCAGGTATCGCGAATGCCGTCACAACCGCCGCCAACGCGAACGCCGGCTTCCTTCAGCCGCATGATCGACGGCACGGTTGCCGAGGGCGCGCCCGTCGTCAGGATCGCCACATCGAGCCGGGCGATTTCATCGATCAGCTTGCCGACCCTGATGTAATCATTCATGCCCAGCGCAAAGGCGTGGCTGATTGCGACCTTGCCTTCCATGCCATTGGCACGAATACGCTCGAAGATCAGCTCCATCGTGAAGGCGCCGAGATCGGCAGCCTCATGCAGGTGAATGTCGATCGGCACGCCGTGCCTGACCGCGAGTTGAAAGAGGATATCGAGCTGACCTTTGGGATCGCGATCGATGCCGCAGGGATCGATGCCGCCAAGGACTTCGCATCCCTGTTTCAGGGCCTCGTCCAGCAACTCCACCGTGCCGGGCATGACCATGACGCCGGACTGCGGGAAGGCAACGACCTCGATGTCGATGATGCCTTTCAGCTTCTCACGTGTTTCCCATATGCCTTCGACAAGCTTCAGGCCGTGGGTCGGATCGATATCCACATGGCTGCGGATATGCGTGCCGCCGTTTGCAGCAAGGCCGATGGCGTGGCGCATGGACTGGCGGTGCGGATCGATACCGATCTGGGTGCGGTTCTCGCGCTCGAAATCGATCCGTCCGCGCAGGATGGCGGCACGGTTGTTCTCATGCCAGGGCATGCCCCATGTCGTCTTGTCGAGATGGGTGTGTGCATCGATGAGACCGGGCGCGACGATTGCACCGTTGCCATCCTCGACCGCCATGCCGGGTTCGGCCTCGAACTTTCCAAAACCGGCAATCTTTCCCTGTCTTACCAGAATATCGCAGGTGTCGCCCGCCATGGGCCTGACGTTGCGGAGCAGAAGATCGTACATGGAACTCACCTCAGTTTCGGATTGAGCGCATCGCGCAGCCAGTCACCCAGAAGGTTGACGGTGACGACGAGCAGGCAGAGCTGGAAAACGGGAAACAACACGATCCACCAGGAACCGGAAAACAGGAACTGGTTGCCGATGCGGATCAGCGTTCCGAGCGACGGCTGGCTGGGTGGCATGCCGATGCCGAGGAACGACAACGTCGCTTCGGTCAGGATCGCCATGCCGAAGTTGAGCGTGGCGGCAACCATGATCGGCGTCAGAGTATTGGGCAGAATATGGTTTGCCATGATGCGGCGCGCGGGAACGCCGATCAGCTTCGCCGCCTGCACATAGTCCTTGCCGGTTTCGACAATCGCCTGGGCACGCACGGTGCGCGCATATTGCACCCAGGCGGAAAGCGCGATGGCGAGAATGAGCACGGCAGATGCGCCGACCTCGCGAAGATTGTCCGGAAGCATCTGTCTGACGACCGTGGAGACGAGAATTGCCACCAGAATTGTCGGAATGGAGAGCGTGATATCGCCGATGCGCATCAGGAGATTATCGGCAAAACCGCCAAAATAACCGGCCACAAGCCCGGCAGTCATGCCGATGACCAGGGAAAGTGCTACCGAGGCAACACCGATCACGATCGATATGCGCGTGCCGTAGAGGATAGCGGAGAGCATGTCGCGCCCTTGCGTATCCGTGCCGAGCAGAAAGGGCCATTCGCCGCCCTCCTGCCACACCGGCGGCAGTTCGGCCTTCCACATGTCGAGCGACGCGCCGTCATAAGGGTTCTGCGGTGCGATCAGGGGCGCGAAAACGGCGGCGAGGATGAGGACTGCAAGGATCAGCGCGCTGATCTTGGCCGATTTGCTGTGGCTGAACGACCAGTAGAGATCGCTGTTGCGTATGCGCTTGATGAGCGACGGGCGGGCAGGTTTTGCCGTTTGCGGAAGGTCTGTGGCCATGAAACCGGCTCCCTTCGGTTAGCGCGCAGTGCGCAGACGCGGATCGATCACCGCATAGGCAATGTCGACGAACGTGTTGAGGACAACGAAGATGAAGGAAATGATGCAGAGATAGGCCGCCATGACGGGGATATCGAGAAACGTCACCGCCTGTATGAACAGCATGCCCATGCCCGGCCACTGAAACACTGTCTCCGTGATGAGCGCAAAAGCGATGAGCGAACCGACATTCATCGTCGTCAGCGTCACAACAGGCATAAGACAGTTGCGCAGCGCATGGCGGAAATAAATGCGCCAGCGGGGAATGCCGCGTGCACGGGCGAACTTCACGAAATCGGACCGCAGCACCTCCAGCATCTCGGCGCGGACCAGACGCATGACAAGCGTGATCTGGTAAAGCGAGAGCGCGATGGCAGGCAGAATGAGTGCGGCACGCCCCGATGAGGTGAGCAGGCCGGTGGACCACCAGCCGAGCTGCACGACATCACCGCGACCAAAGGCCGGCGCCCAGCCGAGGCTGACCGAAAAGACGAGAATAAGCAGAATGCCGACAACGAAACTTGGCAGCGAGACGCCGACAATCGACAGGAATTGCAGGCCCTCCGTATACCACTTTCCGCGCCTGATCGCCGTCAGCACCCCAAGCGGCAGGCCGACGACAAGTGATATGATCGTGGCCACCAGAACCAGTTCCAGCGTGGCCGGAAACCGCTCCGCGATCAGCGGCAGCACCTGCTGGCCGTTGCGATAGGAAACGCCGAAATTGCCCTGGGCGGCATCTTTGACAAACCGCAGATATTGCGTTGGCAGACTGTCGTTAAGACCAAGACGCTCACGCAAGGCGGCGCGATCTTCCTGCGACGTCTGCTCCCCCACCATCAACTCGACGGGGTCTCCGGCAAGCCTGAAAATGAGAAATGCAATAAGCGCGACGGAAAGCATGACCAGAATGGCATTTCCCATACGCTTGATGATGAAAACCAGCATTGTAACCTCTCGGATGCAAACCCGTGGCCAAAAGGCAGGCAGGTTTGCCCATTTTTGCAAGAGACGGGGTACGGGCCGCATGCGCCCGTAACATTGTCAACAATTGCACCGGCAGCGGAGCATTCAGGGAGGCGTTCAGCGAAATGCCCAATGCCTCCCTGATATTCCGGATTACTTGCCGACCTGAGTCAGCCAGTGGCGCGGCTTGTTGTCGGCGCGGAAATCAACGCTCTTGACCTTTCCGAGCATGGCCCAGGCGATTGGCTGCTGGTGCAGCGGAACAAGCATCGTCTCGTCCTTGGCTATTTTCAATGCAGCTTCTTCAAGCGCGAGACGCTTGTTATTGTCCTGCTCGTGTGCTGCCTGATCCACCAGCTTGTCGATCTCGGGGTTAGACCAGCCGCCATAGTTGGATACGCCCATCGCGCCCTTGCGGGTCGACAGGATCTGCGACAGGAACGAGAAGGCATCGAGCGTGGGCTCGTTCGCCCAGCTGAGGTTGAAGACATCGGCCTTGCCACCATTGCGCTTGGGAGACTGTACCGAACGCGGGGCGATGTCGATTGTCGGCTGGAAACCGCCGCGTTTGAGCATGTTGGCAACGCCGGAGCAGATGTCTTCCTCGTTGATGCTTTCGTCATTCATGCAGGTATAGGTGAATGCAAGGTTCTTCATACCTGCATCGGCAAGCAGCTTCTGCGCCTTTGCCGGATCGGCAGGCTGGTAGGTATCAAGCGACTTGGCGTAACCCGCAATCTCAGGCGCAATAAGCGAGCCGGACGGTCTTGCAAGATCGCGCATGACCTTCTTGTTGATGAGATCACGATCGATCGACGCCTCGAATGCCTGGCGAACGCGAAGATCGTTGAACGGGTTAGGCTTGCCGTCTTCCAGCTTTTCGCGGCGATTGAAGCCGATGAACAGCGTGCGCAGCTCGGTGCGCTTCTTCACCGTGATGTTGGGCGAGGATTCCAGACGCGGCAGATCCTGGATCGGCGCGGAATCGATCAGGTCGATTTCGCCGGAGAGCAAAGCTGCAACGCGGGTTGCGGCCGAGGCAATCGGCACGAATTCGATGCGATCGAGATTGTGTTTTTTCTGATCCCACCAGGAATCGTTCGCGACAAGAACCGTTTTGCTATCGGGAACGCGGCTCTCAAGCTTGAACGGGCCGGTGCCGTTGGTGTGCATCGTCGTGTAGCCATCGACCTTGGAAGCGAAGTCGGTCGGCTTTTCGCTGTTGTTATCTTTCAACCACTTGGCATTGAAGATGAAGATATTTGTGATGTCGTTGAGGAAAAGCGAGGTGGGCGCGGTGACGTTCAGATCGACGGTGTAATCATCGACCTTCTTCACGCCGGCGAAAACCGGAATATTGCCGCGCAATGGCGAGGTGGCATCCGAAGCGCGCGTGAAAGATGCAACGACATCGTCAGCGGTAAACTCAGCACCGTCGTGGAACTTCACACCTTTGCGCAGGGTGAAACGCCATGTTTTTTCATCAACAAGTTTCCACTCCGTCGCAAGCGCCGGCTCAATCTTGAAGTCCGGCCCGTAACGCACCAGCCCTTCATAGATATGATTGAGAAAGGCGAGGTTGGAGGTGGAAGGCACCGAATACGGATCAAGCGAGTAAAGATCCGCGCGGCCGCCCCAACGCAAGGTTTCTGCGTTTGCGGGAACGGCAATGGCGGCGGCGGCCATGGCGGCCAGAACGAAACTTCTAATTCGGGACATTTGATCCCCCCTTTTTATAAATCATTGGATAGCCGGCAGACCTACCGGCCGGACAAGGCGGAGTATTGTTTCGCACAGGCGTATTGTCAATAATATTGTTGACAATTATCGTATCCAAAATCGCCAGGTTCTGGATACAAGCTGCACTTCAATGAGGGAGAGGACGAAATGGGGAATTTTCTGCTGCTGCACGGCACGATGGTGACGGTGGATCGCGAAAGACGCATCATCGAGGATTGTGGCCTTGCCATTCAGGGCGACCGTATTGTCGACATCGGTACAGCAGCGGAGCTGGCGCCACGTCACAGCGACAAACAGATCATAGATTGCCGGGGAAAACTCATCATTCCCGGCCTCATTGACGCCCATGGCCATGCAGGGCACGCGCTGATCCGCAGCATTGCGGCCGACACCAACGCCATGTGGATGAAGGTCGTGACGCCGACCTACTATCACTACGTCACACGCGATTACTGGTATGCGGACGGCCTGGTATCCGGCATCGAGCGGCTTCGCGCCGGCGTGACGACAGGTGCCAGCATCATCACCTCGATGCCACGCGCCGACGACCCCGTCTTTGCCATCAACCACGCCCGCGCTTATGACGAGATCGGGCTTCGTGAAATCATCTGCGTTGGACCTTCCGGCCTGCCCTGGCCGCATCCGGTGACCCGATGGGAAAGCGGCTCTCCGGAGCGCCGAAATGTAAGCTTCGAGGAAATGATCGAAGGCAGCGAAGCCACGATCGACGCCCTGAACGGAACGGCAGACGGACGCATCAGTGTTTTTCTGACACCCTTTACCATCGTTCCCTCGGTGGAACCCTCCAACGCTTCAAGCCCCGACCAGGCGGTGAAACTAACGGAAAACGACCGCATGCAGGCGCGCCGAATACGCGAGACGGCCCGGAAAATGGGCGTCAGGCTACATTCGGATGCATTTGCGGGGCAAATCCGCATGGCGTTTCAGGATAAGGAAAATGCGCTTCTCGGCCCGGATATCCACCTCCAGCATTGCTGGGGCATCTCGCATGAAGAGATCGACATTCTGGCGGAAACCGGCACGCGCGTGACCCACGCCCCGCCGGGCCGCTCAACGCCGATCATGGAAATGATGTCCAAGGGGATTCGAGTCGCCATCACCACCGATGGCGCGGCACCCAGCCGTCACTTCGATATGCTCCAGACCGCCCGACTTGCACAGTTCACGCAACACCTGCTGCACAATCACGATCGCTACCTGTTGCCGCCGGGCAAGATATTCGAAATGATTACCATCGACGCCGCCCATGCCATCGGCATGGAAGATGAAATCGGCTCGCTCGAAATTGGCAAAAAGGCCGATGTCGTCGTCATCGACATGCGCAAGCCACATCTGATGCCGATGTGGATGCCGGTGCACCGTCTCGTGCATCAGGTTCTGGGAAGCGACGTCGATACCGTTTTCGTCGATGGCAAGATGCTGATGGAAAACGGCCGTGTTCTGACGACCGACGTCGATGCGGCTCTCTCCTTTGGACAGGAAGAGGCACTGGCACTTGCCGCCCGCGCGGGTCTTGAAGCGCATATGCATGATCCGGGCTGGGGCCGTTTGCTGCGAACCTTCGAAGAGCCAGTGCACCCTCCCCAGCCGCCCGCCGCGGTGCTTGGCCGGTAGTATGGAAATGCGGCCTAGAAGCTGGTCGACGCGTCACGCGCTTTCAATTGCCAGCAATGACATTGTTGACAAAAAGTCGTTCGGTCTTTCGTCAAAACAAAAACTCCCCGGCCTGGAGGGTTCCGGGGAGCAAACCTGACTTTCATGTCAGGAACTTTGACTGGATTTAGTCACTCACCCGCTCGAGAGCGGGGTGGATCTGAGTTATCTAACCCGGTTTAGGCTTTTTTTGATTTATTAGAAGCCGCGCTGAAGTCGAACGAGACCTGTCCATTGTTCGGCGACGAAATCGCGGTCAACATAAGTTGCTCCCACCTTCGCAGAGAAGCCGTCCGTGATCTTGTAGTCTACAGTCACGCCAGCGCGCCACTCGTCAACATTGCCCCACGAATTCGTAACCTTGTAGGACTCAGTCAAATCGCCACCCGACACGTCTGTGCTATAACCTGTCAGAGCGGTGCCCGTTCTGGCCATGTTGCCGGAATATTGAATGCTTGGCGTAATTGTAAGTTTCTCAGAGGCTGCAATAGCATATTCCGCCGCTACTGCCCATTCAGACTCAGCGTAGTATGCATTCGCGCCGGAAGCCCAAACGCCTGCAAGACCCAGTTTACCAGGACCGATATCAGCAGTTGCGATCAGACGAAGAGCACCTTCTTCGAGTTTGGTATCGTAGCCGCCTATGAGTTGAAGCGTCGCGGCTCCAAATTTCGCGCCCAGACCTCCAGCAATACCGAAGTTATTGTCGCTCTCCCTCGCTCTTACACTGTAGACCTTACCGGTTATCCCGCTTGTTACCGTTCCTCCTGTGAGACGGCCGAACTGGGTTCTTGTACCTTCCAGTTCATCTCCGGAGACGCCGGCCCAGAAAGAGCCTGCATCATATATGTAACGAGCGGAATTAAATTTCGCATTTGTGGAGAGCACGTCTGTCTCACCAGAAAGACCGTCATCCCACCAACTAGTGAACTTACCGACTTTGATACCAGCAAGCTCAATGAACGCTTGATCTACGAAAACTGACGAACCATCAGTCGACGAGACCGAGTTAGCGCCCCTATCGGCGTTACCTTGGAAACCAATATATCCACGCAAAGCGCCGAGTTCGGTGTCGGTGCGAGTATCAATATTGAACTGGGCGCGCGTGAAGGTGTCCCAATCAGATCGACCGGACTTGTCGCGACCAAAGTCGGTCTGAAAACGGACATAACCGTCGAACTTCAGGCAAGTTTCGGTGCCGGGGATGTAGAAGAAGCCGGTGCCGAAGGCGTCGCAGACGCGAACATATTCCATGGGCTCGGGTTCGGCAGCGACGATAGCGTCAGCGGCCTGTGCGCCGGATACTGCTGCGAGAGCGGCAGCGGAGCCGATGAGGAGGCTCTTGATGTTCATTTTTAATCTCCAGTCAAAAAATTTTTCAACGAATGCGCAAAACCGAGGGCTGGTCTTTTCCCTGCCGCCCGCTTCTCTGCGCTGATTCAGCAAATGGCAGAAATTACGGGAGACTCGCAATTCAAATCTAAAGAATACAAATACACTTATAGAATACATTCAAATCACGTAGTAAAATTACAACAAATTAATAGTTTAATATATAATATATAAATGTTTTATTTGGTGATTTCGATATTTATTACTTAGCTATAGCGCAAATTATTTCTAATATTTTTGAATTATAATACTAGAACAAACCTGCGGCCAATCCCGCAATCGCTTGGGAAAGGCATCAAGTTTCATGGATGAAGATGAGGGGATGCGGGCTTTTAATGCCGCGTGGGGTCGCAAGAAGGGTGATATAGCCGCACTCCCTCCCGACGCCACCATGCGGCAAAGACAGCGCAACGTGCCTTCCGCCAATTCGCGCCCGGCGAATCCGGTTAGAGGCAGGCCACCGAGGTGGGAATTATTGCATGTCGTTCGATAGACCAGCGGGGAAAGTCATCATAGTCCCCAACATTGCCTCGATCGCATCCGCCTGCACCGGGCGGCTGAAGTAATAACCCTGCCCATAGGGGCAACCGGCAGCGCGCAGAAACGCTGCCTGCTCGCAGGTCTCGACGCCTTCGGCAATGACATCGATGCCCAGAGACCCCGCAAGCTGGATCATGATGGAGACGATGGCGCTGTCCTTGGTTTTTTCCGGCAGATGGGTGAGGAACGACCGATCTATCTTCATGCACGACAGGGGGAAGGTCTTGAGCATGCCGAGACAGGAATAACCGATGCCGAAATCATCCAGTGCCAGGCTGACGCCCATCTCCTTGATGACGCGCATGATCCGCACGGATGTTTCCACATCCTGAATGATGAGGGTTTCGGTGATCTCAATTTCCAACAGAGACGGTGCAAGGCCGGATTGCGTGAGCGCAGACCTGATCTGCTCCACAAGGCCGCCCTGAAATTGCCTGGGTGAAATATTAACCGCCATTTTGACGGGCGGCAGCCCGGCATTGCACCATGCCTGCGCCTGAAGGCAGGCTTTCTTCAGAACGCTTTCCCCAAGTTCCACGATCAGGCCGGTTTCTTCCGCAAGGCCGATGAATTCCGCGGGGCCGAGCAGACCTTCCGCCGGGTGCTGCCAGCGCACCAGCGCCTCCACGCCGCTGATGCGACCGGTCAGAAGGTCGACCTGCGGCTGATAGTGTAGAACGAACTCGTCCCTTTCCACCGCCTTGCGCAATTCCTCGATACGGGTGAACTTCTTCCTCAGATCATCCGCCATGCGCGGCGTGAAGGTTGCAATGCCATCTCGCCCGCTATGCTTGGCCTCATACATCGCAAGATCGGCCGCAGCGACAATTTCCGCCGTGGTTTCCCCGTGCTCCGGGAAAAATGCCATGCCAATGCTGCATGTGACCTTGATATCGTAGTTGCCGAGGCGCAGCGGCTGCGAGACCGCAGCCCGGATATGTTGCAGGCGGCTTTCGAAATCGTCCTTCTGCTTATGCAGAATGATGACGAACTCATCCCCACCCACCCGTAGCACCAGATCGTTTCGACCGAGACTGCGCGAGATGCGCTCAGCCGTTTTGGACAACAAAGCATCGCCAACGCTGTGGCCGAGCGTATCGTTGATCTGCTTGAAATTATCGAGATCAAGAAAGCCGATGCCGACATGCCGCTTCGCTTTTGCCGATGCTGCCAGTATCTCCGGCAATCTCGTATCCAGAAAGCGGCGATTGGGCAGCCGTGTCAGCATGTCGTGATCGGCAAGAAACGCGATATGTTCCGCCGCCCGTTTGCGATCGATCGCAAGACCCGCCATGCGCGCGGCGGCGGCGATGAACTCCAGAAGCCCCGCATCCGGTTTGCGGCCCGCCAACATGCACCAGACGAAACCGTGCGCATTGCCTTCGCTGGCGGGAATATCGAAACTGAAGGCCACATTACCGGCGGGATAGGTCAGGCTTTCGGGATCGCTGACGCTGGAGATGAGTGCTGTCACCCCCGCATGCTGTGAAAGCGCCGGTGAGGCATAGACCGAGGGTTCGCCGGCCGCGGCATCGAATACGCGAACAGCGCAGGCAAGACCCGTAGCGAGGTTTTCGATGGCTTTCACGAATTCTTCGAGAAAATCCTCGATACGCGCCGCCCCAACAATCATTTCGAGAATATGCGCCTGCGCCTGAAGCAGTCGCTCCGAGGCTTTCTTCTGGGTAATATCCCTGGATGCACCAACCACACCGATGATCGCGCCGTTCTTGTCCTTAAGCGGCACGCGCGACATCATCAGCCAGCGGTCGATATCGCCGCGCATTGCGCGTTCCTCAAAACCGAGATCCGGCTCTCCCGTGCGCATCACCCGCGCCTCGGTCTCTGGAATGCCGGCACGCTGCGCCGCATCGCCGTTAATATCGTAATCGGTGAGACCGATCAGTTCCTCGACTGTGTCGAAGCCGTTTTCGGTGACGATGGCACGGTTGGCGAAGAGAAAGCGGCCTTCCAGGTCCTTGGCGTAGATGAAATCCGGCACATGATCGATCATCGCTTCAAGCAGCGCATGCCGGTCGGATGGCGGCGCATCGGACTTCGTCCGCGGCGGCCGGTTCTGCAAGCGTGACTTCTGGCCTTTGGAACGCAACTATCCGCCTCGTTACTGTATAAGGAAGCAGAATAGTAGGATTATACATATTATATAAATATGAACGGCGGCGGGGGATTGAAGCGAAATGGCGCGACAAATACCGCGCGATCAGATTGTCGGCAAAGGCAAAACCTCTCCTGCAACATGCCAGCCTTGAGCTGGCATTGAGCCACGGCGCATCTGCGCCGTGAAACAAGCTTTTCCCATTCAATACTTCATAGCACTGAACCGTGAGCTGCAGGACTTCGTAGTCAAGCTCATGAGCTGCAACGGCTGCAGCGTTTGACTGCAACCGTCAATTGCTTATCCATCACACGACAGGTGTGGGGAGCTCTTTACCGGCAAAATGCGCGTCGAGATTGGCGAGAACCAGATCGGCCATGGCGCGCCGGGTCTGGTGCGTGCCGCTGCCGACATGCGGCGCGAGCGTGACGTTTTCGAAGGCGAAAAGCGCCTCCGGCACACGTGGCTCATCCTCAAAGACGTCAAGCGCTGCGCCACCGATCGTGCCACTCGAAAGCGCCTCGACCAGTGCCTTTTCATCCACAAGCGAACCACGCGCCACGTTGACGAGCACACCCTGGGGACCGAGAGCCTTCAGCACATCCGCGTTGACGATATGGCGCGTTTCGGCGGTGGCGGCGGCGGCGATGATCAGCACGTCGCAATTGGCGGCCAGAGCCTCGATGCTGTCGTGATAATCATAGGGAACGTCGCGACGGTTTCTGGCGGTGTAGGAAATGCGCGCATCAAAGCCTTCCAGCCTTTTGGCGATAGCCTGACCGATGCGGCCAAGGCCAAAAATGCCGTAGCGGCGGCCGGCCACACGGGTGGAAAGGCCCATATCACCCTTCAGCCACTGCCCCGTGCGCACATGCTGGTCAGCCTGCGGCAGCTTGCGCGCTTGCGCCAGAACAAGACCGAGCGCGAGGTCAGCGACATCCGCCGTCAGAACATCCGGTGTGTTGGAAACGCGGAAACCGCGTCGCTTGGCTTCCGCCAAATCCACCTTGTCGAAACCGACGCCGTTGATGGCGACGATCTCGAGATTGGGGAGTGCGGCGCCGATATCCGCCGGCAGGCCGATATGGCCACCGGTGACGACGCCGCGGATTGCAGCACCCTTTTCAGAAAGGAATGCCACCTTGTCTGCCGCCTCAAACAGGCGATGAACAGTGAAGCGCTGCGCGAGTTCTTGTTCCAGTGCCGGGATCAGCGGGCACAGTTGTACGATTTCAGTAGTCATGGATATGTCCTTGTGGATCAGGCGCTATTTCACATCGGCCTTGACGAATTGCCGGAGTTCCGGTGTTTGCGGATTGGCGAAGAGTTCTGCCGAGCGGCCCTGTTCCCAGATCTTACCCTTGTGCATGAAGATGGTTTCGGTCGCCACACGGCGTGCAAAGGCCATTTCATGGGTAACAAGGATCATGGTCATGCCACCCTTGGCGAGGTTTTCCATGACCGTCAGCACTTCCTCCGTCAGTTCGGGATCGAGTGCAGAGGTCACCTCGTCGAACAGCATCACCTTCGGCCGCATGGCAAGCGAACGGGCAATCGCCACGCGCTGCTGCTGGCCGCCGGAAAGCTGGTCGGGATAGGAATCGAATTTCTCCGACAGGCCGACGAGTTGCAGAACCTCGCGGGCAATTTCCTTCGTTTCCGACTTTGCCACGTCCTTGACGATGCGCGGAGCGAGCATGATGTTTTCGCCGACCGTCAGATGCGGGAAAAGATTGTAGCTCTGGAACACGATACCGACATCGGTGCGCAGCTTGCGCAGCGCAGTGGCATCTCCGCCCAGCGCATGGCCGGCGATTTCGATGCGGCCCGAATTGATCTTCTCCAACCCGTTCATGCAGCGCAGCAGCGTGCTCTTGCCCGAGCCGGAGCGGCCGATGAGGGCGAAAACTTCACCACGGCCGACCGTCAGCGACACGCCTTTGAGGACTTCCAGAGCGCCAAAGCTCTTGTGAACGTTTTCAACGATTACTTCCGGCATGAAGCCTCCTTTCCAGCCAACGAGACAGCTGGGACAACGGGTAGCAGACGATGAAATAAAGCACGGCCACCGCGACGAAGACGCGGAACGGCTGGAACGTGGCATTGTTGATAAGCTGCCCCGCTCTCGCCAGTTCGACGAAACCGATGATCGATGCGATGGACGTATTCTTGACGACCTGAACGGCAAAACCGACGGTCGGCGGCAGGGAAATGCGGATCGCCTGCGGCAGGATGACGTAGCGATATTGCTGGGCACGGGTGAGAGCCAGCGACTCGGACGCTTCCCATTGCTGCTTCGGCACCGCCTGGATGCAGCCGCGCCAGATTTCGGCGAGATAACCCGACGTATAGATCGTCATCGATGCGCCGGCGGCAATCAGTGGTGGCAGTTCAAGTCCGGCAAGGCTTAGGCCGTAATAGGACAGGAACAGGATCATCAGCACCGGAATACCCTGGATGACCTGGATATAGGTGCCGGCAGCGATACGCAGCGCCTTCAGATCCGAGGTGCGGGCCAGCGCCACGAAGAAACCGACGAGGCCGCCGCCTATGAGCGCAATGATCGTCAGAAGCACGGTCCATTGCAGGGCGGTGAGCAGGAAGCCGAACTCGTTCCAGCCGAAAGTTCTGAGTGTCATGACTGCACCTCCGGCAAGGCGGTCATCGTCTTGCGCGCCACGCGGCGGCCGAACAGCCACATGCCGACAAGGGCAAGGATGAGCCGCAGGCTGAGCGCCAGCGCAAGATAGATGAGCGTGACGACGATATAGACCTCGAAGGAGCGATAGGTCTGCGATTCCACGAAGGCAGCGGCGGCCGCAAGCTCATGGGTGGAGATGGCCGAACATATGCTCGATGCCAGCATCATCAGCACGAACTGGGAGCACAGCGAAGGATAGACCTTGGCGATGGCAGGCACGATGATGACGTGACGATAGATCTGATATTTGGTGAAGCCCAGAGCCTCGCCCGCCTCGATCTGCGACTTGTGGACCGCCTCGATGCCGGCGCGGATGATTTCCGTGGAGTAGGCGGCAAGATTGATCGTCATGCCGATCAGAGCTGCCGTATCGGCTCCAACGCGAAAGCCGAGCCCCGGCAGACCGAAATAGACGATGAAAAGCTGCACCAGAAATGGCGTGTTACGGATCACCTCGACATAGCCGTCCACGATGATGCGGACGATGCCGCCATTGATGGAACGCAGCGAGGCTAAAAGAATGCCGAACGCGCAACCGAGCACGATGGAGAGGACCGATAGCTTGATCGTCAGCCATATGCCGCTCAACAATTCGTTCTGATATTGGGCAAGTGCGCCGAATTGAAATGTATAGGACATGCGTCACTCCGTGGACATTTCCCGGCCCGCCGGAATTTCTCCCGGCGGGCGCGTTGAATGGCTCAATCAGAAGCTAGGCAGTTGCGGCAGCGGACGGCCGGTCCACTTCACCGAGATGCGGTCGAGATCGCCCGACATCTTCATGAGATAGATGGAGGTGTTCAGCCACTGACGCAGCTCGAAATCCTCAATCTTCGTCGCCATGGAATTGCCCTGCTGGAAGAAGGTGAACCCGACCTGCAGACCGGCTTCCGGACGCTGCTTGATGATCGCCTCACCAACAGTAGACGGCAGGGCGACGGCATCCACCTGACCGGCAAGCAGAGCTTGGGCGCTGGTGGAATCGTCTTCGTAGACGACGATTTCGAGACCTTCGACATTGGCCTTGCGCAGCGCGGTTTCCTGCGAGGAACCGCGATTGACCGAAACACGCTTGCCCTTGAGGCTGTCGAGATTTTCGAATTTCTGGTCCTTGCCGGAGATGATGTCCATGTTGAAGGCGCTGTAGGGCTGCGTGAACATGACGGTCTTGGCGCGTTCACCGGTCGGGGCGAGCGTCGCGACAAGGAAATCGACCTTGCCGGTCTGGAGCGCCGGAATACGGGCCGGCGGCGTCAGCGGCACCAGTTCGACCGGCAGCGACAGGTAAGAGCCGATCAGATTGGCGACATCAACGTCGTAACCGGAAGGATTGCCCTTCTCGTCCACCATACCCATCGGCGGCGCGCCGGTGAGAACGCCGATCTTGACCTTGCCGCGCGCGGTGATCTCGCTGAGCGAGACGGCATGGGCCGAGGTGGTGGCGGCTAGCGTTGCTGCGGCAACACCGACTGCGACGGTCATGTTCTTCAAGAATCTGGAAATGCTCATGGTTTCTCCTCCAACCCTTTATTTGCCGTCCGCACGGGAACAGCGGCCTTTGCGCAAACCGAAAAATGTTCTCGATAACATTTCAACCCGATTTGCAAAAAACTCCTCCCAAGAATACGCGAAGATCCAAAACTGTTAGAATTCCTTATGAAATTCAATGATTCTGGCTGGTTATCGATTTTCCTCTGGTCGACACCATTTCGCGTTCTTGGCAGGATCAATAATGCATGTTATCGGTATCATTGCAAGTCCGATCTACAGAACTGTTGCATCGGGCATTCATTCGGGAGGGAACCATGTATACACGCTCGGCAATTTTTGAAGGCAAGATCCACGCCGGTCGGGAGGAGGAGTTTTTCCGCATTGTCGAGGAAAAGCTTCTGCCGGTCTGGAAACGCATGCCGAACGCGCAGGCCGTGCGCGTCATGCGCACCGAGCGTACGGACCCGGACGCGGCGGCCATCATTATGGTGCAGGAAATCGACTATCCGTCGATTGAGGCTGTGGAAGAAGCGCTGGTTTCGCCGGTCAGACTGGAAGGCCGGGTGCTGACGGACGAGATGATGAGCATGTGCGACGGGCGTTTCTATCACCTCGTCTACCGTCGCATCGCATAAATCCGGTGCACGCCGCACCGATCTGCAATCATGCGGCGTGCTTTCCCTTGATATCTTCGTGTATGTCTTGTCCTGAACCGGTTCTAATTCAGGGAGACATGCTTTGGTGGAGCGCACGCCCTTGGCCGCAGCGTTAGTCACGTCAAAAAAAGCAACCATGAGCGACGTCTCGAAACTCGCGGGCGTCTCCAAGATGACCGTTTCGCGGGTGCTGGCCGATCCGGCGCTGGTGTCTGAGGACACGCGCCAGAAGGTGATGAAGGCCATCGAGAAGCTGGGCTATGTTCCAGATAGAATCGCCGGTTCGCTGTCTTCCCGGCGCACCAATTTCATCACAGCCATCTTGCCGACGCTCACCAACTCCAACTTCGCCGACAGCGCACAGGGGCTCGCCAATGCTCTGCGCTCCGCCGACTATCAACTGCTGATCGGCTATACCATGTACGATCTCCAGGAGGAGGAGCGCGTCATCCGCACCATGATGGAGCGCCGGCCCGACGCCATAGTCGTTGCCGGAACGGTGCATACCAAGATGGCGAGCGAAGTTTTGATGCGCGCCGGCATCCCGATTGTCGAAATCTGGGACGTTCCCGAACATCCCATCGACCACGCGGTCGGCTTTTCCAACTATGAAGTGGGAAGAAACGCCGCCAAATATTTAATATCGCTTGGATTTAAGAGAATTGGCGCACTGGGATCGCGTGCGGATGGCGATGTAAAGGACTGGCGCGGCGAAAGCCGTCTGCTCGGTTTTGGTGCTGCACTTCGCGAAGCCGGGATTGCCGACGACCTCATCATCCGCGAGGGCAGCGCCCCAGTCTCCTACGACCATGGGGCCAAAACGCTCGGCTCATTGCTGGCGAAGGCGCCGGATGTCGAAGGTATTTTCGCGGTCTCCGATATTTCCGCCGTCGGCGCACTGATGGAGTGTCATCGTCGCGGCATTCATGTGCCCGAAAAGATTTCCATCCTCGGCTTCGGCGATTTCGACATCGGCCGGCAATGTTATCCAGCGATTTCAACGATCCGTGTAGACGCCCAGATGATCGGCCGAAAAGCGGGCGAATTGCTGCTTTCCATATTGGAAGCGGATAAAGGCGCTGCCGTTCCCGAAGGTGCGCGGGTGGATGTCGGGTTCGAGTTGATCGTCAGGGAGACAACGAAGCGGGTGGGCGGGTGAGGAGTTTCCTCCCTCATCCCTGTGCTGGTCACAGGGATGAGGTAAGTACGGTGTATCGTCCTTATCGAGCGCCCCAAGTGTCCGTCAGACGATATCCTTCCGGCCATGGATCGGAAGGATCGAGCATGTGCTGGTGAATGCCGGTGATCCAGCCGCGGCCGGAAATTTCCGGCAGGATGGCCGGGCGGTCGCCCACCGTTGTCGTTCCCAGAATGCGACCGGTAAAGGTGGAGCCGATGAGCGACACGGCCGTCAGCGTCTGGCCTTCTTTCATCTCACCGCGTGCATGCAGCACCGCCATGCGGGCCGAAAGCGCCGTACCGGTCGGTGAGCGATCCACCTTGCCAGGCTGGATGGCGACGGCGGCACCTGCCCGCAGGCCCTCAACCGTGCGCTCCACCTTGCCCGCAAACAGGCAGAAGGAAAAATGACGCCAATCGGGGTTTTCGGGATGCTCGAAACCCAGAGCCTTGTTGGCGGCATTGGTGATGCGCACGCCGAGACGGGCAATCTCGTGCGCTTCATTCGGCTTCAGGCTGAAGCCCATCGCCTCGGCGTCGACGATGACGAAACTGTCGCCGCCATAGGCCGTATCCACCTTCAACGTACCGAGACCCTCGACCTCGAGTTCTACATCGAGCTTCGCGGCAAAGCTCGGCAGGTTCTGCACGAAAATGCGTTCGGCCTTGCCATTGCGGCATTCGGCACGCACCTTCACAAGCCCGCCCGGCGCTTCAAGCAGCATATGGGTTTCCGGCTCCTGCATTGGCACGATACCGCCATCCAGAAGCACGGTGGAAACGCAGATGGAGTTGGAGCCCGACATGGGCGGGGTATCTTCCGGCTCCATGATAATGAAGGCGGCATCCGCGTCAGGATGTTTTGGCGGCACCAGAAGATTGACGTGGCGGAACACGCCACCGCGCGGCTCGTTGAGCACGAAATTGCGCAGGGTCTCATCGCGGGCGATGAAACGGCTCTGTTCCCAGATCGTCTCGCCGGGCGGCGGCCTGACGCCGCCTACGATCACATCACCCACCTCGCCTTCCGCATGGGCGGAGATGACGTGAACTGTCTTGATACTGCGCATTTAGTGCTCCTCAGGAAAGCCAGGATGGAAGGCGGGAAATAGCACGGCCGGTCAGTGCGCTTTCAACACAGTCGGCAAGGCTGCCGAAACGCACCGCGCGGCCGCTGAGGCCAGGACCGTAGTGGGCGTACTTGCCCGAATTGGTCATCAGCGCGCGCGTCCTGGTCGGAAAGACCGGTTCGGAAATCGAGCACCAGCACAGATCAGGCAGTACCTGGACGCCACTGTCATGCAGGCTTTGCAGGGTGCCGTCCCGTTCTGCTGCGTCGATGACCTGCTGTCCGGCAGTGACGATGACGGCAACATTTGCATGACGCCTGCGTCCGTTGAAGGCGGACGCCAGCGCGCGGCATTCCTCCAGCGAGGCATGCGGGCTGCCGATGGCAACCAGTTGCACATCCTCTGGTCCTTCATTCAGAAGCGACCAGCCTGCGGCCATATCAGCAAGCGAAACTGTGACGGTTTCCGCCGTTTCGACCGGCTCCAGTCTCGCTTCCGGGGTGACGCCACCGATATGCAGCATGGGAGCCGCAGACGTGGTGCCGAAAGCGGCGCAGAGCGCCTTCAGATCATCCCGCGAAGGCTTTGCTGCACCAAGACCGCGCAGAAGCGGAATGCAATCGGGGGCTGCCTTGCCAGCGAGATAACCGATGAGCGGCCAGAAGGCGTCATTGATATCCTCAGGCAAAGCGACATCGACAATGCGTTGCGGTCGGCGGTTTTCCTCAAGATAGACGCCGGACAATGGCGCCCTGCCCGTCAAGGCAATGCAGAGATCGAGAAAATCCGGATGTTTAGCCGTGCGTGCGCCGAGAACCGTATTTGCGAAAATCACGGCATTCGATTCGGCCCAGGCGATCATGTCGCCGGCCTGCGGCGCGCTGTCGAGCAGATATGGCGAACAGGTGAAGGTGGGGCGACAACCCATGCGTACATAGGCATCCGCCAGCCTTGCGGCGGGATCGCCGAAATCCTCCGGCACGCCCTGCGCGCGCCAATGCGCCTTGTCCACCGAGATGGCGTTCATAGTCGTCGGCACGCGCACGCTTGCGCCCATCTCCGCCATCTTCTCCGCAAAGGTGAGATTGGCGGGGCTGGCATAAATGCAGCCGTCAATATGACCCTGCGTGACATCGACGAGCGCTGATGCCCCCTGCTGGGCGGCCATGGCGACAATGATGCGCATTGCCTGCTGCACGGCGATGCCATCGCGGCCCTCGAGCATTGCCCTGTCGTCATTCTTGAGATCGAGATGCGTCGTCGCAGGCGGCGCGATCGCGAGGGAAACGTCATCAGCCTCAATGGTATTTTCATCGATACGCACATGAGAGGCTTGAGAGAACCGCGCGAAATTCTCCGCGTCCAGGCGCAGAACCGGCAAAGGCTTGCCGAACATTTCCGCAGCGATCAGCGCGCCGAGCGTCAGCACGTCTTCGGCCTCGCAGAAGACAAGCGCTGAGGGTGCGCGGCCAGTCAGGATGAGATCGAGCAAAACGCCAGAACCGGTGCAGGAGCCACGGCTTGACGGCATGAACAGCACACCGCCGGTGAGACAGACGCCGTGCAGCGGGTGGTGCACGTCAATCACCTTGCCTGTGGCGGGATCGACACCGCCCCAGAAACTCAGCGCCTCTGTCGTGGCGATCACCACGCCTTCAGCCGCGCCCGGCAGGATGCTGCGCGCCTGAGGAACGGCTGTTGTCGAACCGGAAGAAGACATCGAAAATCTCCCCAAAAGCATTTCCAGTAAAAGTGCGTAGCGGTTTTACGTCTGGAAAATGCGTAAAAAAACTAGAGAATTTTTGCGTTTCGGAGAAAAGCCAAAATCCTCTAGAAACGTTGTGGCGAAAATGCCCTTGTATCGATGGCGGGTTTTTGCCCCGTCAGTAGATCGGCGACGATGCGGGCCGTGCCGGCCGATTGCGTCAGCCCCAGATGGCCGTGGCCGAAGGCATAGACCACCCGCGCCGTGTGGCGCGCCGCACCAATCGCGGGCAGGCTGTCGGGCAGCGACGGGCGAAAACCCATCCATTGTTTGCCGCCTTCGGTTTTCAGGCCTGGCAGAAAACTTGCCGCCTTGGCGAGAAGCGCCTCGGAGCGGGCGAAATTGGCCGGAAGCTCGAGCCCGCCCAGCTCCACTGCACCGCCGACGCGAATGCCGGTCGAAAGCCGCGTCACGACGAAACCATGGCCACCGAAGGTCACCTGCGTGCGCAGATCGAAGGCGCCTGAAGGCAGGGTAGTATTATAGCCCCGTTCCGTTTCGAGCGGAATTTTTTCCCCAAGCGAACGGGCAATGCGATGCGAAAATGCGCCCGCCGCCAATACCACCTTGCCGGCCTTGCGGGTGCGCCCGTCATGGCTCACCACTTCCACACCGTCTTCCAGCGGCCTGAGCGCTGCGATGTCGAGACGTTCGATACGACCGCCGATGCTGCGGAAATGCTCGGCTAGAGCCAGCGTATAGAGCTTTGGGTCGGCGATGGAATGCCAGCCGGGCGTGAAGGTGCCGCAGGTGAAACGCGGTGCGATGCCCGGCTGTATCTCGGCCATCTGCTCGGCATTCAGGTGCCGGAACTCGATGCCATGACGCTCGCGCGCCTTCCAGCCGGCAAGCGAGCCTTCGAATTCGGCTTCGCTTTCATAGACCTGGAGATTGCCCTCCTTGCGCAGCATGGCAATCGTGTCGGTTCTCCTGAGAAACGGCTCAAGTTCAGATTTCGACAGGTCCATCAGCGCCGTCTGGGCAGTGGTGGAATGTTCAACCTTCGAGGCGGCACAGGCGCGCCAGAACCGGAACATCCATGGTGCAATTTTCAGCGCATAGGCAGGCGGTACGCTGAGAGGCCCGAGCGGGTCGAGAAGCCACTTCGGCGCTTTCCAGAGAATGCCGGGGGATGCGAGCGGCAGGATATCGGTGAAGGCGAAGGCACCGGCGTTACCGGCGGAAGCGCCGGCCGCCGGGCCTTCGCGATCGATAACCGTGACCGAAAGGCCGCGTCCCTGCGCGGCAATAGCTGCCGAGAGGCCGACAACGCCGGCCCCTATGACGATGACATTGTTTGCAGGCATTACCGCACGCTCGACAGGAATTTCTGCGTCTCGGGGTGCTGCGGCGCGCCGAAAAGCTGATCCGGCGTGCCGATTTCCGCCATCACGCCCTGATGGAAAAAGGCGACACGGTTCGACACATCGCGGGCGAAGGCCATTTCATGGGTGACGCAGATCATCGTCATGCCCTCGTCGGCCAGCATTTTCAGCGTATCGAGCACTTCGCCCACCAGCATCGGATCGAGCGCTGAGGTGACTTCGTCGAACAGCATATATTCCGGCGACATGGCAAGAGCGCGGGCAATAGCCATACGCTGCTGCTGACCGCCAGACATGCGGTTCGGATAGACCTTCAGCTTTTCGGCAAGACCGACATGGGTCAGTTGCTTGACCGCGATTTCCTCGGCCTGCTCTTTCGAAATGCCAAGCACCTTGCGCGGCGCCAGCATGACGTTTTCAAGCACCGTCAGATGCGGAAAGGCATTCCATTGCTGGAAGACGATGCCGACCTTGCGACGCAGCTTGTTGAGGTCGGTCGATTTGGCATGAACCTCGGTGCCGTCGATGACGATCTTGCCGCTATCGATCGGCTCCAGGCCGTTGATGCAGGTCAGCAGCGTCGACTTGCCGGAGCCGGAACCACCGATGATAGTGACGACCTCGCCGTTGTTGACCGTCAGGTTGATCCCTTTCAGAACCTCCAGCGGGCCGAAGGATTTGCGGACGTTTTCGATCTCAATCATTGGGGGACCACCGTCTTTCGAGATACCCGCCGAAACGGGCGATGGGGAAGCTGATAAGGAAATAGATGGCGCCGCAGATCATGAGAATGGTCAGCGGTTCCTGCAGGCGGGTGACGAGGATCTGCGAGGCACGCAGAAGCTCGATAAGTCCGAGCCACAGCACGAGCGCCGAATCCTTCATGACGCCAAGTGTCAGGCCGATCCAGGCGGGCAACGACACGCGAGTTGCAAGCGGCAGCACGATGTAGCGCATGTCCTGCGACCAGGTCATGCCGAGCGAACGGCAGGCACGGCGCGTGTTCGACGGCACCGCTTCGATGCCGCCACGCACGATCTCGGTGCAGTAGGCCGCCGTATAAAGCGACAGAACCACGCATGAGGTGGTAAATGGCGGCCAGCCGAGCTTGGCGATCGACTGGAAGGCATTGCCAAGCACCAGCTGGATGAGGAGCGGCACGGAGCGGAAAACATCCAGCACGAAGGTCAGCGGCAGCGACCAATAGGCCCCGAGCTGGAAGCGGATGACACCGAAGATGATACCCATGAGGGTGCCAGCCGTCACGGCAACGGCGGTGACGGCAAGCGTCATCCCCGCGCCCTTGGCAAGGAAGGCAAGATCACTCCAGGTGAGAGCGGTTTCAAACATGGCGCACCTCTCTCAGTAACGAAACAGACGAGCGGCCAGCAATCTGGCGGCAAGCGTGACGATCTTGGCGATCACGTAATAGATGACCGCGGCAAGCGCGAAGAATTCGAAGGTGCGGAACGAACGGGCGTTCAAGGCCTGCGTGACACCGGCAAGATCCGTATTCATGCCGACGGTGACACCGAGCGAGGTCATCAGGATTGCCCAGACCATCTGGTTGGTGGCAGGCAGGAAGGCGACGCGCAGCATCTGCGGCATGATGATGAGGCGGAAGGTCTGCATCGACGTCATGCCGAGCGAACGGCCGGAGCGCGTTTGCGTATCCGGTATCGCCTTCAGCGCTCCACGGAAGTTCTCCGCAAGATAGCCCGCATTGTTGAAGGCGATGCCGGCCAGAAGTGCCGTATAGGGGCTGAGATGAATGCCGAAATTGCCAAGGCCGAAATGGGCCATGTAAATCTGGAACAGCGCCGGCGTGTTGCGGGCGATTTCCACCCAGACGGCGGCAATGGCACCCAATATCCGGTTACCGGAAAGCCGGAACAGGGTTAGCACGATGGCGCAGGAAAGACCGATCACCATCGACAGGACCGCGATCTGCAGCGTCACCAGCGCACCGTCCAGCAACTGCGGCAAAGCCTTCAGCGCCTGATTCCAGTGGAATGTATAATTGAACATAACCGTCTCACCTTTTCAGAAACGATCAACGGCGCGATCGATCCGACCGCGCCGTTTGGGAAAAGTTCCGATCAGCGATAGACGCCGTTGACGGTGAGCGAAGGAACTTCGCCGCCAACCCATTTTCCGTAAAGTTCGGCGTAACGGCCGGTGCGAACCTGCTGGTTGATGAACAGGTTCAGGTAATTGATGAAGCCATATTCATCGCGGTTGGTGAAGAGAGCGACATAATCGATGTCATAAGGTGCCTTGCCGACCACCGAGATACCGGCAAATTTGCCGGTCTTGACGTTGGCCTGTGCAACGGTCGAGGTCGAAACGGTGGCGTCGATCTGGCCCTGGCTGAGCGCGAGGAACACATCGGCCTGCGTCTGGTAAGGACGGAACTCGCCTACGCCCCATTCCTTGACGGTCTTTTCGAGCGCAATGGCTTCAAACGTACCGGCAGTCGCGCCGACGGTCTTGCCCTTCATGTCCTCAAAGGACTTGACGCCGGACTTGTCGTTGGCGGTGACTGCCATCTCGAAGGCGAAGTAAGGCACGGTCATGCCAACCGTCTTGGCGCGCTCAAGCGTATCGGACGTGGAGGCAACGCCAACATCGACGCGGCCGGACATCAGCGCCGGAATACGTTCCGGGAAAGGTGTCTCGACGATTTCAGCCGTGACGCCGAGCGCCTTGGCGAGATCGTTGCAATAATCGACATCGAAGCCGATCGGGTTGTTGGCGTCATCACGCGCGCCCATGGGCGGGAAGTCGAGCACGACCGCACAGCGCAGCGTACCGGACGAAATGATGTCGTCAAGCTTGTCGGCCTTGGCCGGAGTAATAGCGAAAGTGGCGGCCAGCAGGCCGGCGACGATGACCGATTTTTTCATTGTTGATTTGCTCCCAGAATTGCTCTGCCATTGAAGGCGAGGTCACTATTTCCCCATGGAGGCGATAAATCAACATAAAAATACAATGAGTATACAAAAAGAATTTTTGCAGCAGCGAACAGTGCTACGGCAGCGAGCTTGCAATTCGGGACCGAAGAGCACGTGAAAATGACGCCCTGGTTGGGCAGTTCCGCCCTACTCTCATCCCGGCGCTTGTGGCAGGAATGGGCACCGGACGCAGAATGCCGAAAAGACAAGTTGCAATAGAATGACCGTTGTATACTTTATGTATTCAAAATGTGCGAGCCCAATATCGGAGGATTATGATGAGCGACAACACCACATTGACCATCGACGGGCTTTTTCAGCGGGTCGAAGCTATTTTCCGCAAGGCGGGGCTCAATGCCGTGCAGGCGGGAGCGCTTGCGCGGGTTATTGTTGCCGGTGAGCGCGACGCCTGCAAATCGCACGGCATCTACCGCATCGAAGGCGCCCTGCGCACCGTTAAGGCAGGCAAGGTTAAGCCCGATGCGATGCCGGAGGTGGCCGCAGACGACGGCACAGCGATCGTGAAAGTCAGCGCCAATGGCGGTTTTGCCAACCCCGCTTTCGAGCTTGGCCTGCCTGTTCTGGTGGAGCGGGCGAAACGCACCGGCATCGCCGCGCTCGTCATCAATGACTGTACGCATTTCTCGGCGCTCTGGCCGGAAGTCGAGGGGCTGACAGCGAACGGTCTAGCGGGTCTGGTCATGTGCCCAAGCTATTCCACCGTCGCCCCCACTGGCGGAACCAAGCCGCTGCTCGGCACCAACCCCTTCGCCTTCGGTTGGCCCCGTAAGAACACTTCACCCTATGTCTTTGATTTCGCGACATCTGTTGCGGCGCGCGGCGAGATAGAACTGCACCATCGCGCGGGCAAATCTTTGCCTGAAGGCTGGGCCGTGGATGCCGACGGAAACCCGACGACCGACCCGGAGGCTGCGCTTGCCGGCGCCATGCTTCCGTTCGGCGGCCACAAGGGTTCGGCCATCGGCACCATGATCGAGCTTCTCGCGGGTATCATGATCGGTGACCTGACCAGCCCTGAAGTACTGGAGTATCTCGGCACCACAACGCTTGCGCCCTTCCATGGCGAGCTGATCGTCGCCTTTTCCCCGGAAGCCTTCGCCAAGGGCCGCCCGGGCGATCCTTTCCAGCGGGCGGAAATCCTGTTCGACGCCATTATCGGCCAGGGTGCCCGCCTGCCCTCCGGCCGCCGCTTCACTGCACGCGCCAAATCGGAAAGCGAAGGCATTACCTTGACCGCCGCCGAAATCGCCGGTCTCGACCGGCTGCTGGAACGGGGGATGGACGCCGTCTCCTGACATCAGTCCTTCGTCATGCCGAACCCAATCAGGCATGACGAAGGATAGCTATCGAACCTTATAAAACAAAAAAGGCCCGCAAATGCGGGCCTTTTTCACTGCAGAAAGTAATCAGGCAGCCTTGCAGGCCTGAACCGCACCCGGAAGCTTGCTCCAGTCGGCGTACCAGCTGTTGAACAGCTTGAACTGCGCCTCGACATAACCGCGCTGGCTGTCGCTGAGGGCATCGGTCTCGTTGAAGTGCAGCGTATATTCCTTGTCGCCCTTCAGCACCATCATGTGCTTGAAGTAGAGAACCAGATCCGGGCCTTCATCGAAGGAGGAGAGGACGGCGAGCGCCTGCTCCAGTTCCAGCGCGCGGGCGCGGGCGTCCGCATCGCCCTTGGCGGCGGCCTGCGACAGCTTGCAGAGATGGATGACTTCCTTCGGCAGGACATTGCCGATGCCCGTGATCGCGCCGGTTGCACCGCAATTGACGAAGCCGTGGACAACGGCAGTATCGACGCCGATCATCAGGGTGACTTCATCATCGCGGCTCGTGATGTTTTCAGCAGCGTAACGCATATCCGCCGGACCACCGAATTCCTTGAAGCCCACGAGGTTCTTGTGTTCCGCACGCAGCGCGAAGAAGAGATCGGCGCGGGTGGCGAAACCGTAATAGGGGCTGTTGTAGATGACAGCGGGCGTTTCGGGAGCGGCCGCAAGGATGGCCTTGAAATGCGCCTTCTGGGCAGCGATGACCGAGCCGCGCGAAAGAACACGCGGAATGACCATCAGGCCCTTTGCGCCAACCTTCTGGGCATGGGCGGCGTGCGCAACGGCAGATGCGGTGTTGACCGCGCCGGTGCCGACGATGACCGGAATGCCTTCTTTTACCAGACGTTCCACGCCTTCCATGCGCTGCTCATCGGAAAGAAGTGGCCAGTCGCCCATGGAACCGCAATACACGACGGCAGACATGCCATCGGCGATCAGCTCTTTGCCCTTGCGGACAAGCGCGTCGAAATCGGGAGTGCGATCATCTTTGCAGGGGGTCATCAAGGCGGGAATCACGCCGGAAAAAATGCTGGCCGTCATTACTAGCTCCTAAGGGACAGTTTTTCGGGAATGGACGCACCTCCGCGCCACCCTTTCAACAAGGACATTACAATCTTGTATTTTATTTGTCGACAAGAAATCGACAAGCTACAGATTTATTTCCAGCCGCTCATTGCGCACCAGTAGTTTCTGCACCTGCTGCACGATCTGTTCGGCATGCTCGCGGGCCAGTTTCTCGGACAGAACGGTGTCGCGCGCGGCGATCGCCGCGATGATCGCATCGTGATCGTCGACGAAACGTTTCGGCAGGCGATCATCATAGGACTGGTAATACAGCCGCAAGATGCGCCGTCCCTCATCCAGCAGACGCTTGAACAGACTGGTGAAATAGGGGTTGCGCCCGGCTTCGGCGATGGAAAGGTGCAGGGCGGCATTGGTGGAAATCATCGCCAGCGCGTCCTGCTCTTCCACCGCAATGGCAAATTCCGCATTATGGGCGCGGATGCCGGCCAGATCTTCCGGACGGTGATATTGGGCAGCAAGCTGGGTCGTCACCCGGTACATCAGCACCAGCGCATCGAAATAGGTATGCATATTGAGGAAATCGATGTTCGACACCATGGTCGAACGGTTCGGCAGCGTATCGATCAGCCCCTCGCCCGAGAGCCGCACCAGGGCTTCGCGAATGGGCGTGCGCGACATCTTGAACCGCTCGGCAAGCTGCACCTCATCGATTGGACTACCCGGTGGCAGAACCAGATCGAGAATCTCGTCGCGCAGCAGATCGTAGACCATCTTCACGCCGGAGCCACGCTTACGCTCGGCAGAAGCAATTATATCCGTCATAACCAAATCCCTCTTGTCGACATAAAGAGTACTATTATATTTTTTCCATATCAACGCCGCGTTGCAGCACCTGCCCCTCGAATGGCGGAATAATTGTTCAAAAACAACAAAAAGCCGTCACGAAAATTACCCGCGACGGCTTCAATAATTCAATTTGTGACATCGCTGCTTTTTTACAAAGCACCGCTTCGAGGTAGGGACCTCAGTTACGCAGGCCGGTGGCCACGACGGAAATCTTAAAAGCGCCGTCCAGCGTCGGATCGAAGGACGCGCCCATCACCACATCAGTCTCTTCGCTGACTGCCTCGCGCACAAGCGTCATCGCCTCGTCGATCTCGTAAAGCGTCAGGTCGTTGCCGCCGGAAATCGACACAAGCGCGCCGCGGGCCTCCTTCAGCGACGGTTCACCGAGCAGCGGGTTGGCGATGGCGGCTGCTGCCGCTTCCGAAGCGCGTTTTGGACCCTTGGCCTGCGCCGTGCCCATAAGCGCGCGTCCGCCATTCTTCATGACGTAACGCACATCGGCGAAGTCGAGATTGACCAGGCCTTCGCGCAGGATGAGATCGGTAATGCAGCGCACGCCGAGGGACAGGACCTTGTCCGCCGTCTTCAGGGCACTTTCAAAGGTCGTGCCGGCATCCGCAATACGCAGCAGGTTCTGGTTGGGAATGACGATGACGGTATCGGCGGTATTAAGCAGATTGGCGAAACCATATTCGGCAGCACGCATGCGGCGCGCGCCCTCGAAGCTGAACGGCAGGGTGACGACACCGACGGTCAAGATATTCTTCGCACGGCACGCTTCCGCGATGACGGGCGCAGCACCGGTGCCGGTACCGCCGCCCATACCGGCGGTGATGAAGCACATGTCGTAACCGTTGAGGTGATCCATGATCTCGTCAAGCGAATCGATTGCCGCCTGCCGGCCAACCTCCGGATCAGCCCCGGCACCCAGCCCGCCTGTAAGTTCGGAGCTGAGTTGCACGAGCCTTGGCGCGTTGGTTTTCTTCAGCGCCTGCGCATCCGTGTTGGCGGCGATGAAATCAACGCCGCCGATGCCCTCGTCGATCATGTTGTTGATCGCGTTTCCGCCGCCGCCACCGACGCCGATAACAGCGATATTGGGCGTATTGCGGGCGATTGGAGCGCGCGGAGACTGGGTCATCGTCTTATTCTCTTTCTAAACTCATAGGGTCTCGCGCCGTTTTTTAACCGCGGCACGCGAATGATCGGCAACGTTCCTGCATTTCCTTCCTGGCGCGTGAAGGACGCTGTAACGCTTTGAATTTGCATGCAAGCCTTTGCCCCGCTTGCGGCTAAAGGCTTGTGCTCCAGGGGCGAAAGATGCGCTACGGCGACTGTCTCCGACCCCTTCCCCGGATGAAAACCAAACCGAATCAACTGCTTCGCTATCTAGAGGTGATAGCCGAAAAGCCGGTCCGTTTACACTGTATTCACCATGTTTATCTCACTTTGGAACGAGTTGCTTCGGCAGGTGTTTGCCTTCCGACCGCGCTAAAGCGCATGGAATGGAGGCAGTCATATGTCCGCATACATCCTGCAAAACGAACCGGGTTTCCGCACGGAACAACCGCGTGTGCTGATCGTGGAGGACGAATTTCTCATCGCCATGGATATCGAAGATTCCATTATGCAGGCGGAAGAGGAAGCTGACGTCATCGGCATCGCCAACCGGCTGGATCAGGCCGTGGCACTCGGCAGCCGCGCAGATATTGCCTTTGTCGACGTCAATCTCGCCGACGGCCAGACCGGCCCGGAGATCGGGAGGCGGCTTTCGCAGGATCACGGCGTCGTGGTGATCTTCATGACGGCAAATCCGGAAGTGGTGGTCAATCTCGGTATCGGCGCAGGCGTTATCGTAAAACCTGTGCCGCAGGACGCCGTGGAACAGTGCCTTTCCTACGCACTTGCCAAGCGCGCGGGCACCCGTGCCGTTACGCCCATCGGCATGATGGCTTTCGACTGAACCATTCTCGTGGAGATAAAAAGCGGGTTGCCTGAAAACGGCGCCCGGCGCTGAAAACAAAAAAGCCTGCCGCGGGAGGAGGTGCGGCAGGCTTCTTGAAAGATTGAACAGCGATATGGGAGGAGGAAACCGCTGTCCCCGGGGCAATCCTTGGGAGGAGGAGTAGGATCACCCGCATTACCGAAAGAATGTGGGAGGAGGTACATCCGTTTCGATGATTTGAAGATATCATTTTTTTCTGCATTTCACAGACACAAGCTTGCACCTCAGACATGCATCAAACGCATGGCGATTTTTCCAACCCGAAACATCAATGCAACAGGCTGATTTTCGCCTTTGCACGGCATGCCCCGTGGGAGACACAAGCGTCGACGGTTCGCCAAAAACAAAAACGCCCGCGAAGCGGGCGTTTAGTCATTCAAAAGCGGCAATAGCTGCCTGATTACTTGCCGACGGCGGCGCGGGCGACGCTGTTGATCTGGCTACGGTCGATACCGAGATCGTGCAGTTCGCGGCTGCTCATGCGGCCCAGTTCGTTGACGGTCTGACGATACTTGCGCCAGTTATTAAAGCTGCGTGCTACGTTCATGACATTACCCTTTCAAGGTGTTGGCGACGTCAGTAACGTTTCGTTCCGGCGTCCTTTGATGTCCCTTATATGCGCCTTGTCGGGACCAAAGAACAGACAGAATAAGGCAGGCCACCCATGCGCTGAGTGCAAGGGTCATCCTCCGAGGGGCGCGGAAAAACAGAAGTATGGCGTAAATTCAGTCATATCGGGGGCCACTACCGACACCACGTCGTCAGAACTTGTAGCGAACGCCAAACACATTGGCATTCGTCGCGCCCTTCATATTGCCCAGCGTCTTGCCGCCGCCGGAACGGTGGTGAAGCCGCCAGAAGAACTCCGTCGAGGATTCTTCGCTGAAGGAAACGTTGATTTCCGGGCCGAGGTAAAACAGGACATTGGCGTTGCCGTTGTCCTTGATTTCTTCTTGCCTCTCCCGCCCCGGCTGCGCATCCGAGACGAGGCTCAGACCCGCCGTGAAACTCGGCGAAACGAACAACCGTTCCCCGAGCCTGATCTTGTCATAACGCGCGACAGGCCCTGCCCAGACTTCACCGGTGAACCCCTTGCCAAACCTGACGGCAACGCCGATTTCACCGCCCAGCTTCACATTGCCGATGCGATAGGGATAGAACTGATAACCGCCACCCAGAATGGCATTCTTTTCGTATTCCACGGGAACGAGGGCAGCGCTTTTCAACATGTCTTCTTTCGTTAAAACACCACCGAAACCAAATATCGCTTCACTCGTCTGCGAAGCCATATCCTCCGATGCGAGGGATGGTGTCGTGGCCAGTGCGATCATGGCCGTGAGTGACAGACGTCCTGCGATATTCATTTGCTACTCCTCAACAAAGCCCTCTTTTACCCAACCGTCCTCATAGGCATATTCCCGGAGGGCGAACATACCGTTACCGAACACAATTAATTCAACTCGTTCGCAAATGCTGGAAAACGGGCTAATGTCCGCCGGTCAGCGCAGGAACCGCCGGAAGCGGCGAAGCGCAAAAATGAAGAGTGCAGAGCCTATCGCAAGCAGCGCCAGCAATTGCGGCCAGACCACATCCAGCCCCGCCCCCCTGAAAAGCACCGATTGCGCCAGAATTACGAAATGAGTGTTGGGTGCGAGCAGCATGAGGTACTGGATGATATCCGGCATGCTTTCGCGCGGCGTCATGGCGCCGGACAGCACCTGCAGCGGCAGCAGGAACAAGATCAGCAACATGCCGAATTGCGGCATGGAACCCGCCACTGTTGCCAGGAAAATACCCATCGAGGTCATCGCAAAGAGCTGCAACGCCGTTCCAAGTAGGAAAAGGGAGAGCGAGCCTTCGATGGGAATAGCGAGCAGCCCCTTGACGACAACGAAAAGGGAAAATGCCGAGGCCACCAACACGACAAGGCCCATGGACCAGACCTTGCTGAGCATGATTTCCAGCGGCGTGACCGGCATGACCAGCAGATGCTCGACCGTTCCATGTTCACGCTCGCGAATGAGCGCCGCGCCCGTCAGCACGATCGACAGCATGGTGATGGCGGTGATGATATTGTTGATCGAGCCGAACCAGGATTTGTCCAGTTCAGGGTTGAAACGAGAACGCAGCGTCAGATCGACTGGCACCGTCGTCGCGCCGCGATAGCGGTTGACATATTCCTCAACTTCGCTCGTCACGATGTTCTGCACGTAACCGCCGCCGCTGAAGGCCTGGCTCATGCGAGTGGCATCGATATTGAGCTGGATGGCAGGGTACTGCCCGGCCATTAGCTGACGCTGGAAATCCGGCGGAATGTTGAGCGCAAAGGTGTCGAGCCCTGCATCCATGCGCTTGTCCATTTCAGCAATGGAAATCTGCTTCGGCGGCGCGAAATAGGGCGGATAAAACGCCGTGCTGATGCGACCGGAAAGCGGCGACTGATCCTCATCAACAATGGCGATGGCGGCGTTGTTTAGGGTTTCGGGCAACGCGCTGGAACCGGTGTAGATTTGCAGCGTGAAAGCGTAAACGATCAGCAGCAACAACATGCCATCACGCGCAAGCCCGCGCAGTTCCTTGATGCCGAGCTGGAAGATGTTGGATGAAAACAAACTCATGACGCCTGTTTCCTCAAAAGAGTAGCACCAGCGATGAGCAGCAGCGGAATGGCGATGAGAAGCGGCAGAAAGGAACCCGAAAGACCGTCGAAATCCAGCCCCTTGGAGAAGGTGCCGCGTGAGATCGTCATGAAATAGGTGGCGGGATAGATATTGCCGATAAAGGCCCCCGCCCCCTGCAGCGACGAAACGGGATCGATCATGCCCGAGTATTGTGTGGCCGGAATGAGCGTCAACAGGGCCGTGCCGAAGATCGCCGCGATCTGGCTCTTCATGAAGGAAGACATGACGAGCCCGATGGATGTGGCGATGATGACGAAGAGTAAAGCGCCCGTCGCGTAAGCGAGATAACTCCCGGTAAACGGCACCCGGAAGATGAAGATCGCAAATGCCGTCAAGAGCAGGAAATTGAGCATGCCGAGCGCCACATAAGGAAGCTGTTTGCCGATCAGGAACTCCAGCCGCGTGGTCGGCGTCACGTAAAGATTGACGATCGAGCCAAGTTCTTTTTCCCGAACGACGCTGAGCGCCGCCAGCATGGCGGGAATGAGCATCAGCAGCAGCGGAATGACCGCCGGCACCATGGCGACGAGGCTCTTGACATCGGGGTTGTAACGATAGCGCGTTTCGATGCTGAAGCTGCTTTGCGTCGCTGCATTGCCATAGATTTCGCTCGCCTTGCGCGCCAACCATGTCTGGTGCATGCCCTGCACGTAACCGCGCACGGTTTCTGCCCGTTGCGGCATGGCGCCATCGATCCAAGCGCCGACCTCCACCGTCTTGCCGCGCAGCACATCGCGGCCGAAACCGGGTGGAATTTCAATGGAAAGGCTGAGTTCCCCGTCACGCATGCGCCGGTCCATATCCGCATAGTCGCGGATCGGCATTTTCTCGATGAAGTAACGGGAACCGGCTATATCGAGCACATAATCGCGGCTGATGGTGGAATCGTCGCGGTCCAGTACCGCGAAGGTCAGGTCCTCAACATCGAGATTGATGCCGTATCCGATCACGAACATCAGGATGACGCTGCCAAGAACCGCTAAAGTGCCGCGAATGGGATCGCGTTGCAGTTCCAGCGCCTCGCGGCGCGTATAGCTGAACATGCGCCTGACATCGAAAAACCGTTTGCGGGCTGGTGCAACATGCTGCGTCGGGACCACCTCCGTTGCCGGAGCGGGCGCTATTGAAGGTTCCGCCTTTTTGACACCCGAGGCATCCTCGAGATAGGCGACGAAAGCCTCTTCCAGCGTTGCGGCATTACGGCTTTTGGTGATCGCGTCAGGCGTATCGCTTATCAACACCTTGCCGGCATGCATCAGCGAAATCCGATCGCAACGCTCCGCCTCATTCATGAAATGGGTGGAGATGAAGATGGTGACATTATCGTTGCGGGAGAGATCGGCTAGGATTTGCCAGAACCCGTCCCGCGCCACGGGATCGACGCCTGAGGTCGGCTCATCGAGGATGAGAATGTCAGGAGAATGGATCATCGCCACCGCAAGCGACAGTCTTTGCCGGATGCCGAGCGGTAGGTCGTCCGGCAGCGTGTCCATGACCGTGCCGAGATCAAAGCGCTCTGCCATCTCGGCGATGCGCGGCTGAATGGTCGCTTCCGGCAGCTTGAACAGCCGCGCGTGAAGATCGAGGTTCTGTCGCACCGTGAGTTCGGAATAGAGCGAAAAGGCCTGGCTCATGTAGCCGACGCGGTGGCGGATCGCCATGTCGCTGGCATCCACCTCGTGGCCGAATAGCTTCGCCTCGCCTTCACTGGCGGCCAGAAGACCGGTCAGCATCTTCATGGTGGTGGATTTCCCGCAGCCGTTCGAGCCGAGAAAACCGAAAATCTCGCCACACGGAATTTTGAAGCTGACATTGTCGACGGCGGTAAAATCACCGAAACGCATGCTCAGATGCGAGGCCTCAATGGCATAATCGCCCTCGCCGGTCACCGTGCGCGGCGCGATATTCACCTCGTGGTAACCCTTACGCTTTTCTTCCGGAAGAAGCGCGATGAAGGCTGCATCGAGATTGGCGGCGGAGGTGCGGTAGAGCAACTCGGTGGGCGAGCCGGTGGCAAGAATTTTGCCGCCATCCATGGCGACCAGCCAGTCGAAACCGGCGGCCTCTTCCATATAGGCCGTAGCGACAATCACGCTCATACCCGGACGACCGGCGCGGATGGAATCGATCAGCTCCCAGAATTGCCGGCGCGACAGCGGATCGACACCCGTCGTCGGCTCATCGAGAATGAGCAGGTCAGGATCGTGGATCAGCGCACAGCAGAGCCCGAGCTTCTGCTTCATGCCGCCGGAAAGCTTCATTGCCGGCCGGTCGGCAAAAGGTTCAAGGCCGGTGCTCTTCAGCAACTCGGCAATGCGTGCCTTTCTCTCCCTGCCGTCCTGCCCGAACAGCCTGCCAAAAAAGTCGATATTTTCGAAGACCGAGAGGGTTGGATAGAGGTTCTTGCCGAGGCCCTGCGGCATATAGGCGATGCGCGGGCAAGTATCCTCGCGGTGGCGCGGATCGGACATATCGCCGCCGAGGACCTCCACCTTGCCTTTCTGTATGGCCCGGGCGCCGGAAACCAGAGAGAGGAGGCTGGACTTGCCGACACCGTCAGGCCCGATAAGGCCGATCATCCGTCCGGCGGGAATTTCGACCGATATATCGGCAAGCGCAACCGTGCTGCCAAACGCCAGCCGTACATCCGTCAACCGCGCGACTGGCGCGCCGGGATTTTTAGTATTCGTCGCGGAGGGTGTGACCATCGCGGCCACTCTCACTTCACAAGATTGCGTTCGAGATTCTCCGGCCAGACGGCCTGCGGATCAAGCCGGACATAGGCCATGCCGGGAAGACCGGTTTTGACATACTGAATATATTTCTGCAGCAGCTCCTGCGGAATTTGCGCCCGCACCCGGAAGGTAAGCTTCTGGCGCTCCTCCTCGGTTTCCACCGTCTTTGGCGTGAATTGCGCCACATCGGCGACGAAGGAAACCTTGGCGGGAATGGTATATTGCGGCGCTGCGTCCAGTATCAGGCGCACATCCGAGCCCATGGATGTACGGCCAGCCTCAGCCGTGGGCAGGAAGAACGTCATGTAGACGTCACCGAGATCGACGAGGTTGAGAACCCGCCCGCCGGCGGAAAGCACCTCGCCGGGCTGGGCGATGCGATATTGCACACGGCCGTCGCGGGGTGATTTCAGCGTCGCATCGGCTATGTCTGTCTCGATGCTCTCAATATCGGCCTGCGCGGCATCGACAGCCGCTTCCGCATCGACGATCTGTGCCTTGGCGGCGTTGATTGCCGCATCAGAGGCGGCAAGCGAGGCCTGCGCCGAGGCAAGAGTGGCGCGGGCGGACTGTTCTGCCGCCTCACTGTCATCGACGATCTGCTGCGACACGGCATTGCCGGTCAACAGCTGTCTTGAGCGCGCATAGGTCTTGGACGCCGAATCAAGCTGGGCCTTGCGCTGTTCCACCACCGCAAGCGCCGAGGTCTTTTCCGCCTCCCGCTGGGCAACGAGGCTATGGGCGGTATCGATTGCGATCTTTGCGCGACGAAGCTGCGCTTCCGCCTGACGCTTTTTGGCCTCCAGCTGGGCAGTATCCATCTGGGCAAGCACCTGCCCTGCCTTCACGAAATCGCCTTCGCGCGCCATGATGTCCTGAAGACGGCCGGCGGTTTTGGTGGAAATATCGATCTCGACCGCCTCGATCCGGCCGTTACTGGAAACGAAACCGGAGGGCAGACCCTCTGCCGTCAACTTCGACCAGGCGAAATAGGCAGCAACGGCAATAACCCCAACCGCCAGACCAATGAGCAAGCCATTTTTAGACATCCGTCTTCCCCATGAACCCTTCGAGTTTCAACCGTAATACGATAAAACCGAAGAAGCCAGCCACCTTTACGTTCATAAATCCCACCTGATATTTCCCATATTGGAGCGAGAAGACAGGTTGCTAGGGACTGTTTAGGTGAGGGAGCGCTTCGAGGCTTTGACACACGTCAAGTGGATGAAGGACTAAAACCCACTTCGTCATGCTCGGCCCTGTCCCGAGCATCTGCTAGCTATCATTTTCTGCTAGGTGGTTGGTTCCTCGGGACGAGCCCGAGGATGACGTTAAATCTATAGCGGAATGACAACCGGCGAACGCCACGCAAGGTGCGCCAGCCTGCCGTCAACGCAGCCGTTGCGTTCCTTACACCGCCCGCGCCCGCTTCATCTCCACCTGCGTCCATTCCGGCAACCAGTCCCGGTGCGCGACAAGAAGATCGTCCACCAGCGACCAGATCTGGTCGAGATCGAGTTCCGCTGCCGTATGCGGGTCCATCATCGCCGCGTGGAAGATATGCTCACGGTTTTCGCTCATCAGCGCCCGCACCGTCAGCTCCTGCACGTTGATGTTTGTGCGCATCAGCGCGGTCAGCTGCGGGGGCAATTCCCCGATGAAGGTTGGTTGCACGCCGTTATGATCGACAAGGCAGGGCACTTCCGCCGCGCAATCTGATGGCAGCGAGGTGATGCAGCCATTGTTGCGCTGGTTGCCGTAGATGACAGACGGTTCGCCGGTCCAGACCGAGTTGATGATGGAGGAGGCATATTCCTTGGATTGCTTGACCTCGATCTTTTCGGCTGAGCGATAGGCCGCCGCCTGCCCCTTCCAGCGCTCGATCTGCTCGATGCAGCGCTTGGGATATTCATCGAGCGGAATACCGAATTTCTCGATCAGGTCCTCGCGCCCCTCCTTGATGAAATAGGGTGTGTATTCGGCGAAATGCTCGGAACTTTCGGTAACGAAGTAGCCGAGACGCGTCAGCATCTCGTACCGCACCTTGTTGGGGCAGCGCGGGTTCCAGCCGGGCTTCGGCGCACGGCCTTCGCGATAGCCTCGTACGAGATCGGGATAGAGGTTCTTGTAGCTGCCATCAGGCTGGCGGTGCTCGAATTCCAGGAAAAACGCCATGTGGTTGATGCCGGCCGAACGATAGCGGATTTCCTCGTAGGGAATATCGAGGTCATGGGCGAGTTCCATGGCCGTGCCCTGCACCGAATGGCAAAGGCCGACCTGCCGGATTGTCGGGTATTTCTCCGCAATCGCCCAGGTGTTGATCGCCATCGGGTTGACATATTGCAGCATGATCGCATTGGGGCAGACGGCGAGCATATCCTCGCAAATCTTCCACAGATGCGGCACGGTGCGCAGGCCCCGCATGATGCCGCCGACACCAAGCGTATCGGCAATGGTCTGGCGCAGGCCATATTTACGCGGCACCTCGAAATCGGTGACTGTGCAGGGCTCGTATCCGCCGATCTGGAAGGCGACGACGACGAAATCGGCACCGGCGAGCGCCTTTTTCTGGTCTGTAAAAGTCTCGGCTTTCGCCTTTGCCCCGAGCGTCGAAATCAGCTTGTTGACGACGATGGCGCTTTCTTCCAGCCTTTCGCGGTTGATGTCCATCAGCGCGATCGTTGCGCCGGAAAGGGCCGGACGTTGCAGCACGTCGCCGATGATGTTCTTCATGAACACCGTGGAACCTGCGCCGATAAATGTGATCTTGGGATCTCGTGCCATATTTGCCTCCGGCATCTTGAACTATGCGATTTCAAAGGCGGCCCGGACGAGCCGCTGGGTGTATTCGGTTTTCGGGCGGTTCAGCACCTCCTCGACGGGGCCTTCCTCCACGATCCTGCCGCGCTGCATGACGATGACGCGGTGGCAGAGAGCCCGAACGACCTTCAGGTCGTGCGAGATGAACAGGTAGCTCAAGCCCCGCTCGTCCTGCAGCTTGCGCAGCAGGTCTATGATCTGCGCCTGAACGGAAAGGTCGAGCGCCGAGGTCGGCTCATCGAGCAGGATGAATTCCGGCTCCAGCGCGACTGCACGCGCGATGGCGATGCGCTGGCGCTGGCCGCCTGAGAACTCGTGCGGGAAACGCGAGAGGATGTTGCCGGGCATGCCTGCCGCTTCCAGCGCGTCGCGCACCCGCTCCAGCCTTTCGGCCTTGGTTTTACCAAGCCCGTTGATAACCAGCCCTTCCTCGATGATCTGGCCGATGGTCATGCGTGGATTGAGCGAGGCGAAAGGGTCCTGAAAGACGACCTGCATGCGAGAGCGCAGAGGCCGCATTTGAGACCGGGAGCGGCCGTCGACCCTCTCGCCATCGAAAATCACCTCTCCGGCCACCGGCTCGTTCAGCCGCAACAGGGATTGGCCAAAGGTCGTTTTGCCAGACCCGGATTCGCCGACAATTCCCAGCGTTTCATGGCGCTTGAGGGTAAGACCAAGATCGTCGACGGCAACAAGTTCCTTCAATTCCGGCTTGAACAGGCCACCGTAGCGCATCATGAACGACACCCGCACGCCATTCGCCGTCAGCAGCACACCGGAATTTTCCGGCAATGGTTTGGCGGTGCCATGCGGCTCGGAAGCAAGCAGCTTTCGGGTATAGGGGTGGTTCGGCGCTGCAAACAGCCGCTCAGTGGTGTTGTGCTCACGCATCTCGCCATGCTGCATGACGTAGACGTAATCGGAAAACTGCTTCACGATCGTCAGGTCATGGGTGATGAGCACCACGGCCATGCCGCGCTTCTTCTGCAGATCGCGTATGAGGTTGAGGATCTGCGCCTGTACTGTCACATCCAGTGCTGTGGTGGGTTCGTCGGCGATCAGCACATCCGGATCGTTGGAGAGCGCCATGGCGATCATGACACGCTGCCGTTGACCGCCTGAAAGCTGGTGCGGATATTGCTTCAGCCGCGCCTCGGGTTCCGGAATCTGCACCTGCCGCAAAAGATCGAGCGCCCTCGCTTCGGCCTGCTTCCTGCTCAGCTTCGAGTGGACGCGGATCGCCTCGACGATCTGACTGCCGATCGTATAGATCGGGTTCAGCGAACTCATCGGCTCCTGAAAGATCATCGAGATACGGTTGCCGCGCAACGCCCGCCGCTGGCGGCTTGAAAATTTCAGGATGTCGTCGCCGTTGAAGCGCACGGTCGCGGTTTTCGAAACCGAGGCCCGCTTCGTCAAAAGCCCCATGATGGTGCGGGCGGTCACCGATTTTCCCGAACCGGATTCGCCAACGATGGCGATCGTCTCCCCCCGGTAAAGCTGGAAGGAAATGTCCTTCACTGCCTCCACCGTGCCGTGCTCAACCTTGAAAGTCACGGCAATATTGCGTGCATCGATGATGGCCTGGTCGTTTCGATTATCAGCATCGAAGCGGATGGCAGGGGCGTAGGTGTTCTGTGCAGCAACCATGTTACGCTCCTCTCAATAGGGATCGACAGCATCGCGAAGGCCATCGCCCAGCGCGTTGAAGGCAAAAACGGTGACCAGCACAAAGCCGACCGGCGCAAGGATCCATGGATAGGAACCAATGACTGAATAGGTGGCCGTATCCTGAAGCATCAGCCCCCAGGAGATCAGCGGCGGCTTGACCGCGAAACCGAGAAAGCCAAGGAAGGATTCGAGCAGCACGACGCTTGGAATATGCAGCGTGACGGCAACGATTACATGGCTCATCACATTCGGCAGGATGTGCTGGAAGATAATGCGCCGGTCGGTGGCGCCGACGGCAATCGCGGCGCGGACATAATCGATACGCGCCAGCGCCAGCGTCTTGCCGCGCACCTCGCGAGACATTTGCGCCCAGCCGAGCGCTGACATGACGCCGACCACGAAGAGGAGGAAAACAGTCGTCGGGGCAGTGACCGGGATAAGCGACGTCAAGGCGAGATAGAGCGGCAATTGTGGAAAGGCCAGAACCACTTCCACGAAACGCTGCACCCAGGCATCCAGCGGCCCGCCGAAATATCCTGAGATCAACCCGACGCTGGTGCCGATGACGGTAACGATGGTGACGACACTGAGCGCGATGGCAAGCGAGATGCGCGATCCATAAATGGCCCGTGACAGCACATCGCGTCCGAACTTGTCGGTTCCGAGAAAATGCACCGGCTGCCCGTCCGTGGTGCCGAAGAAGTGCCGGTTTGCCGGGATGAGGCCGAACAGCCGATATTCCGCGCCTTTCACGAAAAAGCCGAGATAAAGCGGATTGTCGTAATCCGGGCCGACGATAGGCTGGAAGGTCACCGGATCGAGCTCGTCCGTTTCAGCGGTGGCATAGACCCGAGGGAACAGGCTGATATTGCCGTCCTTGTCGGAGAACCGCACCACCTGCGGCGGGGAGAAACTGTCATTGGTTTCAAGCGGGTTCATCGGCGCGAAGAAATCGGCGAAGACTGAGATCGTGATCAACAGCACCACCAGCACCAGCCCCACCATGCCGGTGAAAGAGCGTCTGAGGCGCCGCCACACCAGAGCGAGATAGGTCTCGTTACCCTGAACACCCCGCTCGGGCTTCGCTGCGGCAGCCGATTCATTCTTGAGTTCGTCAACGGCCACCATCTCAAGCCCTCCCGAATTCGCGCACACGCGGGTCGAGCATGGCGAGCAGCATGTCGGCGATGATGTTGCCGATGATGAGCGTGGCGGCCAGCACCATCATGAAGGTTGCGGTGACATAGACATCGCCGACCGCCATGGACCCGACGATGGCGGGACCGACGGTCGGCAGCGCAAAGATGATCGCAGTTTCGATTTCGCCGCTCAGCATGTAGGGCAGCACGACGCCCTGATACATAATGAGCGGATGCACGGCGTTCGGTACGGCGTGGCGCATGATGACCGCGCCTTCCGAAAGGCCCTTGGCGCGCGCCGTCTCCACATATTGGGCGTTCAGCGTATCCAGCAGATTGCCGCGCATCACCCGCATATTATAGGCAAGTCCACCGAAAACGGCGATGGCAACCACCGGCCAGACATGGCTGACGAGATCGACGAACTTCCCCCATGACCATGGCGCACCGCCATATTGCGGCGAAAAGAAGCTGCCGATTTCCGACACGTCGAAATGAAACACCATCAGGTAGACGAGGATCAGCGCCATCAGGAAGCGCGGAATGGTCATGCCGAGGAAGGCGACGGTCGAAAGCAGATTATCGATCCAGGAATATTGTCTGGTGGCAGCCCAGATGCCGAAACCGATGCCGAGAAGCGATGAAAGAATGTGGCAGACAAGGGCGAGTGCGATGGTGCGCGGCAGGCGTTCGCCGACCACATCGGCAACCGGCTTGTTGTAATAGAAGCTGTAGCCGAAATCGCCGCGTGTGATGATACCGCCGATCCAGTTGAAATATTGCACGACGATCGGCTTATCGAGACCGTGTTCGATGCGGTAGGCCTGCGCCTGCGCTTCCGCCTGTTCGAAGGACGCGCCGCCCTGGTTCATCAATTGCGAGCGGATGTAGTCGGCATAGTCGCCGGGTGGCGCCTGAATGATGGCGAATGTCACCACGCTCAGGATAAGCAGCACCGGAATGGCGGAGCCTATGCGTATTGTCAGGAATCTCAGCATCGAACGGGTATCCTCCGCTTGGCTAGTCCGTGTGTCTCCGGCCGCGCTTCACGCGCGACCGGTACCGGGTTTTCTCCGGGAGGAGTTCTAGTTGATCGGGCCGCCCTCACCCGGCTTGCCGGGAAGCTGCTCGGGGAAAAGCTCGTATTTGCCCTGCTTGTCGGCCGCGACCCAAAGGCGTTCGCGGATGATGGCGTCTTCAGCCCAGTTGAACATGAAGATCGGCGTGCCCTGCGGCACATTCGAGAACCGCTTGTTCACGATGAGCGCGCCGGGATATTCGGTAAGCCCGATCGTGTAGAGGTTCTGCGTGTAGACCTTCTGATATTGCTTCATCAGTTCCGCCCGCTCGGCATTGTCCTGCGAGGAGATGAATTTGCGCACGATATCGGCCATCTCCTTTTCGAACGGCATCAGATCCAGTTCCTTGCCTTCAGGTGCGCGATGGTTCCAGCTGGTGCGCGGGCCAACGGGTGCCAACTGCTCGGTATTCTGCACCACGGACGAAAGCTCGGTGGAGTTGCGGCGCACCAGCCAGTCGAACTGACCGCCATAATGGGCCGCATCGCGCTGGTTGGAATCAAGGCTGTTGATGACGAGGCGAAGGCCAAGTTTCGCCATTTGCCCGACAAGGCCTTCCGCGATGCTCTTGTCGGTCGTGTAGCCGTTATTGACCAGAAGAATGATCTCGACGTTTCGTCCGCCCAGTGTCTCCTTCGGGAAGTTCAAGAAGCCGTCGCCGTCGGTGTCCTTCAGGCCAATTGATGCAAGGGCGGCTTTCGCTTCCTTAAGGTTGAAGGGGTAATAGACCGTGGAATTGCGATCGTAAAAACCGGTGCCCGAAGAAATGCCACCCGGATAGATCGCCGTGAACGGGCCCTTGACGAGCGAGTCGCCGATTGCCTTGCGGTCGAGGGCCGAGGTCACCGCCTGACGGAACACCTCGTTGCGGTTGAGCTCGCGAATGGCCTGCCCGCGCTCGTCCGGATTGCCCCAGCCATTGGCGGAAAAGTTCATCTGCAGGTTATAGCCGATCAGGCGCGGCCCGAAGGCAAGGCGAGCCGGCGCATTCGGGTCAGCTGCGCGTTTCAGCGAAGCGACGAAATTTTCCGGCTGTTCGAGATTGGAGAAATCGCCCGATCCCGCCACAGCCTGCACATCGCGATCGGCCCAGGTGGAGAGCTTGTAGTGAAGCTCGTTGAGATAAGGCAGCTGCTGGCCCTTCTCGTCGACCTTCCAGTAGTATGGATTGCGCCTGAGCACGATGATGTCGTCGGGGCGATATTCCACCGGCACCCAACCACCCATGACAGGCATGTTCATATATTCCGGCGGAAAGGCGTTCTTGAACTGGTTATAGGTGTTCTTGGAATATTTCGGGTGCTGTGGTTTCAGAATATGCGCCGGTCCGGGGCAGAAGCTCGGATAAGCCATGGTATAGAGATATTGCTTCGGGAAAGCGGTCTTGAAAGTCCACTCCACCGTATAGTCATCTATCTTTTTGAGCGTGGTGCCTTCGCCGAAGGCTTCAGGCGACGCGCCGCCGCCGAGTGGCGACACGTTGGGATCGAGAACCGCGTCTTCCCAGTAGAACATGACGTCATCGGCGTTGAACGGCACACCGTCAGACCATTTGGCACCCTTGACCAGATGCATCGTCAGCTTGTGGCCATCCTGCGACCATTCCCAGCCTTTGGCGAGATTGGGCAGCGGTTCGGTGTCCTTGGCATTCACCTGAAACAGCGGCGCTGTGCGCGTCAGGCATTCGGAAAGCGCAATATCGATGCCGCCCCAGCCCTGGCTCTGGCCGGCAATGTAGTTCCAGCCTTCGGGCCGTCCGCCGATCACATGGCGCATCGTATCGCCATAAACGCCGATGCCATCCACCATGTTGCCGGTCTTGTAGACCAGCGGCTCCTCAGGCAAGCGTTCCTTCAAGGGCGGCAGCTTGCCAGTCTTCTCGAATTTTTCGGTGATCCAGTCCGGCTCGCTGTAATCAGGCAGGGCCTTGAACTCCAGGATCGAGTCGCGCGCCACATAATCGATCTTGCCTTCGGCCGGAAACTGCGGCGGCTCCGGCGGCGTGGTGGTTTCGAAGGCGTTCGCACTGAGTGCGATCATCGAAACACCAAGACCCAATGCCGAGATGATACCGATCTTGCGTTGAAGTTGCATCGTCATTCCTCCCAAATGGCAGCTCTTCGACCGCCCACCCTCTGTTGTCGCGATAGCCACGGCGGCGAACTCCCTTTTCACCACCGGCCTGTTCCCATGCCTTTTCCTTCAAACGGCCTTTTTCAGCGCCGATTTCTCGGCCCGTAGTTCCTCGATTGAGCGCACATTGCGGCGCGCCGCACCCGCCCAGTCGCGGGTCTTGACGGTGGATTTCGCAAGCCGCTCCTTGGCATCAGGCACGGCCTCCGCATATTGCGGCAGCCAGCGCGCCTGTGCGACGACCATCTCGTCCACCATCTGCCAGACCTCCTCCGGAGTGGCGACGGCGCCGACTAGCGGGTCATGCAGCACGGCAAGCTTCAGAAGATCGATATCGCCGCTGACCGCCGCATGTACCGACATGCGCTGCACGTTGATAGACGCCATGCAGGTCGCCGCGCAGGCTTCCGGCAGCGTGATACCCGAGACCATGTTGATGCCGAAACGATCCACGAAACCGGGCGACTCAATGATCGCATCAGAAGGAAGGTTGGTTATGACGCCATTGTTCTTGACGTTGAAGTGGCCGCGATAGACACGCCCGGTTTCAAGCGCTTCCAGAATGTGGCTCGCATGTTCGTTGGAGCGCTTCTCCGGTTCGATGGGCTTGGCGGCGGACGCCAGGAACTGCGGGAATTCCGTTTCGAACCAGTTCCGCGTCTCGGTGGAGTGGCGCAGATAACCGCCGGTTTCGCCGTGAATCCAGTCCGACATATCGATCCAGCGAGCGATTTCATCCGGGCGCTTGCGGTACCATGGCAGATATTCGGACAGATGGCCGTTGCTCTCCGTCGAATAGACACCGAAGCGCTTAAGCACGTCGATGCGCAGCTTTTCCTGCTGTGAGAAAACCGGATGCGCCTCGAAAGCGGCGACCAGCTCTTCTTTGCCTATCTTGCGGCCATTCAGCCTTAGATCGATGAACCATGTCTGGTGGTTGATGCCCGAGCAGATGTAATCAAGTTCGGACGGGTATTTTGCGCCGAGAATTTCAGCGATCTGCTCCGCACCGTGCTGCACACCGTGGCAAAGACCAACCGTATCCACCTTGCCGTATTCGATGGCTGCCCATGTATTCATGGCCATGGGGTTGGCGTAATTCAGGAACTTGGCACCGGGTGCGGCGACCTCGCGGATATCCTTGCAGAAATCCAGAATGACCGGAATGTTACGCTGGCCGTAGAGAATGCCGCCGGCGCAGATGGTGTCACCGACGCACTGGTCGATCCCGTATTTCAGCGGAATACGGATGTCGTCCGCATAGGCTTCCAGACCGCCGACCCGCACACAGCTTATGATGTATTTCGCACCCTCAAGCGCGCGACGGCGATCGGTATGCGCTGTCACTTTCACCGGAAAACCGTTGGCCTCCACGACCTTGTCGAGGATCGCCCTGATCATATCCAGATTGTGCTGGCTGATATCCGTCAGCGCGACCTCGATGTCGCGAAACTCCGGCACGCACAAAAGATCGGTGAACAGTTTTTTCGTGAATCCGACGCTTCCGGCGCCGATTATAGCGATTTTGAAACTCATAACGCCACCTCTGTTGCAAATCGAACGGGTGAAACGGGCCAAACGATCATAATAAGGCGATGCGAGAATATACCTGTAAGAACCCCGGAAAACCGGCACTCCTGAAAAATTCTCCGCAACAATATCGTACTGGCTGTCTCCTCGGTTCGGGATTATGCGTATAATGACGAGCGGAACCAGAGAAGGATTATGCTTTCATGGGTAATTTTGTGCTGCAAGATTTGATCGATCAGGGGCCCGGGATGCGGACCGTCTCGCTGCCCCGCGGCCGCCAGACCCTGCACACAATGCCCACCAGCAGCGGCTATGAAATCCGCAGCAGTGGCAATTATGACTGGGACGGACGAAAGCGCGGACAGACACCATTCACTGTGCTGCAATATTGCATTGGCGGACAGGGAAACCTTCGTTACGAAAACCGTCATTACGTGGTGAAGCCGGGCGAAACCCTCCTCCTGCTCATCCCGCACAATCATCGCTACTGGCTGGAAGCGGGAAAGCAATGGGAGTTCTTCTGGATCTCCATGAATGGCGAGGAGGCCTTGCGCATTCACCGCAATATTCTTGCCGTCACCGGGCCTATCCTCAAGCTGCAACAGGAAACCGTCGATCATCTCGCCCATTGTTGCTCGCGCCTCGTCAACGGCGCGGAAACACCAGGGGCGGCCTCCGCCGTCGCCTATGAAGCGGCGATGACGCTTTATGACGACGTGTTCGGCTCGCATCCCTCCTTTGGCGGTGAATATCGCACCATGCAGCAGGTGCTGAGCTATATAGACGGGCATCTCGGAGAGCGTCTTTCCGTCAGCGATCTTGCCGCCGTCGCCGGCCTCAGCCGTGCGCATTTTTCCCGCATCTTCACGGCAAGCGAAGGCCTGCCACCGGCCGAATTTGTATTGCAGCGACGGTTGAGACGGGCAGCCAAGCTTCTCACCACAGCCGAAAACATCCCCATCAAGGAGGTATCCGTGCTATGCGGCTTCGAAGACCCGAACTATTTCTCGAAGGTCTTCCGCAGGCTATATGGCATCAATCCAAGCGAATTCCGCACCACCGGCATGTATGCGAGCGTTCAGCAGAGCAGATCGTAAAAAACAACTTCGTTTTGCCACGTTTCAGGCGATTAAGAATTGGCCATACAGCCCCTTTTGGAGACCGAATGAGGTGAACAACAAAATCAGGAAGATCCTCATCTTTCCGCTTCGGGCAATCATCGTGTTTGCCCTGATCCTCGACGGCATTTTTCGCCCGCTCTATCGGCCGATCATCAAGGCAATATCCAGACTGACATTCATCAGGAAACTGGAAAGCCGGATTGGCGGACTACCGCGTCTTGCCATTCTTCTTTTGCTGGCGGTGCCATTTGCCATCGCCGAACCGATGAAAATCATCGGCCTGCTCCTCATCGCGCACGGCACCGTCAAAACAGGAATTGCGCTGACGATCCTCGCTCACCTCGCCACGTTCCTGATTGTCGAGCGCATTTACCACGCCGGTCGGGAGAAGCTCCTCACCTACGCCTGGTTCGCATGGATCATGCGATATGTGCGCTTTGCCCGTTCGTTTTACGATCGCTTCAAGCGCGCGACACTGGGCTGGATCCGGCTGAGCGTTCTGGCGCGTCAAAGATAAAAGCGGCACCTTTCACCGCCGGCCGCGCAACTTCCTCAAAAGATATTCCGCAAAGGCGGTTGCCTGCAAGGAGACGAGAATGATGGCAATGCCAAGAACAACACGGGCTTCAGGCACCTCGTCAAACAGGAAGTATCCCACAGCGGTCACGAACAAAATCGACAGATATCCAACTGGCGCCAGAACACTGGCGTCAGCGATGCGATAGGCCCGCAGGAAGCAATATTGCCCCATTTGCGCAAGCAGGCCGATGGCGAGCAGCGCCCCCCAGTCGAGCGGCATGACCGGTTTCCACGTCCAGATCGCCGGAACGGCGGTAATGACGGCAAGACCCACCGTGTAGAACACCATCATGACAGTGGTGTTTTCCTGCCGCAGCGCCCGGGTCTGGATCACCGCAAGCGCGCCGAACACGACGGAGACGAGGACGACGAGCACGCCTGCGTTAATCTCCGCGCCGCCCGGCCCGATGACCACAAGAACGCCAACAAATGCGAGGCAAGCGCCGACCCAGCGATATCGGCTTACCTTTTCACCGAGAAAGACAACCGCCATGGCCATCGTCACCAGCGGGCGTGAGAAGCCGACAGCATTGACGGTGGCGAGCGGCAAGAGGGTGATGGCGACGAAGTTGCTGGTGAGTGCAATGGCGTTGCAGCAGATTCGGAAAAGGTTGCGCCAGGGATATTTGACGCGCGCCATTTCCCCCCGGTGTCGCCAGATAAGCGGCAGGATGAAGATCAGGCCGATCATCGCCCTTATGAAGACAAGCTGGAATGCCGGATAGGTCACACCCTGCGCCTTGACGAGGGCTGTCATTCCACCCGAAACGAGGGCCATATCCATAAGCAGCCAGCCGATGCCCGCGCGAGCATCGTTTTCGCGCGGGTTTTCCTGTTTTTCAATCTGGTCCTGGCCATTCACGCGGGTTGCACAAGGTTTGCCATGAGGCGGAATGCCCCCGGCACCAGCTTGTCCATCTGGTGGTGCAGCACGAGGCTTGTATGCGTATGCCGGCCCCTGCCAATGGCCGCCGAGACCAGCGCCCCTTTCAGAGGCTGTTCATCGACATCGTGCATGGCGAGCAGGGGTTCATAAGCATCATCCCAGCGCGCAGCGAAATAGAGCCCGCGCTCCTTGTCCCAGCCCGTCCAGTCGGCAGCACCGATCGTGTTGGGCCCGACAAGCAATGGATGATCGGGCAATAGCACCGTCACCTCCGCATTAGGGTCCGTCACCCGCCAACGCAGGGAAGGCTTACCGATCTCAAGCCGCCTGACGGGCGTCGTCTCGGGATTCCATCCGTCGGTTGGACGGTGATAGAGCGTGACAAGATGGCCGCCTTCTTCGACGAAGCGGTGAAGCCTTTCGGTTGCCGCAGCCAGATCCTTGCGAATGCCGAAAGCGAAGATGCCGACAACGATTGTCGTGAAGGACGAGAGATCACCGCCAAGCGCCTGCGCATCGAGTTCTGTGACATCAAGACCCATGCGCGAAAGCCATGACCCGACCCGGTCGGCACCGCCGCCGACATAACCGACGCGCGCGCCCTCGGGCAGCTTGAGATCGAGCGAGAGGATTTTTAGAGCGGAGGGCGCCAGAAACCGCGCCCGGCCGATATGCGGATATGCGATGGGCGTGATCTGGAAGGCAGGTTGCGAACCGACAAGCGCTTCGATCTGGGCAAGGCCAACCGCTGCCTCACCGGTACGTTCGGCCATCCAGTCATTGCCGGTCTTGCGCAGGTTCCAGCCACCCGTACTCCTGAAAGACAGCGGTGCATCGGCACCCTTTATGTGTGCCTGAAAAACATGGGAATCCTGCCCCTGTCCAAGTGGAACCAGAAGCGCATCGGGCGAAATCGTCAGCGACTGCGCCGGCGTCACGAAAAACGGCTCCTCCAGATCGAAAGCGGCCGAAACCTCCCTGCCTCCAATCATTACGGACAGGCGCACCGAGGCATGACCATTGCCGCCTGAGGCTTTCCAGTCGGGCTGGTAAAGCCCGGAAACGGCCGCGTCCTGATCGGCGGCAAGTGAGAAGACCATTGTCTGGCCACGCGACTGAACCGAAGACGATACGCCAGCCGGAAGGACGGGGGTAACCTCGACGTCAAATTCAGCCGCCTTTCCCGCGAGTTCCACATAGAGAGATGACGTCCCACCCGGAACGATCTCGGCTGGCTCGGCATAGGCCCGCTCGAAAAGATCGAGCGCTGTCAGGATAGCGGCATCGACCTGCGCCTGTTTGCGCGCGATCCGGTGCCCATGCAACTCCCTGAAGTCCTGCGCTGCGGCCTCGTCAACCTCTTGCAAAAGGGCTGCCGCCGTCAGAAGTGAGGCCGTGATCCGCTGCGTGTCGGGAAAGGCATCGATTGCGTCAGTGATTGCCTGTTCGGCCGCAACCAGCGCCTTTGCCAAATCGGCGGTAAGACCCGGAACAGCCGAGAGATCAGCCAGCGACGACGGCAGGCTTTCTAGGATCGAGCTTTCCTCAACGCCCGCGACGTTGGAGAGCTCGAGATGCAGTGGCCATGCTTCCTGCGCCCGCTTCGGCCAATGCCCCATTCCCTGTGAGGCATGATAATAACGCGACCATTCGCCGATGCGGTCATATTGCGCGCCGGTTGCCCGCTCCTTGCCCACCGCATTGACTGTCAGCGTCGTTTCCGGCGGAGGCACCTCGTCGTCATAGGTGTCACCACCACCAGACCATGCAGGAAGATAATATTTGGCCACCTTCCACGGCTTCAGCCCCTCGGAGAAATGCTCGGGATAGGCGGCAGGATCAGCCGCCAGCGCGATTGCGCTTTTCGCCGCGCGCGTCATGGCGCGGTGATGCCCGTGTTGTCCCGGCACATCGAGAAATGTCGGAATAACGATATCAGGCCGTTCCTTACGATAGGCGCGCACCAGCCGCTCAACGATGCGCTGCTGCCCCCATCGACCGAAGGTCTGGTCGCCATCCTTGGAGAAGCCGAAGTCGTGGATCATATCCGCCGGGCCATGGCCGAGCCAGCTTATGTCCGCATCGATGATGCGGGCCGCCTCCTCCAGCTCCCGCGACCGGATGACGCCAAGCGCGCCCAGCCGCTCCGGCCCGAGCGCATTCTGCCCGCCTTCACCGCGCGTCGAGCAGGCGATGATGATCCGCATGCCCAGTTCCATCCGGAAATAGGCGAGAAGCCCGTTCTGCTCGTCGTCCGGGTGCGCACCGGTGTGCATGACGGTGACAGTGGATTTCAGTGCGCTCAGTCTACGGTGCAGACGCACGAGCCATGGATCGGCCATCTGCCGTTCGATGCGCTCCCGGGGGTTAAGCATGGGCGGTCTCCTCCAATATTCAGCCGGGCACCTGCGCTGCGGCGCCCAGGGACGTCTCGAGTTTTGGTGTGACAATGTCGAACAGCGGCAAGGCGGCAGCACCAAGCGCCGCCGTCAACTGTCCGGACTTGCCGTGGATGACGCGCGGCAACTCTCTTTGCCGCCGGCTTGCAACCGAAGTCGGCAGATGCCCCATCCGCGCAATGATCTCGCTGATGATGTTTTCAGGCAGCGCACCGCCGAGAATGACCGTCTGCGGATCGAGAATGTTCTCGAGCATCGCCACCATGGGCGCCAGATGGACGGCTGCCTCGTCGATCCATTCCATCACGACCGGATTGCCCGCGCTGAACAGGGCTTCAAGATCATCAAGCTCCGTGTCCGCAACACCGGCGCAGACGAGCTTTTCCTTGAGCACATAGACTGAAGCATAGGCCTCCAGGCAACCTCTTTGCCCGCAAGACGGGCAAGGCCTTCCCTTGGGCGAGACGGTCACATGGCCGATTTCGCCGGCGTTGCCGAAAGCGCCGCGATAGGGCGAACCATCCTGGATGATGCCGAGACCAATGCCGACGCCGAAATAGATCATGCAGAAATTCGGGATAGCCAGCCCTGCGCCGAACAGGCGCTCGCCGACGGCAGCGGCCGTCGCATCGTTTTCCACTACGACCTGTTGGCCGCAGGCATCGCTCAGCATCTGGCGGGCATCGATACCCACCCAGCCGGAAAGCGTCGTCGGACCGACCGAGGTCATGCCGTCAATCTCGAAAGGCCCGGGCATGACGACGCCGGTGCCAAGCAGCCTGCACCCGACATTCTTCGCAACCGCTGCATGTTCCGCCGCAAAGGTTTTGAGTATAGCGTCCGGCGTGGTGTCCTTGAGCGGGGTAACGCGCTGCGTGCGCAACACGCCGGCCAGATCAAGACCGACGGTGACCATATGGTCTGCGGCAATCTCAACCCCGATCGTTGCGCCACCATCCGGGTTGACAGCAAACTGTATCGGCGGCTGGCCCCTGCCGGTGCGCCGGCGACCAAGCTCTTTCAGGAGTCCCTCGCCCACCAGTTCATCGACGATATTGGCGACCGCCTGGGGTGTGAGATGCGTGATCTTGGCTAACTGGGCGCGACCAAGCGAGCCGTGCCGCCTGACGATGTCGAGTACGACTCGCCTGTTGTGTTCGCGGCTGCGCTCAGGATTTTTTCCGATTGCTACGGGATAGGTATCCACCGTGTGCACCGTCATCTCTTCAACTTCCCGTCCGTTAGAAAATTCATAGCGTCGAAGTGAGGATAAGCGCAATATAATAATTCAAGTAAATTATGTTATTGACAAATGCTCGCCTTCAGAGAACCGTAGAGAGCGACCGGGGGTCAGAATTGCAAGGGGCGGAACGCGTAAAAACCCCGCTACCGGCAAATCGATGAGCGCGCGCGAAAGCGCGGATAAAGGGAACGATCACTCCGCATCCGGAAGACCGGGCGGAGAAAATGGAGGCTTACATGCGCAGGGCAACTTTGTTCGCCGGCTTGGTCGCCGGTTTCAGCACATTTGCATTCAACGCCGCGCAGGCGGTTGAAATCGAATATTGGCAATATGTCTTCGACACACGCGTCAAAGCGATGGACGAGCTTATCGCCGAGTTTCAGAAGGCCAATCCGGATATCACCGTCAAACAGGTGACCTTCCCTTATGCCGACTACCAGACGCGAGTGATTGCCGCCAACATGTCCGGTAAAGGCCCTGACGTGATGCAGCTCTTCTACGGCTGGCTCGACAAGTTTGCAGCCGGCGGTATCTTGCAGCCGCTGCCGACAGACGCTTTCCCGCATGACAAGATCGAAAGCGAATTTTTCCCCATCGTCGGCGCCATGAAGCGCGGCGACGATTATTACGGCCTGCCGACGGCGGTTCGCTCGCTCGCACTTTTCTACAACAAGAAGCTCTTCACGGAAGCCGGTCTTGATGCCGCCAATCCGCCGAAGACGCTGGACGAATTTGTTGCCGCGGCGGAAAAGATCGCCAAGCACGATGCCGCCGGAAACCTGACCGTTGCAGGCTCCACGCTCGATATGGGCGGTCAGGACCACCAATGGTGGCGCGAAGTTCTTATCCGCCAATATGGCGGCGAGCCCTACACCGACAACGACCAGAAAGTCACCTATGACAGCGAGGCGGGCATCCAGGCGCTGAAGTTCTATACGAGCCTGCAGCTTGAAAAGAAGATCGGTCAGGTGGGCTTTATGGACGAAGGCCAGGCTGCCTTCCGTGCGGGCAAGGCAGGCATGACCATCGACGGCACGTTCAGGCTTGGATCTTTCAGAACCATCAAGGACTTCGAGTGGGGCGTGACCGAGCTTCCCACCAATGACAAGAATATCCGCTCCAACTATGCCAGCTATTTCGCCAATGGCATCGGCGCCAAGACAACCGGTGAAGAACTGGAAGCGTCGAAGAAATTCCTCGCTTACATCTCCTCACCGGAAGCCATGGCGATCTGGCTGAAGACGGTTGGCGAGTTGCCGGCGCGGCGATCTGCGGCGTTGACCGAGGAGAACCTGAAAGACCCGATCTATGCACCGTTCCTGAAGGGTCTCGAATACGCCCATACGACACGGTTCATGGATGAGGCAGCCCAGCGGCAGAACGCCATCGACATGACGAACCGGATTTTGCTCGAGGGTCAATCCGTCGAGGAGTCCATCAAGCAGGCCGCCAGCGCCGAGCAGGAAATCATCGACGCGGCCAAACCGTAAAACCGCAGGTCCAATCATGACAGCGATCGATCAACAGGGGGCGGCATCCGGCCGCCCCGGCGGCTCCTTCGGGGATCGCTTTTCCATGCGCACGAAACGGCTTGTGTGGATCTGGAGCTTTCTTGCTATCCCGATCCTGTTTTACAGCATCATCCGTTTTTACCCGACGTTGCAGGCCTTCTGGTTGTCCTTCACCAACTGGGACCTGCTGCGCCCGGCAAAGTTCATCGGCGTTGCCAATTACGTCAAGCTGTTCAAGGATCCGCAATTCTGGAAGGTTTTCAAGAACACCTTCACCTATCTCATCGTCGGCACGCCCATCAGTCTGGTTCTGGCTTTCGTCATCGCCTTTTATCTGGATCGGGTGCGCATCCTGCACGGTTTCATCCGCGCGCTTTATTTCCTGCCCTATCTGACGACGGCAGCGGCAATGGCATGGGTCTGGCGCTGGTTCTATCAGCCGCCGCCGATCGGCATCATCAACGACGTGCTTGGCATGATCGGAATTCCGCAACAGCCGTTCATCCGTTCTACCGATCAGGCGCTTTATTCGGTCATGGTGACGTCCATCTGGGCGGGGCTTGGTTTCCAGATCATCATCTTCATGGCGGGCCTGCGCTCCATTCCGACGACATTTTATGAGGCCGCGCGCATCGACGGACTTGGCGAATGGGCGATCCTTCGAAAGATCACGCTGCCGCTCCTGAAACCAACTACCGTTTTCCTGGTCGTCTTCTCCTCAATCGGTTTCCTGCGCATTTTCGATCAGGTCTACAACATGACCACCAACGATCCGGGCGGACCGCTCGGCTCAACCAAACCGCTGGTGCTGATGATCTACCAGACCGCGTTCAACTCCTATGCGATGGGTTATGCCGCCGCGCAGACGGTTGTCCTGTTCACCATTCTTCTTGTCGTGTCGCTGGTCCAGCTCTGGGTTCTGAGGGAAAAGAAATGAGCGAAGCGTTGCCACTCTCCCACGCCCGCGTCCGCCCCGGCCGCATCCTTGCCTGGACGCTGCTGTTCATCGGCGGCCTGATCATGATTTCGCCGCTGCTCTTCATGTTTTCGACCTCGTTCAAGACCGCGGATCAGGTCTATGATCTCAGGCTCATTCCCGCAGCACCGACGCTTGCGAATTACATGACTGTCATGGCCGACGGCCGTTTTCTCCGCTGGTTCTTCAACTCGATGTTCGTTGCGGTCATCGTCACCGTCTCCAACTGCTTCTTCGACAGTCTGGTCGGTTATACGCTGGCCAAATTCGAGTTTCGCGGTCGCTACTTCATCTTCCTCGCGATCCTTTCCACGCTGATGATCCCGACCGAAATGCTTGTTATCCCCTGGTATCTGATGTCCAGCCAGCTTGGCTGGCTCGACAGCTACTGGGGCATCATGTTCCCGGGAATGATGACGGCCTTCGGCACCTTCCTGATGAAGCAGTTCTTTGAGACGGTTCCGAACGACTTCCTGGAGGCAGCGCGTGTCGACGGGCTGAACGAATTCCAGATCTGGTGGAAGGTAGCCCTGCCGCTGGTGACGCCTGCCCTTTCGGCGCTTGCAATCTTCACCTTCCTCGGCAACTGGACAGCATTCTTCTGGCCCCTGATCGTGACTACCAGCAAGGAGCTGTACACGCTGCCCGTCGGCCTATCGAGCTTTGCGGTGGAACAACAGATCCAGTGGGAAATGATCATGACCGGCGCTGCCATTGCGACCATCCCAACCCTTATCGTCTTCATCGTCCTGCAACGCTACATCGTTCGCGGTGTGATGCTGGCAGGCCTGAAAGGATAACATCATGGCCGATATGAACCCGCGCCTGTCGGATACCAGCAAGTTTCCCGACCCAGTTTACAAGGAAACCGTGCTGCGTCCGCTTTTCGATGGCGCCAAGAACCACCATGTCGACGGTTTCCGCCGCATCGACCGCGCCCATCTGGTCATGCTGCGCGAGACCGGCATTCTCGATGCGGACACGGCAGCAAAAATCGCCGAAGCGCTTGATGACATCGACAGGACCATCAATCCATCGGAGCTGGTCTATACCGGCGAGGTCGAGGATTTCTTCTTCCTGATCGAAAAGGAGCTGAAAGCCCGCATCGGTGTCGATGTGGCAGGCCGCCTGCACACCGCACGCTCGCGCAACGACATCGATCACACGCTTTTCAAAATCGGCCTGAAAGACAAGATCGACACGCTCACTGCCAAGGCGCGGCTTCTGCTGGCCGCCCTGATCGACGCCGCCGAGCGCAATGAGAAGACGTTGATCGTCGCCTATACGCACGGACAACCGGCCCAGCCCACCACCTTCGGCCACTATCTTTCCGCCGCCATCGAAGTGCTGATCCGGGATATTGACCGCTTCACTGAGGCCCGGCGCATCGTCGATCTCTCACCCATGGGCGCTGCGGCCATCACCACGTCCGGCTTTCCCATCGACCGGGCACGTGTCGCCGAACTTCTCGGCTTTGCGGCACCCTTGCGCAATTCCTATTCCTGCATCGCCGCCGTCGACTATACGACAGCGACCTATGGCGCCATCGAATTGATGTTTCTACATCTCGGCAGGCTCATTCAGGACTTCCAGTTCTGGACGAGTTTCGAAGTCGGGCAGATCTACGTACCGAATTCGCTGGTGCAGATTTCGTCGATCATGCCGCAGAAACGAAACCCGGTCCCGATCGAACATATGCGCCACCTTGCTAGCCAGACATTCGGGCGGGCAAGGACCATGCTCGACGTGATGCACAACACGCCCTTCACCGACATGAACGACAGCGAGGGCGAAACCCAGGGCATGGGTTACGAAGCCTTCGCCTCTGCCGGCCGGGTGCTCGATCTCCTTGCCAGCCTCGTCGGCAAGATCAGTATCGATCCGGAAAGGGTCGACCAGAATATTCGCCGTTCCTGCATCACCATCACGGAACTGGCAGATTCTCTTGTCCGCATCGAAGACCTGTCATTCCGCCAGGCCCATGAAATTGCCGCAACCGTCGCCAAAAGCGTTGTCGCGCTGAAGGGTGACCTGCCGAACGACGGTTACCAGCCGTTCCGCAAGGCGTTCGAGGAACTGGCAGGACGCGAGACCAGTGTCGATGAGGAAAAGTTCAGGCAGATCGTCTCGCCTGAGCACTTTGTCGCCGTGCGCAGCCGCTTCGGCGGCCCTGCCCCGGAGCCGATGCGCGAGGCGATTGCGGCCTATCGCGATAAACTTGCTGCGTTTGAAGCAGAAGCACAGCGATCCGCCGACTACGCAGCGACAAAAGCCGCTGAGCTTGCAGAGAAATTTACCGCCCTGACGGGAGCGCGATAATGGCGACAATCGAACTCAATCAACTCGTAAAGCGCTACGGCAAGGTGGAGGCAGTCAAAGGCATCGACCTTGCCATTGAAGACGGCGAATTCGTCGTATTCGTTGGCCCTTCCGGCTGCGGCAAATCCACGACACTCAGAATGATCGCGGGTCTGGAAGAGATTTCGGGCGGAACGCTGAAAATTGCCGGAAACGTCGTCAACGAGAAAGAACCGAAACAGCGCAACATCGCCATGGTCTTCCAGAACTATGCGATCTACCCGCATATGACGGTTCGCCAGAACATCGGCTTCGGGCTCTATACCTCAAAGCTCGACAAGGCGGAAAAGAACCGGCGTATCGAAGAGGCCGGTCGGGTGCTCGGACTTGAGGCATTGCTAGACCGTCGGCCCGCGGCTTTGTCCGGCGGACAGAGACAGCGCGTCGCCATCGGCCGCGCCATGGTGCGCGATCCCTCAGCCTTCCTTTTCGATGAGCCGCTCTCCAATCTCGACGCCCAGTTGAGATCGCAGATGCGCATTGAAATCAAGCGCTTGCACCAACGTCTTAAGACAACCACCGTCTACGTCACTCACGATCAGGTGGAAGCCATGACCATGGCCGACCGGATTGTCGTGATGAAGGACGGCCATATCCTGCAGGTCGGCACGCCCTCGGAACTTTACGAGACGCCGGTGGACGTCTTCACTGCGCGTTTCATCGGCAGCCCGTCGATGAACCTGCTGCGGGGCAAAAGAACGACGAACAGCGTTACACAGTCTGCCGATGGCGATCTGCTGATTGGCATTCGCCCCCATGATCTGCTGGTTGGAGAAGGCGAGACAACTCAAGGGTCCTTCTCGCTGGAGGGAACAGTGACAGCCGTGGAGCCGCTCGGCCCGGAAACGCTGGTTCATCTGGACACGCCCACGACCTCGGTCATCGCGACAGCAAGGGGCAAGGCCATTCCCCAGGTGGGTAGCCGCTTGCAATGCGAGGCGCAGGCAGGCGCGCTCTATCTTTTCGATGCCAAGACGGAAAAGCTTCTGGGCCGCGCATGATGACGACAGACACGGAAAAGTCAGCGGTCATCAGTATCGGCCGGATCTATTGCGACCTCATTTTCACCGGGCTTGACGAATTGCCGGTGCTCGGCCGGGAGCTGTTTGCCAGCGACATGGAAATCGCCGCCGGTGGCGGGGCTTTCATTGCGGCTGCGCATTTCGCCCATATTGGCCGCACGGCCACGCTGCTGGCAAGGCTCGGCACCGACACCTTCTCACGCGCCATCGGCGAGAAAATGCAGCAAAGCGGTGTAGACCTGCAATTTCTGGAACACTCGGCAGATGCGGGCCCGCAGGTCACCGTCGCGACGGTGGTTGGCCATGACAGGGCGTTTTTGACACGGCGCGCCGGTATCGCCCGGCCATCGACCCTTGATGCCGCATTTTCGTGGAACGGGGCCTGCCATCTGCACATCGCAGAATTCGCCACACTGCACGAAATCCCCGATCTCGTCGCCCGCGCCAGGGACAGCGGACTATCCGTCTCGCTCGATCCCAGTTGGGATGCCTCGCTGATTTATGACAAAGGCCTGCTCAAGGCGTGCGATGGCGTCGACGTGTTTTTGCCCAACCTCGAAGAAGCCGAGGCGATCACAGGCCATTCTGACCCTGAGTCGGCGACCAGAGCCTTGTCGGGGTCGTTTCCTGTCGTCGCCCTGAAAGGCGGGGCAGAGGGCGCCTGGGTGTCCTCGCAGACAGGCCTACACCATGCGGCGGCGAAGAAGGTACCCGTCGTCGACACGACGGGCGCGGGTGATGCCTTCAATGCCGGTTTCATCGATGCCTGGCTTCGGCAGGCGGACGAGAAGCAATGCCTTGAGGCAGGCGTCGCGGCGGGTAGCCTTGCCGTGCAGGCCACGGGCGGCGCGCCGAGAACGACCGCCGCCGCATAATCCCTGCCAGCGTTATTCCCCGCGTGGAAAACGCTGGTTTTCCTCCAGCACGTTCAAGTCCATGTGGTTGCGCATGTAGCGTTCCGAGGCTTTCTGCAATGGCTGATAATCCCACGGGAAATAGGCGCCGTTTCGCAGCGCCTTGTAGACCACCCAGCGCCGCGCCTGACTTTCCCGCACCGATGCGTCGAAAACGGGCAGCTGCCAGCGTCGGCCGATTTCAGCCGAAAGCGATGACAGCACATCAGCGAATTCAGGATTGCCGGCAAGGTTTATCTGCTCTTCAGGATCCGTCTCGAGGTCGTAGAGCAACGGCGGATCCGCTTCGCAGACCGAGAGCTTGTAACGGCCATCCCTGATGGCGACGAGTGGCGCGATCGAACCTTCGGCGGCATATTCCATCGGCACTGGCCCGCGCTCGCCTGTTCCCGCAGCCAAAGCCGCAAGGTCTTCGCCATCCGTCCAGCGTTTCAGTGAGGTAATATCCAGGCCTGCCAGACCGCACAGCGTCGGTGTGACATCCAGCGTCGAAACCGGCGCGTCGATAAGCGCCGGTTTCCAGCCGGGTGCTGCGATCATCAAGGGCACGCGGGCCGAACCCTCGAAAAAGCACATCTTGAACCACAGGCCGCGCTCGCCCAGCATATCGCCATGGTCGGAGAGGAACAGGATGATCGTGTCCTCCTCCATCCGCGTCGCCTTCAATACGTCGAGAATTTCGCCGACCTTCTCGTCGATATAGGAGATATTGGCGAAATAACCGCGCCGCGCCCGGCGTATCTCGTCGGGTGAAATATCGAAGGCCTGATGATCACAGGCTTCCAGCAACCGTTTTGAATGCGGATCCTGCTCCTCGAAGGGAAGCGCCCCTATCTGCGGATCGAGTGCCGAGCAATCCTCATAGAGATCCCAGAATTTCCGCCGTGCCACATACGGGTCATGCGGATGTGTGAAGCTGACGGTCAGGCACCACGGTCGGTCATCGAGCCGGCGCGACAGATCGTAGAGCTTGCGGGTTGCGTGATAGGCAACCTCATCGTCATATTCCATCTGATTGGTGATTTCGGCAACGCCCGCGCCGGTGACCGAACCGAGATTGTGATACCACCAGTCGATCCGCTCGCCCGGCTTGGTATAATCAGGCGTCCAGCCGAAATCCGCCGGATAAATATCCGTCGTCAGACGCTCTTCGAAGCCGTGCAGCTGGTCCGGTCCGACAAAATGCATCTTTCCGGAAAGGCCGGTGTAATAACCAGCTGCCCGCAGGTGATGCGCATAGGTCGGAATATCCGACGCGAATTCGGCGGCATTATCGTAAACCCGCGTCCGGCTGGGCAATTGACCGGACATGAACGAAGCCCGGGCCGGCGCGCAAAGCGGACTTGCCGTATAGGTATTGGCGAAACGGACAGACCGCTCCGCCAACGCTTTCAGATGTGGCGCATGAAGAAAGTCGGCCGGGCCATCGGGAAAAAACGTCCCGTTGAACTGGTCGGCCATCAGGATCAGGATATTGGGACGCGGCATTTCACCCTACAGTCTCAGAGGCCAAGCTTGCCTTTGACGGCATCCGCACCCGGCTTGCCATCCAGCGTGGTAACGCCCTGCAGCCAGCCATCCAGCGATGTCGGATTGGCTTTCAGCCACGTCGCTGCCGCCGCCTTGGAATCCTCGCCACCGAGAATGGAACCCATCAGGGCATTTTCCATGCCGATATCGAATTTAAGGTTCTTGAAAAGCGTCGCCGCATTCGGGCATTGCTGCGGCCAGCCGGTACGGGCAAGTGTATAGACCTCGGCGCCACCGAAATTCGGGCCGAAATAGGCGTCACCGCCGGAGAGATAGGCGATATCGATCTTCTCGTTCATCGGGTGCGGCGCCCATGCTAGGAAGACGACCGCCTTTTTGTCTTTTCCGGCCCGTTCCACCTGCGCCAGCATCGCCTGCTCGCCGGATTCGACAAGCTGCCAGCCCTTCAGGCCGAAATCATTGGCATCGATAATCTTCTGAATGTTCTGGTTGGCGGGTGCGCCCGGCTCGATGCCGTAAATCTTGCTTTCAAATTCGTCAGCGTGTTTGGCAAGATCCGAAAAATCCTTCACGCCCTTTTCGGCCATATAGGAAGGCACTGCCAGGGTGAACTTGGCGCCTTCGAGGTTTTTCGTCATCACGTCGGCCGCCTTGGCGGCATTGAGGTCGTCAACGAAGGATTTCTGGGCGGGCATCCAGTTGCCGAGAAAAACGTCGATCTCGCCGTTTTTCATGGCCTGATAGCCGATCGGTACCGACAGCGTCTTGACGTCAGCCTCATACCCCAAAGCATCGAGCAGAACCGAGGTGACGCCATTGGTGGCGGTGATGTCGGTCCAGCCGGGATCGCTGAGGCGGATGGTCTTGCAGGCCGCATCATCGGCGGCATAAAGCGGGGTGGAGAAGGCCGCCACGGACAAAAACAGTCCGGCGGCGATGCGGTGCATGCGAGAAACGGTTTTCATTGCGGCTCCCCTTTTATTAGTCCAGTTTATTGAACACCACATTGTTTTTGCCTGTGAAGCGGGTATTTTTCGATGACTGATATAAGGAATTTCTATGACAGAGCGGCCGCTCGATCTTGGATGGATGCGCATTTTTACCGAGGTCGCCCGGCGCGGCAGCCTGACGGCAGCGGCGGCGTCCCTGCGGCTGACCCAGCCAGCTGTCAGCTATCAGATCCGCCGGCTGGAAGACGATCTGGGCGTTGCACTGGTGCGGCGTAAACATCGCGGCATCGAGTTGACGGCCGAGGGGCTAAAGCTGTTCGAGATCGTCTCGCGCAATGTCGATGCCATCGATCTTCTGGCCCAGCAACTTCGCAGAACGGAGGAGCGGCAGACAATCCGCCTGCACACGGACTATGCCTTCTCCTCTCTCTGGCTCATCCCGCGCATGCATGGTTTTCGCGCGCTCAATCCTGACATCAACATCCAGATCGTCGCCACGCAGGATCCGCTCGGACAGGGCAAACACGACAGCGACGTGATGATCATCTTCGGCACGCGGCAGGATGCCGGCGACGGCGCGGTGCTGCTGCTTTCGGAGAAGGTCACGCCCGTCTGCTCGCCGGCGCTTTTGGCGGAGCAGTCGGCACCCGAAACCGTGGCTGATTTTTCGCGGCTGAAACTCATCCACCTCGAAAATACCTCACAGGCGCACTGGTTCGACTGGGCGTCCTATTTCAAGCATTTCGGCGTGCTGAGGGGCGCGGAAAACGAAAGCGGAGACATCAGTTTCAACAATTACACCATGGTGGTTCAGGCAACGATCGGCGAACAGGGTTTTGCCCTCGGTTGGGCGGGACTGGTCGATCCGCTGGTCGAGGCAGGCGTCCTGGTGACCGCAGGCCCGAGTCTGGATGCGCCGGGTCGCGGCTACTGGTTGCTGAGGCCGAAAAGCAGCGACAGTGCGGTCAGAAAACTCACCGGCTGGCTGATCGACGAGAAGCGTTGACGTGACCAGCCAGCCGGTGATGCTTCCGGCTTAAATCGGGTAATGCAACGGTCCGTCCTGCAGCGTGACCCATCGCAGTTCGGTGAATTCCGCAATGCCCGCCGTGCCGCCAAAACGGCCGTAACCGGAGGCCTTCACTCCACCGAACGGCATCTGCGCCTCGTCGTGAACGGTGGGTCCGTTGATGTGGCAAATGCCGCTTTCGATGCGTCCGGCTACCGCGAGTGCTTTTGCCTGATCCCTGCCGAAAATAGCTGCGGAAAGACCAAACTCGGTTTCGTTGGCGATACTGACTGCCTCATCGACGCTGCCGGCGCGAATGATGGAAACGACCGGGCCGAAGCTTTCTTCGGAATAGAGCCGCATCGCAGAGGTCACGCCATCGACGGCAAGCGCATCCAGCATGGTACCATTGCCGCCTCCGCCGGCCACAAGGCGTGCGCCTTTGGCAACGGCGTCATCCACCAGCGCCCGGATGCGGGACGCGGCCTCGGCGCTGACCAAGGAGCCAAGCGGCATTTTTCCCTCGCGAGGGTCTCCCGCCTTCAGGCTCGCCGCTTTTTTGGCAAAGGCCCCGACAAAGGTGTCGGCAACGCTGTCGAGTACGATGATGCGTTCCGTCGACATGCAGATCTGGCCCTGGTTCATGTAAGCGCCAAAGGCGGCCGCAGCCACTGCTGCATCGATATCGGCATCATCAAGCACTATGAAGGGTGCCTTGCCGCCAAGCTCCAGAAGCGCTGGCTTCAGGTAACGGCCCGCCGTTTCCGCAATGACACGACCGACGCGGGTCGAACCGGTGAAATTCACCCTTCTGACAGCCGGATGGGCGATCAGTGTTTCAACGATTTTCGCCGCATCTTCCGGCGCATTGGAGACGGCGTTCAGCACACCTTTCGGCAGACCTGCCGAAGCGACGGCCTCGATGATCAGCGCATGGGTGCGCGGGCAAAGCTCCGAGGTCTTCATCACCACGGTGTTGCCACAGGCAAGTGGCGTGGCGATGGAGCGTACGCCGAGAATGACCGGTGCATTCCATGGCGCGATGGACAGAACCACGCCCGCCGGCTGGCGAAGTGCCATCGCCGTGGTTCCCGGGCGGTTGGAGGGAATGATTTCGCCCTTTATCTGGGTCGTAAGGCTGGCCGCCTCGACCAGCATGTCGCTGGCCAGCATCACGTTGAAACCGGCCCAGGCATCCGTCGCGCCAATCTCCTCTTTCATCGCCAGCGTAATCTGCGGCCCGGCATCGCGGAGCGCCTGCGCCGCGGCAAGAAGCAGGCGACGGCGTTCGCCGGGCGGCGTTGCCGACCAGACGGGAAAGGCTGCGGCTGCGGCATCGGCCGCACGTGTGGCATCCTCAGGCGTTGCCGCCGCCGCACTGGTTGCCAGGTCCCCGGTGATCGGATTGTTGCGCTCGAAACGCTTGCCGTTTGCGGCTGGGCAATGGTCGCCACCGATGAAAAGATTGACAGTCTGCATAGTCTTCCTCCTGAATTCAGAAAATAGTGGCGGCGGCACCGCCGAAACCCGCCCGTTGCACGGAGGGACGGGAGGAAAGGGCTGCTGCCGTCCCCGCCCCTGTGATCCTTCCGGCCTCCAGCAGATAATCGCGATCGACAAGGGCAGAGCTTCCGCGAACACCCTGTTGCGCCAGCGCAAGGCAGGACAGCGTTCTGCGCTTCATACCATTCATGATTTTCCTCCAACGGCGCAGTAGCGGGATTGCCATTCTCCTCAAGGCTTCCCTGCGCTGATGGAAGTTTAGCAACGACAGGCGCATATAAAATGCACTAATGTAATGCATTATTGTACTTTTGGAGGGTGAATGCCGCATCACGGCCAGATAGCTGCTAACAGGATCGAAACGACGGCGCGCATACTGACTTCGTCCCTGCGCGTGTCGGAGTTCAAGCTGGAACAGGGCGCAGCCCATCTTGTCCTCGTCTCAGCCGGTGAAGCGGAGATCATTCAGGGCGAAAAGACACTTGTGGTTACCGCGCCGGGGCTGGCCTGGCTGCCTGCCTCCGGCCCCGCCGGCCGCCTGCGGCTGAATGCCGGAAGCCGCGGATCACTGCTGAAAACGACCGAAATCGGCCTTGCGCATGCCATGCCAACCGGAACGAGCGCAATCATGGTGCGCAGCACATTGCAGCGCGTTCTGACCCGGACGCTGGCTGAAAAAGACAGCCTAGAACTGGCGGGTTATCTCGACACCATCGCGGATGAGAATTTCCGGTCATCGACAGGATCGGATACGATCATCGCCAGCCTGTTATCCGTCACCCTTATCCGCATCTGCCAGCATGCCATGGCCGACGTCGCGGGCGCGGCTTCCACCGCAGGCAGCCTTACGGAGCGGTTTGTGCTACTTGTCAGTCAGCACAAACGCGACCAATGGGGCGTGGAAGACTATGCGGGTCAACTCGGCGTCAACCGTGAACGTCTTGGATTTGTGGTGCGCAAGGCAACGGGGCTTTCACCACAGGCCTATATTCACCGCGAACTGCTTTCCGAAGCGCGTGACCTTCTTCTTAACTCTTCACTGCAAGTTGCTGAAATTGCGTTTCGATTGGGATTTCAGGATCCTGGGTATTTCAACCGCTTCTTCACCCGCAATGAAGGCACGTCTCCCGGCCGTTTCCGGCGAACGGCGGTGCGCATACAGAACGTAGCACAGCCGTCCTATGCCGCATGGCCTTGAGTTCTGCCCGGCAGGTGCAAATCAGGAGCGGCAGAAGAGACAATGGAGCGAAGTGCCGGCCTGTTTGCCCGGCACTCCAACGGGGCGTTAGCGGGCGCTGTCGATAATCTGGCCGCCGTCGGGGGTCAGGCTCGATCCTGTAATGAACCTCGAATCGCTGCTTGCGAGGAAGAGAGCCACCGGAGCGACATCCTCTTCAGGGGAACCGTAACGACCAAGGGCATTCGTGGGAGCAGGAGCGTCGACGCCCGCACCCCAGGTGTCGGCAACGGGAAGCAGGTTGTTCACGGTGATATTGTCAGGACCCCATTCGCGCGCAGCAGATCTCGTCAGGGCGCGGACGGCCTCCTTGGCAAGGTTGTAAGGTCCATACGGCGACATGCCGAGAATACCGGCCAGCGACGCGAAATTAATGATCCGGCCCTCGCCACTGGCCTTCAAGTACGGATAACAAGCCTGCATTGTGCGAAGATAGGCGATCGGCCCCATATCGAGGTTTCGTTGCAATTGCTCGACTGTCAGCTCGAGGATCGGGGAGTGCACGACAGTCGGGTCGAACGCGACGTTCACGAGAATGTCGATGCCGCCAAATGCATTCGCTGCCTCAGCCACAGCCCGGGTGATCTGTTGGCCATCGCCAAGATCACAGACGATGCCGAGCGCGGTGCCACCACTGGATTGTATCTGACTGACGACCGCGTTCACATTTGCAGGCGTCAAGGACAATACCACGACCTTGGCGCCCTCCCTTGCAAAGAGTTCTGCCGTCGCACGGCCAATCCCTCTGCCTGCGCCCGCCACGATGGCTACTTTTCCGGTCAGTTTTCCCATTTTGATTTCCTTTCGTGATGGATGCGTCAGAGCTGCCGTGTAAGGGCATAGGGGGATGGGACTTCGCGTGCAGCGTTCTGCATGGCGAAGGAAACGACGAGCAGCCCGAGGCCGATGGCGGCAGGCAGTGCGCCGGCAGGTTTGCGGACGCCGATATGTGCAAGGCCGGACAGCAGCAGGTGAAACAGTACCCCCGCATACGCCAGATCGCTGATGGCGACGTTGAACCGCGCAAGGATGGCGATGACGGCGGCGATCTTCACCGCCGTCAGAAGAGGCACGAGGTAGGCAGGGTAACCGAAGCCGGTTATCGTCTCCCTCACCCAGTCGGATTTGACGACGTAGGTGACTGCCGACGCCAGATAGAGCAGGACGAGAAGGGTTGTTGCGACCCAGTAGATGTAGAATGAAGACATGGGATATCCATTGCCGCCGAATGTCTTCGGCAGCTTGATTTGTTCAATATTTTCGTTGTTCCGGAACAGCTTGCGGCTCATGATCCGGCGTTCACATGGAAAATGTGCTATTGAATGAATATGCGCAAGTAGGATGAATTTGGCGTGGTAAGTATGGAAAACCAGACTAATGGCGGTGAAACCATTAACATGCACGAGGAAATGCGTCGCGCTTTCGCGCTGCTTTCCGGCAAGTGGAAGCTCGAAATCATGTGGCTTCTCAACCAGCGGATCTATCGTTTCAACGAGCTGCGCAAAGCCATTCCCGGCATCACACAGCACATGTTGACCTCCCAATTGCGTGAGCTCGAGGCCGATGGACTGGTCTCTCGCACCGTCTTTGCAGAGGTTCCGCCACGCGTGGAATATGAAATTACGGCAAAGGCGAAAGGACTTGGCCCGACCATGGAGGCATTGATGGCATGGTGGAACGAGTACGGCGCGAGCGTTCCGGTTAAAACCACCACCCGTGGACGCAGACGGTCACCGCAAAAATAGATGGATTATTGCGGCCGTTGCGCCGCCGTCCTGTGCCGCCCGATCGGCAGCATCATTGGTTTGCCCGACGTCGGGTCTTCGATGACACGGCTTTCTATGCCGAAGACGTGCCGCACGTTTTCTTCCGTCAGCACCTCCTCCGGCGTGCCGCAGATATGCAGCTTTCCACCGGTCATGGCGACCAGATGATCAGCGTAGCGCGCCGCGAGATTGAGATCGTGCAGCACCATGACGATGGTGGTCTGACGGGCATGGTTGAGGTCCGTCAGAAGATCCAGCACTTCCACCTGATGGCTGATGTCGAGGAAGGTGGTGGGTTCGTCGAGCAGCAATATCTCGGTCTCCTGGGCAAGCGCCATGGCGATCCATACGCGTTGCCGTTGCCCGCCGGAGAGTTCGTCCACAGGCCGCTCGGCAAGTTCGACCGTATCGGTGGCGACGAGGGCTGCGGCCACGGCCTCATCATCCTGGCGCGACCACCGCGCGAAAAGGCCGTGATGCGGGTGACGGCCGCGGCTGACCAGATCGGCAACGACAATGCCCTCGGGCGCAATCGGTGACTGCGGCAAAAGACCCATCCGTCTTGCAAGTTCGCGCGAGGGAAGACGGTGGATCGACTTTCCGTCGAGCAGGACCTGACCGGCGCGGGGAGAGATAAGCCGCGACATGCTGCGAAGAAGCGTGGACTTGCCGCAGGCATTGGCACCGACGATGACGGTGATCCGTCCGCGCGGAACGACAAGATCCAGCCCTTCGATGATGAGGCTTTCACCGTATCCGGCCGAAAGACGGTTCACGGAAAGGGAGTGGCTGGTCATAAAGAGCCTCCGCTGCGGTTCACCCGCACGATAAGGTAGATCAGATAGGGCGCGCCGAGCGCGCCGGTGACGACGCCGACCGGGTAACGGCCCGGCAGCAGGAACTGGCCGCAATAATCGCCCACCAGCACCAGGGCTGCCCCAACCAGCGCAGCCGGAATGAGCAGCGACCCATTGCTGCCAACGATACGCGCGGCAATCGGCCCGGACAGAAAGGCGACGAAAGCAATCGGCCCCGAAACTGCCGTGGCAAAGGCGATCATGCCGACGGCGGCGATAATCACGATAATGCGCGTTCTCCCCACCCGGACCCCAAGCGCCGCGGCCGTATCATCGCCAAGCCTCAATGCCTCGAGATCGCGCGCGCGACTGAGCAGCAGGCCGCCAAAGAGGATGAGCGCAACGAAGAGCGGCAGCGTCTGGGCAAGTTTTGCGCCGTTGACGCTGCCCGTCAGCCAGCGCATCGCCTCCTGCAGCGTCCAGGCCGGAGCAACGGACAGGATATAGGCGATGAAACTTTCGAGCATGGCCGAAACGCCGATGCCGACAAGGATCAGCCGCGTTCCGGCAACGCCGTTGCGGAAGGACAGCAGATAGACCAGCAATGCGACGCCAAGCCCGGCGACGACGGCGAAAACCGAAACGAGCGGTCCACTCAGATGCAGGACGACGATGGCAAACACCGCTGCCACGCTTGCGCCGGAACTGATGCCGATAATGTCAGGGCTGGCAAGCGGGTTGCGCAGCATGATCTGGAAGGCGACACCACCCAGCCCGAAGCTCAGACCCGCGAGAACGGAGAGCAACGCGCGTGGCAGGCGCAACTGCCCGACCGTGAAAGTGACCCCGGCAATGTCCTCTCCGAGCAGCACCCGCAGGACGTCACCGGGCGGCGTGAAGGATTGTCCCAGCACCAGCGTCAATACGAAAACCGCGATCAAAAGAGCTGAAAGGGCTGCAATGACAAAGCGACGCCGGCGCTGGCGGTCGTGACGATTGGAAACCAATGTTTCCATGACGGACGTGTGCATGTTCACAGTTCGCGTACCCGCTGACGTCTGACGATCCAGATGAAGAAAGGTGCGCCGACAACGGCGGTGACGATACCGACATCGAGTTCGGATGGCCGCGCCACGATGCGCCCGACAATATCGGCCGCAAGCAGCAGACAGGCGCCGCCGAGCGCGGAAAATGGCAGAAGCCAGCGATTGTCGACGCCAACGAGCAGGCGGCAGAGATGCGGAACGACCAACCCAACGAAACCGATTGGCCCGCAGATGGCAGTCGCCGCACCGCAGAGGAGGATAGATCCAAAGGATGCGATAGCTCTCGCGACTACGACATTCTCGCCAAGACCGGCGGCCAACTCATCACCAAGCGCCAGAGAATTCAGCTTGCGTGCCGAAAGAAGGCTGATGGCAAAACCGGCGGCGAGAAACGGCAGCACGGTCTCAATCCGGTCAAAGGTCGCACCACCGACACCGCCGATCTGCCAGGAACGGATGCCGCCGGCAATATCGCTGCGCGGCAGCACGACGGCAATGACGAGTGAGGAGAAGGCGACAGAGGTGGCGGCACCGGCCAGAGCGAGTTTCAGCGGCGTGGCCCCACCGCGTCCGAGCGAGCCGACGACATAAACGAAAACCGCAGCTGCACCCGCCCCGACAATCGCCGTGATGATAAAGGCCTGCGCCGAGGCAATGCCGAACCAGACGATGGCGATAACGACGGCAAGTGATGCGCCCATATTGACGCCAAGAATACCGGGATCGGCAAGCGGATTGCGCGTAACGCCCTGCATGATGGCGCCAGCGAGCCCGAGCGCTGCCCCAGACAGCAGGGCAAGCAGCGTTCGCGGCAGGCGAACCGCGACAGCCGCTTCCGCCACCGTCTCGACGCGACCGGCAAGCGCTGCCGTGATGTCAGCGAACGTGACGTCACGGGTGCCAATCGCCACGGAAAGCGCACATAGCAGCGCCAGAAGCGCCAGCACGGCGCTGAGCCATGCGGTCCGCATGCGGTTGGAGCGGCCACCTGGCAGCACGGCCGGACCTCTGGAAGGCCCTTCCATTGTCATTTCGCTTTACCAGAGGACTTATCCGCTGCTTTCGCCAGAAGATCGGCGTAATCCTTCATAACCCAGGAAATCGACAGCGGTGTGGGATTGGATGCGGTGCCGAGCGGATCACGCCCCAGCATGACGATGGCGTCATCGGCAACGGCGGGCATGCGGGCAAGCAGCGGATCGGCCCGCATCGCCTTGAGCAATGGCTGGCTGCCATAGGTCACGACGATATCGACATCGTCGAAGGCATCGACTCGCTCGGCGCTGACGCCGGCGGCAAATTGCCCCGGTTTCGTCGCCTCCGCCACGCTCTTCGGCAAGGTAAGCCCAAGATCGGTGAAAAATTTCACCCGGCTGTCATTGGCGGTATAAAAATTGACGACACTGAGATTGGTGGCGTCGAGATGGGTGACGAACATCGCAGACTTGCCTTTCAGCTGCGGATGGCCGGCAACCACCTGCGCGATCTCACCTTCGATGCGTTTGATCAGCGCCTCACCTTCCGGCGCCATGCCAAGCCCGGCACTGTTCAGCCGGATCATCTCGCGCCAGTCGGTTGCCCACGGTGACACGGGATAGGCAACGACCGGTGCGATCTGGCTTAGCGTATCGTAGTCGGACTGGCTGAGGCCGGAATAGGCGGCGAGGATGACATCCGGCTGCGTTGCCGCCACGGCCTCGAAATCGATACCATCACCCTCGTCGAACAGAACAGGCTTTGCAGCACCCATTTCAGAAAGCTGCTTCGCCACCCACGGCAGCAATCCATCACCGTCATCATCGCCGAAATTGGCAGCGGCAAAACCGACGGGCACGATGCCGAGCGCCAGCGGCACTTCGTGGTTTGCCCAGGCGACGGTCGCGACACGCTGAGGCTTCCTCGCAATCGTGGTCGTGCCGAAGGCGTGTTTGATGACGACGGGATAGCGCGTCGCCTCTTCCGCCGAGGCAATGGTCGGCACGATCATCCACAGAAAAAACACGAATGCCGGCGCGAGGCAGCGAAACAGGAAAAGCATGGGCGAAGCTCTCAACGGTTCAAAAGTGGACTTGAACTCTCAGCTTCACATGCCCCCGTCAACCCCGGTGAGGAAATGCCGCCACAACAGTGGTGAAATTTCCGGGGTTTTGTACAAAACCGCAAAAAGTTACAATACCGGACAAACTTTCTCAAGTTATTGGGCGCTTCGAGAGCGGGCCGTGGAAGCGGCGATTGGGGCATCAACTTCTGGAATTTAGCAATGAACACTGAAATGAATGGCGTCAACCGCAGGACCGCGCGACTGCGCTATGGGCAGGCAGCCCTTCTTGCCTGCACGGCGCTTGTGACGGTACTGCCCGCTCGTTCGCTGGCGCAGGAGGCCGCCAATACGGGCGGAAGCACGGTTCTCGAGCGCATCACCATCGACAGCGGTGACAATGACCAGAAGTCGATCGTCGCCACCCGCACGACAAGCGGCAGCAAGATGGCAACCGACATTCTCGATACGCCGGCCGCCGTTTCCGTCATCACCGCCAAGGAAATGCAGCAGCGTGGTGTGCAGACCGTGGAAGAAGCCTTGCAATATACGGCAGGTGTGACCACGGATTTCTACGGCTCGGACGACCGTTTCGACTATTTCAAGATTCGCGGTTTCGACGCCTACACCTATCGAGACGGGCTGACGCTCGGCCGTCCCTTCGGCGCGCTGCGCGAAGAGACCTATGCCTATGAGCGCGTGGAAGTCCTGAAGGGCGGCAATTCCACGACCTTTGGCGTATCCGATCCCGGCGGTTCGGTGAACTACTCGACCAAGGTTCCCAAACGCAGCCGCTTTGGTGAGGCCTATGTGACAGGCGGTTCCTATAGCCGCGCTGAAACCGGCTTCGATTTCGGCGACAATATCACCAGCGACGATACCCTGTCATACCGCCTGACCGGCAAGCTCAGAAATGCCGACGCGGAATATGACTATTCCCGCGACGATGAAAAATTCTTCATGGGCGGCCTGACATGGCGGCCCACCGATGCCACCAGCCTCACCGTCGTTTACGATCATCTCAACAAGGACGGCGTTCCCGGCGGCGGCGGCCATCCGGTCGGCTCGCATTTCGACAGGAGCCGTTTCTTCGGTGAACCGGACTATAATTACCGCGGCACCAACCGCAATTCGCTGAGCGTGATGTTCGACCATGATTTCGGCTCTGGCCTGACGCTGAGTTCGAACGCGCGCTACAGCAAGGCAAATACCGATTTCGGTTATGCGTATATCTCGTCCACACCGACCAATGGCTCGACCATCGCCAACCGTTCCTATTTCGGCAACGAGACCGAAACCGAGAATTTCCTGATCGACACCCGGCTGCAATATGACGCGACGTTCGAAAGCGTCGAAAGCCGCAGCCTTGTCGGCGTTTTTTATAACGACTACTCGTCCGGCAGCAAAAGCTACTTCGGTTCTGCGCCAGGCATCAACTGGCTGAACCCGGTCTATACCGGTGCGCCCGCTTCGGTGCCGCTCTACGCCAGCTCGTTGACGGATCAAAAGACAAGGGCACTCTACCTCCAGCAGGACCTGACCTTCTTCGACAGGCTGACCGTCAGCGCCGGTCTGCGCAATGACTGGATCGACACCGACCAGACCAACAGGCTGAACGGCACGACGGCAAGCGGCGACATCAGCGAACTGACAAAGCGCATCGGCGTGTCTTACAAGGTCACGAACGAGATCGCGCCCTATATCAGCTACGCCGAATCCGTGGTGCCGGCCTCGGGCCTGACCGTCGAGCCCGAACGCGGCGAGCAGATCGAGCTTGGCGTGAAGTATCGCCCGGATGCCTTCCCTGCCCTGTTCACGGCATCGATCTACGACCTCACGAAAAACAATATTACCGTCACCAGCCCGATCACCAGCCTGCCCACCACCATCGGCGAGGTGCGCGTGCGCGGTCTCGACCTCGAGGCCAAGGCGGAGGTTACCGACGAGCTGAGCCTGACGGCGGCCTATTCCTATCTCAACGCGGAAATCACCGAAAACGGCATCGCTGGCAATGTCGGCAACCGCCCGCAATTCGTGCCTGAACATCAGGCCTCGCTTTGGGTAAACTACACGCTGGCCGGCAACGACAAACGCGGCGACATGACCTTCGGGCTCGGCGGACGCTTCACCGGCTCGTATTATTTTGATGACGCGAACAAGGTTTCGACCGGCAGCAGCGTGACCATGGACGCAGCGTTCAGCTACAAAATCCAGGAAACCACCTCGCTAGAGGTGAATGTTTCCAACCTCTTCAACGAGAAGCACGTCTCTTATGGCGGTTTCGGCGCAGACTTCTACAACCCCGGCCGAGCGTTCTCAGCTACGCTGCGCAAGACGTGGTGAGGGTAAGTATATCCCTACTTTTCAACATACTACGTAACCATCCTAACGTTCCACGTCATCCCCTGGGGTGACGTGGAACGAAGCTCAAGGCATGCGCCGAACCCGCTCCGCGTAAACGGCAAGGCGACCATTCAAAGCAGCCTGTGCATGCGCCGCCAGGCGGCTGGCGTATTGCCCACGGACTGGCGGAAGGCTTTGGTCAAATGGGCCTGATCGGAAAAGCCGAGCTGGGCGGCGATATCGGCCACGGTAAGATCACCTTCCAGCAGCAGTTTCTGGGCAAGGCTTATCCGCCGCTCCAATTGCCATTGCAGCGGCGTCTTGCCCGTTGTCTGGCGGAACACCGTTGCGAACCAGCTTTCCGAAAGCCCGACGATGTCGGCCATTTCTGCAACCGTCATGCGGTCGTCACCGCGGCTTTCGACACGGGCAAGCAGCTTGTTCATCTGCGCCTGCGTCAGCCTGCCATTTACCTGTTCCGGCAAAGATCCGGGAATATCGAGAAGACCGGCAACGATGCTGCCAACAAGGCTTTCCGCATATACCGCATGTTTCGAAGGCTCGGCGAGTTCATCGACAAGCAGTCCAGCCAGTGTTTCGACCGAACCGATATCCTGTATCTCGACCGGGCGGCGCAAGGCTGTCATCGCCGCCGAACTGCCGACCGATGGCGACAGGAAACGCAGCAGACGGTCCTTGTGGATATGCAGATTGAGGTGCGAAAACCTGTGCGTAGCATTGCTGCTCGTCCACATCGGCACACCGGCCGGCACATAGACCGCCCGCGTCATGGGGCGGGAGTGCTGCGTGAACTCGCCGTCGCGGTTGGAAATGCTGATGCGCGACGAGACATCGTTGAAAAATATCATGATACGTGGATCGGCGGCCAGGTAATAACCCTTCGCGCCCATCTGGCTCTCTGCCTCCCAGAAGGCGCTGACGAGCCCGTCCAGCTGGCGCCATTTGACCGGCGCAGTGACGCTGATCCCTTCCGTGTGCCAGGTCATGGAGTGCCAGAAACTCAATGCGGGTACCGTTCAGTTGTCGAGCCGAGGTTGAAGCCATGTAAGACATGCGCGTCAGGATAACGGCGCCGCACGCTCCACCATATGAGGCCGCAATAACATGACTTATCAATTCATGTTAATAGCAAAGATGGTTGTAATGCAAAACATTGCTGTGCTGGCAGACGATCCCGCTCCAATGTGAGCCTTGGAACCTCTGCCCCGACCAGCCGTTTGATCTCCAGACAAATGAAATCACGAAGGGAGATCACTATGAACGACAAAAAGGAACCCGGCGATTTCGCCGACAAGAAGCGCGAAGAGCAGGGCCGCGGCGTCATCGTCGCTGGGCCGGATGCGCATGAGAATGAAAAGGGCGGCAAGGCGCCGGGGGATAGTGGCGAAAAGCCATCACCCGGAAAACCGGTTCCATCCTCAGACCGCAGATAGAAAATTGCCCCTCCCTGATCGCTCAGGGAGGGGCTTTTTGGACTAGTCAGCCTTATCAGACAAGGTCAAAACGGTCGGCGTTCATGACCTTCGTCCAGGCGGCGACGAAATCACGCACGAACTTTTCCTTGTTGTCGTCCTGCGCGTAAACTTCCGCATAGGCACGCAGGATGGAGTTGGAGCCGATAACGAGGTCCACGCGGGTCGCCGTATATCGGGTTGCTCCGGACTTGCGATCGCGAATCTCATAGAGATTGCCGCCGGTCGGAACCCAGGAAAAGGCCATATCCGTCAGCGTTGTGAAGAAATCGGTGGTGAGAGCACCTGGGGTCTGCGTGAACACACCATGCGCTGCGCCGCCGTAATTGGCGCCAATGACGCGCAGGCCACCGATGAGAACTGTCAGTTCCGGCGCCGTGAGGCCCAGAAGCTGAGCGCGGTCCAGCAGCAGTTCTTCAGGGCTGACGACATAGTCCTTCTTCACCCAGTTGCGGAAACCATCCGCCAGCGGCTCGAGCGGGGCAAAGCTGTCTGCATCAGTCTGCTCGGCTGAGGCATCGCCACGACCGGGTGCAAAAGGCACGGCGACATCGAAGCCGGCTGATTTCGCCGCCTGCTCAACACCGTGGTTGCCGGCGAGAACAATGACATCAGCGATGCTGGCGCCGGTTTCACGGGCAATCGGCTCCAGCACCGAAAGCACATGGGCCAAACGGGCGGGCTCGTTGCCTTCCCAGTCCTTCTGCGGGGCAAGGCGGATGCGCGCACCATTGGCGCCGCCGCGCTTGTCCGAGCCACGGAAGGTACGGGCGCTGTCCCATGCGGTCGAGACCAGATCGGCGACCGCCAGACCGGAAGCGGCGATCTTTGCCTTTACGGCAGCGACATCGTAGCTCGTGGAACCTGCCGGGATGGGATCCTGCCAGATCAGGTCTTCTGCGGGAACATCCGGGCCGAAGTAGCGGGACTTCGGGCCCATGTCGCGGTGGGTCAGCTTGAACCATGCGCGGGCAAAGACCTCGGAGAAGTGGTCCTGGTCATCCTTGAACTTCAGCGAAATCTCGCGGTAGATCGGATCGACCTTCAGGGCCATGTCGGCATCGGTCATCATCGGGATGGTGCGGATCGAGGGATCCTCGACGTCAACAGGCTTGTCCTCTTCGGCAATGGTGATCGGCGCCCACTGGGACGCGCCAGCCGGGCTGTGCGTCAATGTCCACTCATGCTTGAACAGCATGTCGAAGAAGCCGTTGTCCCACTTGGTCGGTTCGCTTGTCCAGGCACCTTCAATACCGGACACAACGGTGTCACGGCCGATGCCGCGACCCTTGGTGTTGATCCAGCCGAGGCCCTGAAATTCGGGGCCTGCTGCTTCCGGATCGGGGCTGAGGTTGGCGGCGCTGCCATTGCCGTGCGACTTGCCGATGGTGTGGCCGCCTGCGGTGAGCGCAACGGTTTCTTCGTCATCCATGCCCATGCGGGCAAAGGTTTCGCGCATCTGCGCGGCTGTCGCAAGCGGATCGGACTTGCCGTTGACGCCTTCCGGATTGACGTAGATGAGACCCATCTGCACGGCGGCAAGCGGATTTTCCAGCGTCTCGGGCTTGGTCACGTCACCGTAACGACCATCGCTCGGTGCCAGCCATTCCTTTTCGTCACCCCAATAGGTGTCTTTTTCGGGAGCCCAGATATCCTCGCGGCCGAAGGCGAAACCGAACGTCTTCAGACCCGCGACATCATAAGCGATCGTTCCGGCAAGCGCGATGAGATCGGCCCAGGAAATCTTGTTGCCGTATTTCTTCTTGATCGGCCACAGCAGGCGGCGGCCCTTATCGGTGTTCACATTATCAGGCCAGGAATTGAGCGGTGCAAAGCGCTGGTTGCCGGTGTTGGCACCGCCGCGTCCGTCCGTCACGCGGTAGGAACCGGCTGCATGCCAGGTCACGCGGGCCATCATGCCCACATAGCTGCCCCAGTCGGCCGGCCACCAGTCCTGGCTTTCCGTCATCAGGGCGCGCAGATCAGCCTTCAGGGCTTCCACGTCGAGCGTCTTTAGCGCTTCGCGGTAATTGAAGGAGGTGCCGAGCGGATTGGTCTTGGTGTCGTGCTGATGCAGGATATCGAGGTTCAGCGCGTTCGGCCACCATTCGGTAACCGATTTACCGGAGGCCGTATTGCCTCCATGCATGACGGGACACTTGCCAGCCGGTTTTGAAGTTGCGTCCATTTCGCCCTCCGATGGGTTTAGTAATTAAACGACATAGTCAATTCGACATGCGCAGCATGTTGGAACCACAGCCCACAGCAGGTCATTCTTACGGAAACCGCGCAGTGACGCTGGTGATACCGAACAGCTACATCCTCTTTCTGTCATGACGATGACTAACAGCCGGGTTCCATAATTTCCAATTGTATATTCTAAAGGCTGCGATATGCTCAGCTTATGATTGGACTATCGATGAAACACCTGCGTTATTTCGACGCCTTGGCGAAGATCGGCCATTTCGGGCGGGCGGCGGAGGCATGCGCCATTTCCCAGCCAGCACTTTCGCTACAGATCAGGGAACTGGAAGAGCTGATTGGCGCGCCGCTCGTCGAACGGGGCAGCCGCCAGATCAGGCTGACCGCTCTCGGCGATGAATTCGCCGAACGCACCCGCCTGATCCTGCGTTCGGTGGATGAATTGCAGGATTTGGCGAGGGCAAGGCACGGCCCGCTCAGCGGCCGCCTGCGCATCGGCGTCATTCCAACGGTCGCGCCCTATCTTTTACCGCAGGTCATCAAGACGCTCACCCGGCATTATCCGGGATTGGAAACGCGTCCGCGCGAGGCGGTGACACAGAAACTGATCGAGGACCTCCTGGAAGCCCGGCTGGACATGGCAATCGTCGCGCTTCCGGTGTCTGAAGCGTCGCTGGAAGAGGTTCCGCTGTTTTCCGAGGAATTCATTCTGGTGCGGCCGATGGAGGATGCCGGGATGCCGGTGCCAAGCGCTGGCAAGCTCGGTGAGATGCGCCTGCTGCTGCTCGAGGAAGGCCATTGTTTCCGCAATCAAGCACTGTCTTTCTGTAGTACAACGAACGCGCCGCCGCGCGTGCTGATGGAGGGCAGTTCGCTCTCGACACTGGTCCAGATGGTCGGCGCCGGCATCGGCGTCACGCTCATTCCGCAGATGGCTGTCGATATGGAAACGCGGCAATCCACCGTCTCGGTATTTCGGCTGGCAGAGCCAAGACCATCCCGCACCATCGGCATGGTGTGGCGCAAGAGCAATCCGCTCTCGGCGCAGTTTACCCACATTGCCGAGATCGTCCGCGAATGCGGCCTGCAAAAACTCGGCCGTGTTGCCGATGCAGCGGCATGACGGTGTCGAGGGCCAACTCGGATCTGCGGCCTCAACTCTTCGCAGCACTCCCAGCTTTACCCTCGCAAAGCCGGCCGGCCATGGCAAAGAAGGCAAGCTTCATCTTGCTGCGTTTGTCCGCGCCCTCGAGGCTTGAAACCGGCACCTGAAAACCGAACACGTCGTCCGGCTCGGCGGAACGTTCCCGCCAGAATGCGTCTATGTCGGAAAGCAACATTTTCTGCCGCCGCGCGCGACGATAATTGATCGGATGTCGGGCGTGGGAGACTGCGAAATAGGAACCCGCTTCCGTCTCTATTAGACCTTGCAGCAGCATCAAAACGGCATCCTTCGGGCGAAGACCCGCAAGGTCGCGCGTTACTGCCACCATCTCCTGCTTTGCAGCGCGTGGCCCCTGCATGCCGCCAACGGCAATCGTCCTGTACCCGCCCCCATCCTGCGTCACGAAGATAAACTTCGTCGTCCACAAGGTGACGTCGTCACGGGTTCTGATCAGCCGAACCGCGAGAGCGCCTTCGTGGCGGCCGCCACATAAATCCGCAAGAGCAAGCGTGCAGCGATATTCGTCAGCACGACCGCCTATGGTGCCGATTTCGATCGTTTTTCCACTCCAGAGCGCAGCCATAACCTCTCTGGAAAAACAACCGCCGGCGATGACGAAATTCTTCATGAGAAAATCCAACCGTCTTCCATAGGAGATTTTGCCGACGAGGAATTTCGACAGGGGTTTCTGAAGAAGCTCGTCATGCGGCGGTGGCAGTTTTTGCGTCGCCGAGAACCGGGACAGAAACCGCCACCACCGCAGGGTTACAAGCGGATGAGCCAAAAAACGCATCCAGAAAAGGAAGCCCCCGTTTCCAGTGGGCGCGCATAACGAAGGTCGCAACGCTCCAGGCCAGGGGAAAACGGAGGAGTTCCAGCCCATCGCCAGTCATGGTTTGCGCAGCGATGACCGGCTCGGGTTTCGCCGAGTTTTTTTCCGCAGCGAATGCGGCGATTTCAGTATGCGACATCGTAAAATTCCGGGGAGTATGACTGTTTGGACTGGGGCGTGGAGTGATTTGGCCGGGACTGTGCGCGCCCAGGATGAACCGAATATGAAATCGGATTGGTGCTCTGCTGCGATTATTGGCGCTACGGCATTGCGCGAGGTTCCGGGCCGGCGACGCGCTTTCTACGCGCCGTCTTCTCGCCGGCAATCCGGAAGAAAACGATCCGGTGGGTGCGTCACTGTGAGTACTCCGGTTGGCACGGTTGATCCCGTGCCCACACATTATGACCGCGAACGTTGCGGCAGCATTACAATCGCCGCGACCGGTCTACAGCGCGCAAAGCGCTATCAGAATCGAACCCGGAACGTGCTTCCAGAGGGGTTGCTTTCCAGCACGATACGGCCGTTATGATTGGCGACGATCTTCTTGACGAGGCTGAGGCCAAGTCCGGCACCCGTGCTTTTCGGCGTGACCCGATAGAAAGGTTCGAATATCCGCTCCTGCTGGTCCTCGGGTATGCCCTGCCCCTCGTCGGAAATCGCGATTTCGCCGTTTGCGAGAACCGAAACATGGATCAGCCCCTTGTTTCCACCATGGTCGATAGCGTTGCGCACGATATTGCTGATGGCGCGCGGCAGGGCGAAGGGGTTGCCTTGCATGTCGTATTTTTCGATCTGCGTTTCGAAGGAGATGTCGTAACCTGCCGAAAGCGCAAGCGGCGCGAGCTCTGCCACCACCGTTTTGGCGATATCGACCAGGTCCACCACCTCGCGCCGGTCGTTCACCTGATCGTTTCGCTCAAAGGCCAGAAGCTGTTCGGCGGTTTCACCGAGCCGCGCGACATCCTCCATCAGGCGCTGCTGGTCCGGTCCGGGCAGGCCCTCTATCCGGGTCTGCATGATTGCAATCGGCGTCCTCAATTCGTGCGCGGCATCGATCAGAAAACGTTGCCGCGCCTGGAACTGCTCTTCGAGCCGCTCGAGAACGCTGTTGAAGGAAACGATCAACGGAACAACTTCGCGCGGCACATCTTCGACAGGAAGCTTCGAACCCGGTCGTCGCGGGTCGATCTCCGGTGCTTTTCTGACGACGGAACTCAGGCCGGCAAGCGCCCGGCGCACAATGTGCGGCACGGAGAAAAACACCGCAGGCAAAAGAACCGCCAGCAGGGGGACATAAATCGGATAGGTGCCGGCAAGAAGCGTCAGAAACGACGCTCGTGCATTAGAGGTTCCGCCGAACATGATCCTGACGGGTCCCGACGTCGTCTCGATACTTTCAGCCGAAGCAACCTCGGATATGCCGCTGCCGCCGCGAATATCGGCGTCCGTCATCAGATGAACGTAGCGCGCCAGTTCGGCATAAACAGCCGGTACGGTTCCGAAGGTCGCCGCGTGACCGTCAGGTGTCGAGACCACGAACCACAACGTTTCATTCTTCGCCTTCAAGGCGCGTAATGCCGGCCCCTCGGTAACGACCAGACCCTTTTGCGGATCAAGCGAAAGAGACTCGTCAAGCGTCGCCGACAAATCGTTCCAGAGCCCGATATTGGGAGAGAGCTTCATCACCCCGTAAACGCAAAGCCCGACGATGACGACCGCGATCATGGAGGAGACGACAATGCTGAGCTGCCAGCTCAATTGCCACCACAAGGACGGATTGGACTTGCCCTGCACTTTCATGTGTCTTCCCTGAGCAGATAACCGATGCCGCGAATATTATGCACGCTGACCCCGGCCGAAGCGTCAAGGAGGCGTTTGCGCAGTCGCGATATATGCGCATCGAGCGCATTGGACTGGATTTCCTCCTCGTAATTGTAGACGGCGGCCTCAAGCGTCGAGCGCAGCACGGATTTGCCTTTTCGTTTCGCCAGCGTGATGAGGACCATCAGCTCGCGCCTTGGCAGATCAAAGGGAAGCGAGTTGATCGTGACGCTGAGATGAAGCGGATCGATCACGATGCGGCCTGCAGCGATCTGCGACGGGGCGATGCTTGCCGGCCTTCTCAAAACCGCGCGCAGCCGCGCCAGCAGTTCGCCGACGAGAAACGGCTTGCCGAGATAGTCGTCGGCGCCGCCATTCAGCCCCTCGATCCGCTCCTCCGGTTCGTTCATCGCCGTCAATAAAATGATCGGCGTATCGATACCGGCGCGGCGCAGCTTTGGAATGAAGGTCAGCCCCTCCCCGTCCGGCAGACGACGGTCGAGCAGAATGGCATCATAGACATGCTGGCGCGCCAGCTCCATCGCATCGCCGAGCCGCATCGTATGGTCGATGACGATCCCCTGCTTGCCGAGCGTCGTTGACAGCGCATCCGCCATTTCCTTTTCGTCCTCAATCAACAGAAGTCTCATTTGCCACCGTCCCTTCGCCCCCTCCTTGTCTGCCAGAAAGGTTGCGGCAGTATTGCGGCGCAGAAGATGCGGGCGGGTAATGCTGCTGCAATTATCAACACTTATCCAGAAGCCATCAGCCTGCAAGACAGGCGACATGACCGCTCGATCGGCGGTCACAGGATGAGTTTTGCCTGGAAGGATTATGTTATGTGGGTGAAAAGAACGATCAAGGCGGGGATCGCGCTTGCGGGCTGCGCTCTCGTCGTCACGGCTCTTGATCCGGCGCGCGGAAGCGTCGATGCGAACGAGCGCGTGAAGGGGATCATGGCGTCAACCTCGATGAGCCCGGCCGGTATCCCGTTCGAACTGACGGCTGCGGAAATCGCAAGGATCGGCGCACGAGCGATGGCGGAGCGGCTCAGCATCAGTGGCGAACTTCAGCCGGTCAGCCGTGTCGTGATCCGCGCCCGCGAGGCTGGAAAAATTCTGGATATGAATGTCCGGGACGGACAGGCGGTGCGGGCGGGCGACCTGCTGGTACGGTTCGAAACCGAGGAACTGCAATCGACTCTCCTGCTGCGGCAGAGCGACCGGGATGCGGCCGAGGCCGAACTGACACTGGCGATGCAGGCCCTCACCCGAACCGAACAGCTAGCTTCAAAAAACATCGCATCGGCTGAACAGCTCGACAAGGCGAAGAGCGATGTCGTTGTGAAAACAGCAAGGCTTCAGAGCCTTTCGGCGCAGGTGGATATCGCCCGCCTTGCCCTTCGCAATGCCGAAATCCGCGCGCCTTTTGATGGCACCATTACTCGCCGGCAGGCAGAAACCGGCTCCCGCGTCAGTGCCGATGGTGAACTCATGACGCTGGTCGATACAAGCATGCTTGAGGCGAAGGTTCTCGTTGCCACGCGCGACATCCCACGTGTCGCCGTTGGCCAGACCGCCGAACTCGATATTGACGGCATCGGCGGCCAGCCTCTCAGAAGCACCGTTGAGCGCATCAGCCCGGTTGCCGAAGACGGGACGCGCTTTGTCGCCGTCTATCTGCGGCTTGCCAACCGCGACGGCCGGCTGTGGGGAGGAATGTTCGCCAGCGGGTCCATCCTCGTGCGCGAAAAAAACGATGCGCTTGTCGTTCCTGCAATCGCGCTTCGGAAAGACGAAACCGGCTATCACATCCTTAAAGTCCTGAACGGCCACCTTCGCCGCCAGACGGTGGCTGTGGGATCGCGCTGGAACGATGGCAGCCTGATCGAGATAGGCGCCGGTCTAGAGGACGGCGAAACGATCCTGACCGCACCGCTTCCCGAATTGCAGCCCGACATGGCCGTTACCGTCGACAAGGCAGGCTGAGATGTTTCTGACCCGCATATCCGTCTCCCACCCTGTTTTCGCCACCATGATGATGGTGGCGCTTCTGGTCATGGGTCTTTTCTCGTTGCAGCGGCTGGGGCTCGACCTCTACCCCAATGTCGACGTTCCGGTCGTCGTGGTGTCCACCGCTTATCCGGGCGCCACGCCGGAAACGGTGGAGACAGAATTGACGCGCCCGGTCGAGGATGCGCTGAACGCCATCGGCGGTCTGGACGAGATCACGTCAACCTCCTACGAGGGACGCTCTGTCGTCGTCGCAAAATTCAAGCTCGAGGTTAAGAGCGCGACCGCGGCACAGGACGTGCGCGACAAGATCGCCGCCATCGACGCGAATTTCCCGCAAGAGGCCAAAAAGCCGGTCATATCCAGGTTCGATCCCGCCGCCGAGCCTATCCTGTCGGTGGCGATAAGCTCGACGTCGCTCGACGTACCCGCACTCACCACCCTTGCCGACCAGAAGGTGGTGCGGCAACTGACGACTGTTCCCGGCGTGGGGCAGGCAACGCTGGTTGGCGCCCGCAAGCGGCAGATCGACATTGTGATCGACGACACCCGCATGCGCGCGCTTGGGATCGGCATCAACGAGGTGGTGAGCGCGCTACGCACCGGCAATAGCAACAGCCCGGCTGGAAGCCTTGTCGATACCGTTTCCGAACGCACGATCCAGGTGCAGGGCCGCATCGCCGAACCGCAGGCGCTGCTGGACATGGTCGTCGCCCGGCGCGGTGGCGCAGCCATTTATCTTCGCGACATCGCCGCACTCTCCGAAGGGGCTGCCGACCCAGAAAACCGTGCCCTCTATAATGGCCAGACTGCGCTGGCGATCGACATCGTCAAGGTTCAGGATGCCAACACGGTTCAGGTTGTCGCGGATGTGAGAAAGCGCCTGGACGCCCTCAATGCCGACCTTGTTCCGCAAAACGTGCAATTGCGAGTCATTACGGACACATCCATTCCCATCCGGGAATCCGTCACGCAGGTGCAGACGACGTTGATAGAAGGGGCGGCACTTGCCGTGGCCATCGTCTTCCTGTTCCTCAATTCCTGGCGCAGCACCGTCATCACCGGACTGACACTGCCGATTGCGATCATCGGCACGCTGGCGGTCATTGATGTTATGGGCTTCACGCTCAATACACTGAGTCTCCTGGCGCTGACGCTTTCCATCGGCATTCTGGTGGATGACGCCATCGTCGTGCGCGAAAACATCACCCGTCACCTTCACATGGGGAAATCCCATATCCGCGCAGCACTCGACGGCACGAACGAAATAGGACTTGCGGTTATCGCGACAACGGCGACAATCGCGGCGGTCTTCCTGCCCGTCGCTTTCATGGACGGCATCGTCGGCCGGTTCTTCTACGAATTCGGCATCACCGTTTCAGCTGCCGTGCTGATCTCGCTTTTCGTCGCGTTCACGCTCGATCCGATGCTGTCGAGCGTCTGGTACGATCCGGATGCGCAACCCAACGCCCGGCGCGGGCCGGTAGGCCGGCTAATCGCCCGTTTCGATCACGGCTTCGAATGGCTCGCCGATCAGTATCGGCACGTGATCGGCTGGACATTGCACCACCGGCTCGTCACCCTGCTCGTCACATCAGGCATTTTTGTCGGCAGCCTGCTCATGGTGCCGTTGGTCGGTGCGGAATTCGTCCCGAATACGGATGAAGGCCGCTTCCAGATCAACGTCACGGCACCGGTCGGCTCCTCGCTGGATTACACCACGGCGAAGGTGCGGCAGGTCGAGAAGGCACTCCAGGAATTCCCGGAAGTCGAGATGCTCTATTCCACCGTCAATACCGGCGGCACCGTCGGTAAACATCGCGCCGCCGTTCTGGTGGGACTGGTGCCGCTGGAGATGCGCACCCGAACTCCGGTCACGCTGGCCGATCCGATCCGCAAACGCCTGTCGGCCATATCGGGCATAGAGGTCGCGATCCTGCAAAACGGCCTCGGCGGTGGCGAAAGCCCCGTCCAGCTCAGCATTCTTGGCGACGACCGGGCGATCCTCGAAAAGATCGCCGACGGTCTGATGGAAGACATGAAAAAAATCCCCGGCCTCGTGGATGTGACCTCAAGCACCCGCGACGTGACCTCCATCCTTTCGGTACGCCTGAAACGCGAGGCGGCAAGCGATCTCGGCATTTCCCGATCCGACCTTGCCTCAGCGCTCTCGCCGCTCATCGCCGGTGAGGACGTGTCGAAATGGACGGATGCGGGCGGTAACAGCTACGACATCGTCGTGCGCCTGCCCGGCGAGCGGCGTGCCGACACGGCGAGGATCAGCGAGTTGATGATCGCCACCAGCCGCACGGCATCCAACGGCTCGCCCCTGTTGGTACGTCTGGATCAGGTCGCCGATATCACCACCGTGGAAGTACCCGCCGAAATCCGCCGCATCGACAATCGCCGCGAGGTGCTGGTTTCGGCCAACATATCCGGACGAGCGCTTGGCGAAGTGACAGATGTGTTGAAAACCCTTACCGCCGCCCGCGACCTGCCGGACGGCTACCGTATCCGTTTCGGCGGCGACGCCGAAACCATGGAGGAGACGGTTGGCCACATGGTAACCGCGCTCGCAATGGCGGTCATCTTCATCTACATCGTGCTCGCCTCGCAATTCGGCAGCTTTCTGCAACCGCTCGCGATCATGGCGTCGCTGCCGCTGTCTCTCATCGGCGTCCTCGTCGGGCTCTTGGTTGCCGGCAGCACGATCAACATGTTCTCGCTGATCGGCTTCATCATGCTGATGGGCCTCGTTACAAAGAACGGCATCCTGCTTGTCGATTTTGCCAACCGCGAAAGGAAGCGTGGACTTCCGCTCAACGAAGCGCTGGCGAGCGCCGGCATCATCCGCTTCCGCCCGATCATCATGACGACGCTTGCAATGATCTTCGGCATGATCCCGCTCGGGCTGGCTGTTGGCGGTGGCGGGGCGCAGCGCGCGCCAATGGCGCACGCAGTGATCGGCGGCCTCATCAGCTCCACCCTGCTCACCCTGATCGTGGTGCCGACAATCCTGTCTTACATCGACAGCATCACCCGGCGTTTCGCCCGCCTGCTACCGAAGGCATCGGACGAGATGGGGGAGACCGGATCGACCAAACGTCCATCTTCACCATCCTAGGTTCGCTGGTGACGTCTGCCGTCAGGACTTTTCTTCGGTCAGGCGTTTCCTCTTCCCCCTCGGGCGGAAGTCGACCAGAAGCGATTTCAGTTCGATTTCCCGGACGCGCCTTGCTGCCTCGTCCGGGCGAACCCATTCCAGAAGGCGTTCGCCGCGCTCCTTGAAACTCGTTTCCTCCCCGGTGATCTCGATCTGGAAGACATCGACAACGCAGGGAACGACATCGCCATTGTCGAGCATCTTGAGATAGGTGTAGCGGCCAACGGCGTCCTTCCTCACGCGGCCGCGAACGCCCGCTTCCTCCCACGCCTCGATCGCGGCAGCCTCATGCGGCTTCTTGCGTTTCATCGGCCAGCCGCGCGGAATGATCCAGCGTGCGCTGGTGCGGGAGGTGACGACGAGGATTTCGATCTCTTCGCCGCTTCCGGTATAACGGAAGCATAAGGCGGCATATTGCTGCCGGAAAGAGCCGGTGAACAGCTTTTCAGGAACAGCAGCAAGTTGCTGAAGCAATGTCAGGGAACGCGCCGGACGGGCTTTCCGGCTTTTCTTCATGGATTTCATATCCGTTGATACTGCCGATTTTCCGGGTTGCATCAATGCCCCGCGTGCATTTATGACAGTTTTATGACAATCACCCCCCACAACTAATAAAGCGCCATTGAGGGCCAATTCGCATGATGAGCATTTTTCGCAAGCTGATGCCGCGCGAGGACCGTTTCTTCGACATGTTTAGCAAACATTCGGAAACGGTCGTCAAAGCCGCCGCAGCTCTGGACCACCTTCTCAGCGGCGTCGACGTCGAGAAAAACTGCGACCTTATCGTCGCCCTCGAAGACCAGGCGGATGATATTACCCGCGACGTTCTGCTTGCGGTGCGCCGCAGCTTCATAACGCCCTTTGATCGTGGCGATATCAAGGACCTCATCCAGTCCATGGATGACGCCATCGACATGATGCACAAGACCGTCAAGACGATCCGGCTGTTCGAGCAAACCGAATTCGACCCGCTGATGCGCGAGATGGGCCACGAGATCGTGCGTGCGGCAACCCTCGTCGCCGAAGCCATTCCGCTTCTGGAAAAGGTTGGCACCAATGCCCAGCGGCTGTCGGTGATTGCCGAAGAGGTTACCCGCGTCGAAGGGCGCTCCGACGAGCTTCATGACCAGGGCCTGAAGGACCTCTTCCGGCGCCATGGTGCGACCGGCAATGCCATGGCCTATATGATCGGCAGCGAGATCTACGGCGAACTCGAAAAGGTCGTCGACCGCTTCGAGGACGTGGCGAACGAGATCAGCGGCATCGTTATCGAGAACGTCTGATGGATGTCGCGCTTGCACTGCCGCTGCTTGTCGGCCTTATCGCCATCGCGCTGTTCTTCGATTTTCTGAACGGTCTCCACGACGCCGCAAATTCCATCGCCACCATCGTCTCCACCCGTGTATTGCGCCCGCAATATGCGGTGGCATGGGCGGCCTTCTTCAATTTCATCGCCTTCCTGTTCTTCGGCCTGCATGTGGCCGAAACGCTCGGCACCGGCATCATCGATCCGGCCATCGTTTCCCCGCAGGTCATCTTCGCGGCATTGATGGGCGCCATCGTCTGGAACATCGTCACCTGGATTTTCGGCATTCCCTCCAGCTCGTCACATGCCTTGATCGGCGGTCTCGTCGGTGCGGGCTTTGCGAAGGTCGGTTTCAATTCCATCGTCTGGTCGGGTCTTCTGAAAACCGTGGGCGCGATCTTCATGTCGCCGGCCATCGGCTTTTTCCTGGCACTGCTGCTGGTGCTTGCCGTCTCCTGGCTGTTCGTCCGCCAGACGCCCTTCGCCGTGGATCGTACCTTCCGCATCATGCAGTTCATTTCCGCCTCGCTCTATTCGCTCGGCCACGGCGGCAATGACGCACAGAAGACCATGGGCATCATCGCTGTGCTGCTGTTCAGCCAGGGGCATCTTGGAGAGAGCTTCTACGTGCCGTTCTGGGTGGTGATCTCGTGCCAGTCGGCCATGGCGCTCGGTACGCTTTTCGGCGGCTGGCGCATCGTGCACACTATGGGGTCGAAAATCACCAGGCTGAACCCGATGCAGGGGTTCTGCGCCGAAACCGGCGGTGCGCTGACACTTTTCGGCGCGACGTGGCTCGGCATTCCGGTGTCCACCACCCACACGATCACCGGCGCCATTATCGGCGTCGGTGCCGCGCGTCGCGTCTCGGCGGTGCGCTGGGGCCTTGCGGGCAATATCGTCATTGCCTGGGTCGTGACCATGCCGGCCGCTGCCCTGATATCCGCATCTGTCTATGGTCTTACATCGCTGTTCGGCTGAGACAGAGACCCGCCCTCTCTGCCAAAGCTCCCGGAACAAAAGCCACCCTGTGGTTGTTGATCCGGGAGACAACAGGCGACAAGGCGGATCGCGGATCATGGCACGGCAGGCTTTCTGGAAGGGCTATCTGAAGCTGTCGCTGGTGACGGCCGCAGTTTCGCTGACTCCTGCCACGACCGAAAGCAACAAATACCGCTTCCACGTCCTCAACCGCAAAACCGGCAATCGCGTCGAAAGCCGCTATGTCGACAGCGTTACCCACAAGCCGGTGGCCGCAAAGAACCAGGTAAAGGGGTTTCCCCGCGCCGAAGACGATTATGTGTTGCTGGAGGATGACGAGATCGATGCGGTCGCGCTCGAAAGCACCCGCACCATCGACATCCAGACCTTCGTACCCACAGGTTCTATCGACTGGATATGGTACGACCGGCCGCACTTCCTGCGCCCGGAAGACAAGATCGGCACAGAAGCCTTCAGCGTGATCCGGGAAGCCATGCGGGCAAACGGCGTTGTCGGCATTGCGCGGCTTGTTCTCTATCGCCGCGAAAGAGCGGTTCTGCTGGAACCGTCAGGCAAGGGCATCATTCTGTGGACCCTGCACTATGGCGAGGAAGTGCGCGAAAGCATCGACGCGCTGGATCCGAAGATGAAATTCGAAAAGCCGCTGCTGGACGCGATGGAAAAACGCATCGGCAAACAGATGACGGGATGGAAACCGGCGCTGGTGCAGGATCCGATCCAGAAAAAGATCAGCGCTTTGCTAAAAACCAAGAGCAAGACCGTCTCTTCCCCGGAAAAGAAGACCGGCACGAAAACCCGGACCGGCGGCAATGTCATCAACATCATGGATGCCTTGAAGAAAAGCCTTGCCTCGGACAAGAAAGGCTGACGCTCATCGGGCCTTTTTCGGCAGGGGTCGCGCGGCAGCGAAAAAGCCGTCCCATGGATCCTTCTTCAGGGCAGAAAGGCGCGCGCCGATATTGCTGACCGTGAAGTGTGCCGGACCTATCTCATCTGAGAGTTCCGTCCATTCGATTGGCGCTGAAATGGCGGCTCCCGGTCGGGCACGTGTCGAATAGGGCGCAACAGCCGTATTGCCCCTGCCATTACGCAGATAGTCGAGGAAGATGCGGCCCTGGCGTTTCGCTTTGGTTGCCACCGCAAGATATTTCTCCGGCTCCGCCTTGGCCATGTCATCCGCCATGGTCTTTGCAAAGGCCTTCAAGGCCGGCCATCCCGCTTCCGGTTTCAAGGGTGTCACGACATGCAACCCCTTGCCGCCGGAGGTTTTCACGAAAGCGGCCAGACCGGCATCTTCGAAACGCCGCTTCAGTTCCAGTGCCGCATCGATTACATCCTGCCATGACACGTCCTCGCCGGGGTCTATATCCATGGTGATCATGTCAGGCTTTTCCCAGTTCGCGGTTGTCGCCCCCCATGGGTGAATTTCAAGCGCAGCGGACTGGACCAGGGCCATCATGCCATCGAAATCCGTAATCCTGATCAGTGGTTCCCCGCCCTTGTCCTTCGGATCCTTGATCTGTTCTATCGCCTTGTTCACACCGCGCCAGGCGTGTTTCTGGAAAAAACGCTGACCATCGATCCCTTCAGGACAACGCAGCAGCGCCAGAGGCCGGTTGACGACAAAGGGGGCCATATAGCGCCAGACCTGCGTGTAATAATCGGCAAGCCCTTCCTTGGTCACGCCATCGTCCGGCCAATAAAGCCGTTCCGGATGGGTGAACTTGATCTTTGACTGCGGCGTCCCTTGTTCCGACACTGCTTTATCCTCGCGTTCGATTTCGCCCGCCGGCTTGTCTTCCCGCAAGCCGCGGAATGATGCATGGCGCAGATTGCCATCTCCGGACCAGGCACGAAACTCCACTTCTGCAACCAGTTCCGGCTTGACGAAATAGAGGTCGCGGCGCGCAAGTGCCGTGAGCTTTTCGCCGAAAGGACTATCATCGATACCGAGCGGTTTCAGGCGGCCAAGCAGCATTTCGGCAATGTCAGCGGTATAGCCGGTACCGACGCGGCCGACATGACGCAGCTTGCCTTCCTCATAAACGCCGAGCGCCAGTGAGCCGATGGCATGGTCCGACGCGGATGACAGCGTGTAGCCGCCGATGACGAACTCCTGCCGCATCGAGCACTTGGATTTCACCCAATTTCCCTTGCGGCCCGAGACGTATTTGCTGTCCTTGACCTTCGAGATGACGCCCTCGAGGCTGAGGCGGCAGGCATGATCGAGAACAAGCCCGCCGCTTTCCTCGAAATGTTCGCTGTAGCGAAGATGCGGGTTGCTGGCGGGCAGAAGCTTTTCCAGTAATGCCTTGCGATCGGTCAGCGCTGCCCCGCGCAAATCCGTGCCATCCAGATACAGGAGATCGAAGGCATAAAAAACGAAGCGGTCGCTGCGCCCTTCGCTCAAGTCCTGTTGCAAGGCTGAGAAATCCGAGGCGCCGCTGTCACGTTCCACCACGATTTCGCCGTCGATCATCAGTGTTTCTGCCGGCAGCGACTTGAGCGCTCCCGCCACGGCATCGCCGAACTTTTCGGTCCAGTACAGTCCGCTACGGGTCAGAAGCTGGAGTTTGCCGTGGTCGATACGGACCTGCAGGCGATAGCCGTCGAACTTGATCTCATGCAGCCAGCGGGAGCCTTCCGGTGGCTTGGGTTTCAGCGTCGCAAGTGCCGGCGGCACGAAGGATGGCAGCGCCTGTTTGCGGGCACCTTTCGGCAGGGCATGCGCCTGTTTTTTGCCCGAGGAAGAACTAACGCTCTTTTTCGATACGGGCTTCGAATTCCAGGTGTCTTTCGGCTTGGCGGCAACTTCTTCAACACTTCGGCCAGTCTTCACGGATTCCGGCCGCTCCTCCAGAATATCGGGGCCACCATCATGCCTTGCCTCTTCGTCGTCGCCCTTGATCAGCAGCCAGTTTTCACGGCTTTCACCGGGCTTTCCATGCATACGTACAAGATGCCAGCGGCCTTTAAGCTTTTCGCCCTCCAGTTCGAATTCGAGATGGCCTTTGCGGTAGCCTTTCTTGGCGTCGCCAATCGCGCGCCAGACACCACGATCCCAAACAATCACGGTGCCGCCGCCATATTGACCTTTCGGGATTACGCCTTCGAAGTCGCCGTAGCTTAGAGGGTGGTCCTCGACATGCACCGCAAGGCGCTTGTCCTCCGGGTCAAGGCTCGGCCCGCGGGTTACCGCCCAGCTTTTAAGGACGCCGTCCATCTCCAGCCGGAAATCGTAATGCAGTCGGCGGGCATCGTGCTTCTGTATGACGAAACTCGATCCCTGCGCATCGACCTTGTCGCCCTTCGGCTCCGGCGTCTTGTCGAAACTGCGCTTGGCGTTATAGCTCTGCAAACCCATGGATCAGCTCGCTTTCCGGGAGGATTTGCGCCCCGCACTAGCGGTAGATTTTCCGCTGTCGCCGTCACCGGCGCTGCGGCGCAAAGCCTCCTTCAAGTCGATGATGTTATCTTGCTTGCGCGGCGGCTGTTTGCTGATTTCCCTGCCCTCGATCTTCGCCTTCACCAGTTCCGCCAGCGCATCATTGTAACGATCGGTATATTCCGCCGGATCGAATGTGCCTGCCCGTTTCCCGATGATGTGACCGGCGAGTTCAAGCATCTCTTCATCGAACTGAATATCGGGAATGGACTTGAAAACGGTGGTTTGCGAGCGAACCTCGTAGCCGAAATTCAAGGTCGTCGCCACGAGCGCCTTGCCGCTTGGACGGATCAACAGCACGCGGTTTCGGCGAAAGAGTACCGCTTCCCCAAGTGCCGAGACCTTCTCGTCGTCCATGGCTTTTGCCAGCAGCGTCAAAGCCTCTTCGCCACCTTCCTGCGTCGGCGCCAGATAATAGGATTTATCGAAATAGAGCTTGTCGATCTCGTCGTGGCTCAGAAAATGCCTGATGCGGATGACCTTGTCGTTTTCTGGCATCAACGTTGCGATCTCATCTCCCTCGATGACGATATGGTCGCCATTGTCGAGTTCATATCCCTTGACCTGATCCTCGCGGTCGACAGCGTCGCCGGTATCGCTATCGACATATTGCCGTTCGACGCGATGGCCGGTCTTTCGGTTGACGATGTTGAAGGAGATCTTTTCCGATGAAGTGAGCGCGGAATAGAGACCGATTTCACAGTTGAAATCGCCGAATGTCAGATGACCCTTCCAGCTCGCTCTTCGGTTCATGATCGCCGCCCATGGTCGTCTTGAGAGGATTGGCCTCTGCCCCGGTCCGCAGCAAGGATACGCTCGATAGCGGGAACGTCCGCCTCCGCCAACACCGGCACAGGGTCGGATGCCATTGCCTCCAGCACCTCTGGCGAAAGCCCGCCATTGCGGATGACCCTTTCCATCGCCTCGCGCGTTTGCCGCTCGGCCTTCAGCTGCGCATAAAGCGCCAGTATCAGCCGGTCGCGGACATCGAAGGGCTTCACATCTCTGTCTGAACGTTCTGTCTGTCGTTTCATGTCAAGTCCTCAAAGCCGATCAGGCAATGCCCCGGCCTCCGGTCACACCATAGACCTCGCCATTGATGAAGCTGCCATCCTGCGAAGCCAGCAGCACATAGACCGGTGCCAGTTCCACAGGCTGGCCTGGACGGCCAAAATCGCTGTCCTTACCGAAATTCCTGACCTTTTCGTCCGGCTGCCCGCCGCTTGGCTGCAAAACCGTCCAGAACGGACCAGGCGCGACGACATTTGCCCGAACGCCCTTTTCGATAAGCTGTTTGGCGAGCGCTTTCGTATAGGCAACGATGCCGGCTTTCGTAGTGGCATAATCAAGAAGAATGGGAGACGGCTCATAGGCCTGTATAGATGCGGTGGTGATTACCGACGATCCGCGCTGCAGATAAGGGACGGCGGCCTGCGCAATCCAGTGCAGCGCGTAGAGATTGGTCTTCATCGTGCGGTCGAAATCTTCAGTCGACAGCTCGGCGATACCCTCGCGATATTGTTGTCTTGCGGCATTGATCACCAGAATATCGAGGCCGTTGAGATCACCTAACGCTTTTTCAACCAGTTGGCGGCACCATGCCTCATCGGTAATATCTCCGGGTAAGGCGACCGCAACGCGGCCTTCCGCTTCGATAAGTGCTACCACCTCTTCGGCGTCCGATTCTTCCTCCGGCAGATAGGATATCGCGATATCTGCACCCTCTCGCGCAAAGGCGATTGCCACGGCGCGACCGATGCCGGAATCACCGCCGGTTATGAGCGCCTTGCGCCCGGCAAGCTTGCCGCTGCCGCGATAGGTCTTTTCACCATGATCAGGGAAAGGCATCATGTTCGTGACCAGCCCCGGCATTTCCTGAGTCGGCGTTGAAAAGGGCGGGCGCGGATACTGGTTGCGCGGGTCCTGCGGCTCAAGGCGGTCTGTCATTGGTTTCTCCCAGAGATAGATTCCATCCTTGGTGCGTCTCATGACCAGCGAATTCATCATCGGAAGGTCAGGGCTGTCGTCTGCCGCCGGCTGCGGCGGTGGCGACACGGACGCACCACACACAATCCTAACGATCTGCGTTCGCTCTCGTTCCATTGGCGTAGGAGAATGGAATTACGACGGCATCACGCCGCCGCACTCCTCTTTCAGACGGAATGTTTCTTCCGCTTGCCAGTGCTTGCCGCCGCGGCAGGAGCCACATCCGGCCTGCCGAAGAGATAACCCTGCGCCTGCGCGCAACCTTCATCGACAACCATGCGATATTGCGCGTCGGTTTCGATACCCTCCGCCGTCACTGGCAGATCGAGGCTGCGACCGAGGCCGATCACCGCGCGCACGATGGCGCGGGCATTATCATCCTCGCTCATGGCGGCGATGAAGCTGCGGTCGATCTTGATCTTGTCGAAGGGGAAGCTCTGCAAGTTGCTGAGCGATGAATAGCCGGTGCCGAAATCATCCATGACGATGGCCACACCCAGCGCCTTCAACTGGTTGAGGATGATCAGCGTCGCCTTGCGGTCCTTCAGCAACGCGGCTTCGGTGATCTCGAGTTCCAGCCGGTTCGGCGAAAGGCCGGACTGCATGAGGACCGTGCAGACGACATGGCCGAGATTTGCGAGCGAAAACTGCAATGGTGAAACATTGACTGCGATTTTGAGGTGCGGCGCCCAGGTGCTCGCCTGGCGGCAGGCCTCGCGCAGCACCCATTCGCCGAGCGAGATGATGATCCCGCTTTCCTCTGCAATCGGAATGAAGACATCCGGAGGTACGACACCCCGTGTCGGATGCTGCCAGCGTACCAGCGCCTCATAACCGACGACCTGACCACATTCGACGGAAAGGACAGGTTGATAGTTCAACACCAATTCGTTGCGGTTGATGGCGAGCCGCAGATCAGTTTCGAGCTGGCGGCGCTCGCGGGCCTCCTGATCCATCAGGGGATCATAAAAGGACAATATTCCGCGCCCACCCATCTTGGCGCGGTAGAGCGCCAGATCAGCGGCGTGCAAGATGCTTTCGTTGCTGTTCCCGTCCCGCGGAAAGACGGCGATGCCGATGCTGACGCCGACAGCGGTCGGGTCGTTGGCCGCATTCATTTTCAACCCGAACATGGCAAGGATTGTCTCGGCAAGCAGACGTGCCTCCTCCGATTTGGTGTGCCGGGCAGTCAGGATAACGAATTCATCGCCGCCAAGACGGGCGACGATATCTCCCGGCCTTGCGCATTCATCGAGGATGGTCGCAACTTTTTTCAGCACCCGGTCGCCCTCGGCATGGCCGAAAATGTCGTTGACCGCCTTGAACCGGTCGAGATCGAGCGCCAGCAAGGCAAACTCATCCTCCGCGTCGCAATGTTCGATCTGCTGGTGCAGCCGCGTCTGGAACATGGTGCGGTTCGAAAGGCCGGTCAGCACATCGTGGCGGGCCAGATATTCGATCTCTCTTTGCGCCTCCCGCTTTTCCGTCAGGTCGCGAATGGCCAGCACTTCGCAAGGATGGCCGCGATACTCGATGGTGCGCACGGCAAGCTCGAACACCTGCGGCCGGTCGGTGCGTTCGCGGATTGCCTCAACCGGCGCGAGGCGCGGCAGATAGGTGGGCTGTCCGTCCATGGCCTTGAAGAGATCATCGGGATTTTTACCCATCAGCGATGCCTCATCGCTGCCGACAAGCCCGGCAAAACGGGTATTCAGCTCAACAATGCGGCCATCACGGACCACGGCAAGACCATCCAGCGTCGCATCCACAAGCCCCTTGAGATCGACAAGGTAACGGTCAACGAGAGCGGCGGTGGCAGTGGCTGCGAGGACCAGGAAAGTCACGCCCGAAACGGCAGCAATCATGATCACTCTGGCGAGATTGTCGGGATCCGGGCCAGCGACGGACGGATCCGGCGACAGGATCGTGGCCGACATGGCGGTGAAATGCAAAGCGCAGATTGCCACGATCGAACATCCGGCCGGAATGACGATGCGTTTCCATGCGGCGGAACGAAGGAACAGGAAAAAGGCCAGCAGAAAAAATACCCAGGCAACGGCAAAGCCGCCCAAAACGGGGCCCCAGCGATAGCTGATCGTAGCGGCCACATCCATGCCCGCCATGCCGACGAAATGCATGACGGCAACCGAAAGGGTAACCAGCGTTCCGACGATAACGGGACTGTAGCTCGCCTGCGAGCGCGCCCTAAGCGCCAGCCAGAACCCCAGAACGGCCAGAACCGCCGACAGCGCCGTGAACTGGAAATCAAAGCCGATCGGGACTGAACCCTTATAAGCAAGCATGGCAACGAAATGCGTGGCCCAGACGCTGAGCCCCGCTGCAAAGGCGGCAACCAGCACCCAGTAAGGCTTGCGGCCAGCCGGGCTTTCTTCCGCACGCAACAACAAATGGAAGAAAGCATGCATGCCAAGCAGGCAAATAACCGCTGCAAGCTGCACGATCGCATGATCGTGTTGTACCGCAACGCATTCCAGAACCGTGAACATGATGCACTCTCCCAGCCTCGAGAACCGCCCACGATCGCACTATGGAGTTGGTTTATTTATAAATCTCTAATGCAACTTTGGATAATTGATCGATCTCACCGACAATGAGCCAGGAGACGCCGGGCCGACGCGCCAGCCCATCAAGCTCTTGCGACCGGCCCAATATACGCCAAGAGGGAAAGCCTTTATTTCCAGCTTCGAAAATCGTCCCCGGCACAACCGAAAGGTGCCGGACCATCAGCAAAACGCTCCTGCAGACGCGCGCAGCCCCACTCGTTGAGCGCCGCGGGCATCATGTTGTTGAGGTCCATGCCCGGAGAGTTGAATTGCGAAGGCGCGCTGGTGACGTACCACAGCCAGTACCCCAAGGTTGCAACGACGATAAAGGCGACAATTGCAACGAACGTTGCCAGCCGTCGCGCAAGGCTCGGGGCTTTTGTCACCGCCGCGCCGGGGGCGGGTACACCCTCCTGCCCACGGTTCGCAAGCACCGGTTCGAGCGAAGCAAGTGCTTCCGCTCTTTCCTGTTCCGATAGGTCAATTCGCTCCAGCTGATCGTCAAGCAGAACGGGCAGCGGGGTTTCACCGTGCCAGACCGCCAGTGCGACATCGTGTTTGCCGGTGTGGCCGACGACGACCGGGATTCGCCCTCTCTCCAGGTAGGTAAAGGATTGCCTCTTCGTCTTCCCTTCCCTGACCGTATCGGCATAGGTCACGAAGAGACGGCTGCGTTTTTCGGCGACCGCCGTCAGCGCCACCGGAATAACAGTCAATGGCGCCGGGTGCCGCAGACGCAGACGAGCCCGCAAGGTGCGGATAAGTGTAAGCAGCAGTGCGAAACAGCCGAAACCGAGCAGGGCAACAAACACGCCCAGGGTTATGATCCGGTTCCAGAGCATATCGAGGCCAAGTGAAATCGTTGCAAGTTCGGGATTCTTCGCCGAAATGACCAGACCAGTTTCATAGTCACCTGAATGGAAATCGACGAACATGACCTCGACATCCTTCTTGTAGCTCACACCGCCATGGTCGTAGGAAAGCTCCGCTTCGCAATTCGTGAAGATCGCCTTGCGGGTCTTGCAACTGCCGTTGATATCGCCGCTTTCGATCTCCAGCGGGTCGCGGCTGATCTGATAGTCGCGCAACACACCCGGGCCTTCGGCCACGAGCAGGACCACTGTAATCACCAGCAGCACGGGAATGGAAAAATAATAAGCCGCCGGTACCGAAATGACACCGCGCTTCAAACTGAGCGGCCTTGCGGGAAGTTTTATCTGTGGGAAGCTCATGGTGCCAACGCATTTAGTGGAATGTGAGCGAGCGGGGTTTGGGAATCCCGCTCTGGGAAAGGGTCGATCGCTGCACGGTCTAACCCGCTAAAGCCATCGCGAAAACCCCAAGAATTCAAGGATGCGGGCGTAATAGTTCGCACGGCGGCCCTGTCTTAATTGGCAAGCAGTCGGGGGACCCACAAAAAAACGGGCGGTAAATTCACCGCCCGTCACATGTTTTCCGTCTAGTGGTTCGCAGTCACTGCTTCGTCACGTTTTCCAGTCGCGTCGTCTGGCTTGGGTGACCGACATAATCCTTGACGCGCGACGTCAAAACGATCGGCTCGTATCTCTCGAAGAGAGGCAGAACCGCTGGCTTCTGCGCGACGAACATTTCCTGCATCTGGGTGTAGATTTCCCCACGTTTCTTGGCATCGGGCTCAAGGGAAGCCTTTGCGGTCAGAGCCGTCAGTTCCGGAATGTCCCAGGCAGAGCGCCAGACGAAATTGCCGGCATTGTTGGCAGCAAGCGAGTTGTCGGGGTTACTGGAGAACTGCTCCATCGAGCCGAGGACGTTGGGCATATATGCGCCCGTCTGCGGAATGAGCAGATCGAAGTCCCGCGCACGGTGAGCGGCAATCACGTCCGAACCGTTACCCTGCTGAATGTTCACCTTGATACCGACCTGGCTGAGCGATGCCTGGATGGCCGTAGCAAGATCGATGCGCGGCGTTTGGGCAATTGTCTTCAGATTAAGCGTGAAGCCATTCTCATAACCGGCTTCCTTCAGGAGAGATTTCGCTTTCTCGACATCAAGCTTCCAGTCGGGGCTTGGAATGGCATATTCGAAATTCTCCGGAACAGGAACGGTGCGCGCCCTGCCATAGGGGCCCATGATGGTCTTTTCCATTCCCTTGTAGTCGATGCCGTAAGCAATCGCTTCGCGAACCTTGGGGTTGGAAAGAGGCTCCTTGCCAGCATTCATGGACAGGACGTAGAAACCACCCGTCGGCACGCGCTGGATCTGAAAACCTTCCTTGTTGTTGAAGGTCGCAAGGTCGGATGCCGTCAGCGCGCTGGCAATGTCGATGTCGCCTCGCTCCAGCATCAGGCGCTCCACCTGGCTTTCCGGTACATGCCGCACGATCACGCGGCGCATTTTCGGGCTGCCGGCTACATAGTCCTTGTTGGCCTCAAGAATGATGATTTCGTTCGGCGACCAGCGATTGAGGGTGAAGGGGCCTGAACCGGCGGAATTTGTTCTCAGCCACGCATTGCCCCAGTCGCCGTCAACTTCATGGGACTTGAGCTCCTTGCTGTCGACAACGCTGGCAATGACCATCGCCAGACGATAGAGCAGCAGTTCGGATGTCGTTTGCCCTGACAGTTCGATGCGGACCGTCTTTTCGTCCGGGGCGCTCACCAGCTTGTCGACATTTTCCGCGTTGTAACCGACGCGCTTGAGGTTGGCGGCCGCCGCCTGATTCATCTTCAAAAGGCGGCTGAACGAATAAACCACATCTGCGGAGGTAACGGGATTGCCCGACGCAAAGTTGGCGGCGCGAAGATGAAACGTGATGCCCTTGTCATCTGTCTCCCAGCGCTCTGCCAGCTGCGGCGAAACCTTTCCCGAGCCATCAACCGAGATCAGCCGATCGTAAAGATTGGCCATGATTTCGTTGGCTTTCGCTTCGGTAGCCTGATGGGGGTCTAGCGACAGCACCTGGGCAAGCGACGTCCCGACGACGAGCTGGTCGTTGGGGGTCTTGGCCGCCACCGGCGACGCCTGCACCAACATGGCGCCCAGAACGGTGGTGAATGCGAGACGGATCATTGATTTTTTCATACCTGCTCCTCCTACAGATCGGTAATTGCAAGCCGGCAGCGCCACGTGCGCCAACCGGCCTGAAACAGTCAAAGATGGTTGTTATTAAGCGCCTCGATGAGCGCGGCGATGTAGCCGTAGCAAAACGCAAAGGCGACACCGACGGGATCGCGGCCCGCAATCGTCGGCACATGATCGGGCATGATCATGTAGCGATAGCCGAGTTCATGGTAGAGCTTCAGCGAACGGACCATGTCCATGTCACCCTCGTCGGGAAACGTTTCCATGAAAGACAGCTTGCCGCCGCTGATGTTGCGGAAATGGACATTGAATATCTTGTCGCGGCTGCCAAACCAGCGGATGATCTCGTCGATCTCCTCGCGCGGATTGTCGAGCATCTCGCCGATCGATCCCTGGCAGAAATTCAGTCCGTGATAAGGGCTTTCCCGCATCTGCACGAATTTCTTCAAGCCCTCGACGGTGCCGAGCACCCGGGTGACACCCTTGTAGCCGGGCGGGGTGTAGGGGTCATGCGGATGGCAGGCGAGCCGGACCTTGTTGCTTTCGGCAACCGGCACCACGCGTTCGAGGAAATAGTCGATGCGTTCCCAGTTTTCGTCCTCGGATAGAACACCGGCAAGGCCCGGAGCCGCATCATGGTCCGCCTTGTCCCATCGCCAGGCTTCATTGAGCGAACCACCACGCCCGCGCTCCATTTCAGTACGCGGGATGCCGATGAGATTGAGGTTATATTTCGCCGCCGGGATGCCGGCCCTGGCGATATCCTCAATCATTCTGCAGACGGCATCGATCTGCCGGTCGCGTTCTGGCCCGGCAAGCAGGATATCGGGAAACGATGCCTGTTCGATCGGCCTTGATGGCAACGGCAATTGCACCATGTCGAGCACGAGGCCAAAGCTCTCGACCTTGTCACGGTGGCGCTCAAAATCCTCAAAGGTCCAGCTTGCGGGTGCACCAGGCGGATCGGCGTTGATATTCTTGACGCCAAGCTGCGCCCAAACCTTGAAATCCTCGTCATCGCGCGCTGTCACCTGGGTGCCGACATACATCGATTCTCTCCTCACTCCATGCTAGTCATCATATGACATCGCACGAAATAAGATGAGTGTCGAGATGCTATTGCGCCTCGGAAAGCAACCTGTATCGACGCTGGCTCGCAAGCATATGATCGCGCATGGCTTTCCGCGCGGCATCCGGATCCTGCTCTACGATGGCGCGCAGGATTGCCTCATGCTCGGCCTGCACTTTGCGCAGATAATCCGCGTCGCCCGTCTCCGGCAGGGTTGGAAACTGACCGCGCGGTATCGAGCGTGACCCGAACTGGCGCAGTGCCTCGAGATAGAACCGGTTGTTGGTCGCTATCGCAATGGCCGTGTGAAACTCGTAATCGGCACTGACGGTGCTTTCGCCCGCATCGATGGCCCGGCCCATTTTCCGATGGGCTGCGGAAATTGCCGCTTCCTGCTGGGCTGTGCGGCGATAGGCGGCAATTGCCGCTGCTTCGCCTTCGGTTGCGAGCCGAAACTCAAGCATTTCCAGCGTTTCTGCAATTGTGCCAACTTCGGATTGCGTCAGCTTCACACCCGCCCACTCGCTGACATTGCTGACGAACACGCCCTTGCCATGGATGGGAATGACATAGCCGGAAGAGCGCAGATCCGCGATCGCCTCGCGAACCACTGTGCGGCTCACGCCGTAGGTGCGCTCAAGCTGCGGTTCCGTGGGAAGCTGATCGCCGTTCTTCAGTTTTCCACTGCGAATTTCTGCACTGAGATTATCGATGATCTGTTGTGCCCGCCGCTCCCGCGGCTTTTCCCTATCGCCCATCATGCCACTCTTCCCTCTTGCAGAAAACGAATCCCTTCGTTACTCATATGATGACGTGGCGTTACGTCATATGTTTTCATGTTAGCTCAGGGAGGAGTTGGGATGAAGTACCATCAAAAGTTTTTGCAGGGTAGAATTGCTCGTCTGCGGCGAGCCGTTCAAAAAGTGGCATCGCTGACAGCGTTTTCTCGTGGAAGTGCGATTTGCGATGACTGAAATTTCATTGCGCGGGCTTGGACATCGCTTCCTGCAACTTGTCGTCAGCCTCTTCATCCTGCTCTGCATCACCTTCATCATTGGCCGGGTGATGCCGACCGATCCGGTCGGGGCAATCGTCGGTGAGCTTGCAGATCCCAAGGCCTATGAAGCCATGCGGGCTCGGCTTGGGCTTGATCTCCCTCTCTACCAGCAGTTTTTCATCTATCTCCGCGGCCTGCTGCACGGCGATTTCGGTATAGCTATCCTGACCGGAAACCCGGTAACGCGGGACCTGGCGCAAGCCTTCCCGGCGACGCTTGAGCTTGCAACGCTGGCAATCATCATCTCCACCGTCATCGGCGTCCCGCTCGGTCTCGCCGCGGCCCTGTTTCGCGACACGTTCATCGACAAGTTCGCACGTGTCTTTGCGCTGGTGGGGCATTCGATACCCGTATTCTGGTTCGGTATCGTCGGGCTCGTGATTTTTTATGCGAATCTCAACCTTGTCGCCGGGCCCGGTCGCGTGGACGTCTTTTACGAAGGCCTCGTGGAGCCGAGAACAGGGCTGATGCTGGTCGACACTCTTCTCGCAGGTGAGACAGAGATTTTCTGGAATGCGCTCGCGCATATCATGCTGCCGGCGATCATCCTTGCCTATATGGCAATGGCCTACATTACCCGCATGACCCGCGCCTTCACCCTCGAACAGCTTAGCCAGGATTACGTGATTGCGGCGCGTGCGAAAGGCGTCAGCCCGGCGCGCACCGTAACCCGCCATGTACTGCCGAATATCGCGGTGCAGCTGATCACCGTTCTCGCCATCTCCTATGGCAACCTGCTGGAAGGCGCCGTTGTGACCGAAATCGTCTTTTCCTGGCCCGGCATCGGACAATACATGACGAATGCACTGCTTATTGGTGACATGAATGCGATCCTCGCAGCCACGATCGTCATCGGCTTCATCTTCATGATGCTCAACTTCCTCGCAGACGTGGCCTACACCACGCTTGACCCGCGGACACGGGAGGTCGCTCGATGACCGATATAACTCAGAACACTCCCGTGCGGAGCCGCAGCGCGTTGTCTCGGATATCCACAACGACGGCGCGGACGCTGCGGAAGCTTGGCGACGAGCCGCTTGGAATGTTCGGCTTTGCCATTCTCGCCATTCTGGTCGTGGTTGCCATTTTCGCTCCCCTGATTGCGCCATATGATCCGGTGCGCCAGGTGCTCGACAATGCGCTTCAGCCTCCCAGCTGGGCGCATCTGGCGGGAACCGACGAATTTGGCCGAGACATTTTCAGCCGCCTCGTCTATGGCACCCGCATCACGATCCAGACCGTCTTGTCGGTCTCGGTCATCGTCGGCCCTATCGGCCTTGCAATCGGTGTCATGGCCGGTTTCTTCGGCGGCAGAACCGACGCCATTCTGATGCGCGCGACCGATATTGTCCTTTCCTTCCCTTCGCTCGTTCTGGCACTTGCCTTTGCTGCTGCAATGGGAGCCGGTCTCGGCACCGCAATCATCGCGATCTCGCTGACCGCCTGGCCGCCCATCGCGCGTCTGGCGCGGGCCGAAGCGCTGGTCGTGCGCAACACCGACTATGTTGCGGCCGCACGCCTCTACGGGGCCTCGCCGATGCGCATCCTGTTTCTTTATATCGCGCCGATGTGCATTCCTTCGGTCATCGTCAGACTGACGTTGAATATGGCCGGTATCATCCTGACGGCCGCCTCGCTTGGCTTCCTCGGTCTTGGCGCGCAGCCGCCGCTTCCCGAATGGGGGGCGATGATTTCCAGCGGCCGTAAATTCATGCTCGATTACTGGTGGGTCGCCGTCATGCCCGGCATCGCGATCCTTTTGACGAGCCTTGCCTTCAACATCGCTGGCGATACGCTGCGCGACCTACTGGATCCGCGTCATGCCCGTTCCTGATAGCTCTCCCATTCTTTCGGTCCGCGATCTTAACGTTCGCTTTGGCCGCAACGCCATCCCCGCCGTCTCCAATGTCAACTTCGACGTTGGACGCGAGCGTGTCGGTATCGTCGGCGAATCCGGGTCCGGAAAGTCCACAACCGGTCGTGCCGCCATGCGCCTTCTGCCCAAGAGCGCCACGGTGACGGCAGAACGGATGGATTTCCTCTCCGAACCGCTGCTTGAAAAATCCGAGCGCCAGATGGGTGCGATCCGCGGCAGCGAGATGGCGCTCATCATGCAGGACCCGCGTTATTCCCTCAATCCGGTCCTGCCGATCGGAAAGCAGGTGGCGGAAGCGGCCGAGCTGCATCTGGCCCTCAAGGGCAAGGCCGCCAGAAATGCCGCGCGCGACATGCTGCTGCGCGTGCGCATCAACGATCCTGACCGCGTGATGGGGCTTTATCCCCACCAGATTTCAGGCGGCATGGGACAGCGCGTGATGATCGCCATGATGCTGCTTGCCAAACCCAAGCTGGTCATCGCCGACGAACCGACCTCAGCACTCGATGTCAGCGTCCGCAAGGATGTCCTTCTGCTTCTGGACGAGATGGTGCGCGAAAACAATTCGGGCCTCATCCTCATCAGTCACGATATCCGCATGGTCGCGGCCTTTTGCGAACGCGTGCTGGTCATGTATGGCGGACGCGTCGTGGAGACGCTTTCCAAGCTCGAAGATGCGCAACACCCCTATACACGGGGCCTGATCGCGGCCATGCCCGATCCCCGCAATCCGGTCCGGCGCCTCAAGGTGCTGGATCGCCAGGCAATCGATGCGGAGGTGATGCGATGATCACGGTAGACAAGCTGGATGTCGTCTACGGCACGAAGGAAACCCGCAATCACGTCGTGCGCGACGTCAGCTTTCGGGTCAGCCGAGGCGAGACACTCGGCATCGTTGGCGAAAGCGGTTGCGGCAAGTCGACATTGCTGCGATCGCTTGCCGGCCTGGAATCCGGCTGGACCGGATCGATCTCTTTCGAAGGCAAGCCTGTAGGCAAAGTGCGTAGCCGCGACGAGCTGAAGCTTGCGCAGATGGTGTTCCAGGACCCCTATGGTTCCCTGCACCCGCGCCACCGCATCGGCCGGGCTCTTGCCGAACCGATCCGCTCCATGGGGCTTGGTGACGGCTGGTCGAAGGTTCCGGCCACGCTGCAGCAGGTTGGCCTGCCCGCGCATTTTGCCGAGCGCTTCCCGCACGAACTGTCCGGAGGCCAGCGTCAGCGTGTTGCGATCGCCCGCGCGCTTATCCTCGAGCCGCCGATCCTGCTTCTCGACGAGCCGACATCCGCTCTCGACGTCTCCATTCAGGCGGAAATCCTGAACCTGCTGGCCGATCAGCGCGACGAGCAGAACCTCACCTTCGTTCTCGTCAGCCACGACCTGTCGGTTATAGCCCATATGTGCGACCGCGTTCTGGTCATGCAGAATGGTGTCTTCGTCGATGAGTTGACCAAGGCCGATCTTGAAGCGGGCATCACCCACGCGGCCTATTCAGGCGAACTCTTCGAAAGCAGCTTTCTTTGAAAGCCGTCATGGGGTGAGCCATTGGAACAGCTGGACTGCGAGGTTTTCCCTGGCAGTCCAGTATCTGATCAGGCCCTCGGCCCGCGCAAGAGGCAGAGGGCCTCGTGATCAGTTCAGCCGTGCTCCGTCTTCACTCGAAAACAGATGAACGCAGTTAAGCGTCGGCGAGACCATGATGCTGTCGCCGACTGCCTGCCCTATACGTTCCCGAAAGACGCCGAGCACCTTGGAACCGCCGAGTTTCATGGTGACCTGCGTTTCCGATCCTAATGGTTCAACCAGCATTATCTCGGCAGGCACGCCGCCGGCATCAAGCAGGAAGTGTTCCGGGCGGATGCTGTAAACGGCCTGTTTGCCGACGAAGCCGGCCGCGGAAACTGGCAAGGGCAACACGATACCTGCCGTTTCAAAACCTCTTTCAGTTATCGCGCCTGTCAGGAAGTTCATCGATGGCGAACCGATGAAGCCCGCAACGAACTGATTTGCCGGGCGGTCGTAAAGTTCGAGCGGCGTGCCGATCTGCTCGACCCTGCCGCCATTGAGAACCACGACCCTGTCGGCCATCGTCATCGCCTCGACCTGGTCGTGCGTCACATAGATCGTGGTGGTCTTCAGCTTCTGGTGCAGCGCCTTGATCTCGCCGCGCATGACGACGCGCAACTTCGCATCAAGGTTGGACAGGGGCTCATCGAACAGGAACACCTGCGGATTGCGAACAATGGCCCGGCCCATCGCAACACGCTGGCGCTGGCCGCCGGAAAGCTGGCGCGGATAACGGTCGAGCAGTTGCGCAAGGCCAAGAATATCCGCTGCCCAGTTCACCTTTTCAGCAATTTCCTGCTTGCTGGAACCGCGGTGCTCCAGCGAAAAGCCCATATTGCTGGCCACCGTCATATGCGGATATAGGGCATAGGACTGGAATACCATGGCAATATCGCGGTCCTTGGGATCGAGATCGTTGACGACCCGTTCGCCAATCCTGAGCTCACCGCCGGTAATCGTTTCGAGACCGGCTATCATCCGCAAAAGGGTCGACTTGCCGCAGCCGGAAGGCCCGACAAGCACAACAAACTCGCCGTCCATAATGGCTAGATCGATGCCGTGAATGGTTTTGACCGCGCCATAGTTTTTGCGGATGTCGGAGAGAGTAACGTGAGCCATCAATCGGTTTCCGGTTCTTCAGCCCTTGAGGCCGGTATGGGCGAGGCCTTCGACAAACTGCTTCTGGGCAATCACGAAGACGATGAGCACGGGCAGCGCAGTCAGCGTCGCTGCGGCAAGCTGGATGTTCCACATCGGCCCGCCATAGGCGTCGGTATATTGCGTCAGCGCCTGCGGCAGCGTGAACATCTCGGCGCTGGAGAGAAAGACGATGGGTTCGAGGAACAGGTTCCAGGAATGCAGGAACGTAAAGATCGCGACCGAAGCAAGCGCCGGCTTTGCCAAGGGCAAGGCAATCTTGCGAAATATCTTGAAACGTCCAAGACCGTCGACGCGTGCCGCCTCCTCCAGTTCCCCCGGCAGCGTCACAAAAAACTGCCGCATGACGAAGGTGGCAAACACGCTTGGCGCCCCGAAAATCGGCACTAGGATCAGCGGCCAGTGGGTGTTGACCATGCCTGCCTTCAGGAACATCTGGAAGAGCGGCACGATCGTCACTTCGGACGGGATCAGCAGGCCAAGCAGCACGATCATGAAGATCACATTGGCGCCCGGAAACCGGATCCGTGCGAAGGCATAGCCTGCCATTGAGGAGATGATCATCGTGCCGATCGTCACCACAGCGGCAATGTAGGCGGAGTTCCAATATTGCCGCACGAAGGGCTGCAACTCGAACACCTTCGCATAGGTCGTCCAGTCGTGGCTCTGCGGTATGAGCTGCGGTGGGAAGGCGAAGATGTCGCTTATGGGCTTGATGGACGAGGTAACCATCCACCAGGTTGGAAAGACGAAGGGGACAAGCAGCACGCACAGCAACCCGTAGAGCGCCACCTGCATGCGGGGGGAAAGGTCAGCTTTCATAAAAGACGATCCTCTTGCGCATCTGCCACTGGGCAAAGGTCAGCACGGCAACGATCAGAAACAGCAGGATGGACAGCGTCGAGCCGTAACCGAAGAAATGGAACTGGAAGGCCTGCTGATAGAGGTAGTAGACCAGCACCGTGGTCGACAGACCCGGCCCGCCCTGGGTCAAAACCGCAATCTGAGCAAAAACCTGTAACGAGCCGACAATGGTGATGATCGAGGTCAACAGGATCGTCGGGCTGATCAGCGGCAGGGTGATGCGACGGAACTGTTTGAAGGCTGGCGCGCCGTCGATGCGGGCGGCCTCGTAGAGTTCCTTCGGCACGCCCTGAAGTGCCGCCAGGAACAGGATCATGTTGAGCCCGACATTCTTGAAGACCTGTACGACGATGACCGAAATCATCGCTGTCGTCTCCTCGCGCAGCCAGTTGGGGCCTTCGATGCCGACCATCAGCAACATGCCGTTGATGCCGCCGTTCTTCTGCAGCAGGAAACCCCAGACGATCGTCCAGGCAACCAGAGACACGACGACGGGCGAGAAGAACAGCGTTCTGAATATCGCTATGCCGGCAAGCTTCTGGTTGAGCAGCACGGCAAGCAGCAGCGCCAGCGACATGTTGAACACGACGAGGCCGGCTGAGAATATCCCGGTCGCGCCCAGCACCTCCAGAAGATTGCCATCTTCGATGAGCATCCGGTAGTTCTGCGCACCGGTATAGGTGAAGGTATTGGCGAGCACGTTCCACTCATGCAGCGAATACCAGAACACTAGCCCCAGCGGGATCAGCACGAAGATGATGATCCCGATCAGTTGCGGGGCGATGAACAGAAAGCCAGCAAGACTGTCGCGCCGCGCGATGGTCCAGAACGCCGATGCAGGGCGATGCCGGGGACGGGTAATCTCCTGCGCGACAGCCATGGCTTTCTCCTCAGCGCTTCAGGAGCGGCGCGATCTGGCCGCAGATTTTTTGAAGCGCTCCCGCGACATCGGCCTCCGGCCGCCAGACCGCGTCGAGGTTTGAGCGCACGATCTGCTGGATCTGGGCAAAGCCGGTGTGGCCGGGCATGACCTTGCCCGTGGCGATGCCTGATATGACGACCTTTTCGATCTGTTCCTGGCTGAGCAACGGATTGGTTTTTTTCAACACCTCCGCATTCAACAGCGACTTGCGCGCCGAGGGGAAGAACTGGCTGAGCTTTGCCGAATTTTCCGGATTGGTCATGTAAGCAACGAATTCGGCCGCCGTCTGCGCATTCTTGCCGGACTGCATGACGCCGATGCCGGCCTGTCCGATCAGCGCGTATTCACCGGCAGGTCCCTTTGGCAGCGGCACGAGGTCCCAGCCGAAAGGCTTGTCCTTCGGCAAAAGCGAGGCCCGGCTGATCTGGGTAATGGTCATCGCGGCATTACCGGCGAAGAAATCGACCGTCTCGCCGGGGCCGGGCATGGCCCTCTTGCTGAAGATGGCATCATGGATGAACGACACCGCATCCGCCATCGGCTTTTCCGACATGGTGCAGGTTGCGCCATCCGCGCTCCAGGGCGATGCGCCCCAGCCGTTCCACACGGAGGTCAGATATTGCCAGCTCTGGTAATTGAAGTCGCGGACGACAAGCCCGCCCTTGCCGGATTTCGCGACCGCCGAGGCGGTCGCGATGGCGTTTTCCCAGGTCCATTCGCCGGCAGCGATCATCTCCGCCGGCGTCTTTGCACCTGCAGCCTTGATGAGATCATTGTTGACGAAGACCGCAAAGGGCGAGGTCGAGAACGGATAGGCGAAGAGCTTTCCGTCCTGCGACCAGCGTTCCGTGGCCCCGGCGCTGACTTCGTCGAGATTGTAACCCTGTGCGGCCTTCAGCGTGTCGGTAAGCGGATATAGCGCGCCTGACTTCACGAAATCATAGGCCGAGGTCTCGAAAATCCAGGCCATGTCAGGGGCGTTGCCACCGGCGATCTGGGTCGTCAACGCAGTGGTATAGGTGTCGAAAGGCAGGGACTCATAGGTCACGCTGACATTTGGATGGTCCTTTTTGAAGCCGGCTGCGATGTCGTTGAACAGCTTTAGATGCGCCTCGTTGGCACTCCAGATCGTCATGCGCAGCTTGACCGCCGCATCCTGCGCCGCCGCTGCCCCTGCCAGCGCAAACGAGCCGATAAGGGCCAGCGCGCAGGCCGTGGTTTGCATTTTCCAATGACTATTCATTCCCAGTCCTCCTCCAAAGATGGGTTCGATCAAACGACAGTCCGCCGTCCTAATAGGCCGCGATATCCGGCCAGCGTATTTCAATGCCTTCGCGGGTTAGCGCCGTCTGGAAGGCATGAAGATGGTCATCGTCTTCCTGCACCTGATGCGGTGTGAGACCTTTTTCCAGGCAATAGGCCGCCAGCATTCCAGCCACTTCGCCGATATTCCATTCGACTGGATGCAGGCGGTAGCAGCCATTGGTGATATGCGTCGTGCCGATGTTCTTGCCCGCCGGAATGAGGTTCTTCACGCGCTCGGGTATGAGTGCGCCAAGCGGAATCTCGAACGGGCAGGAAGGCACATCTATATAGTTGTCGCCACCGGTCGATGGGTGCAGATCGATGCGGTACATGCCGATGCCGATGCTGTCGCGATAGCGGACAGCCCCCCTGTCACCTCGAACCGTGTAGGAAAGATCCTGTTCGACGATGCGCGTGACCGGCTTGATGCGGCGGCTTTCCCGGATATACGGCGCCATGGCAAGGCCGTGTTCGGTGCCGGTAATATCGCCTCTGAGGCGCAGGCCGCGAAAGCCCTGTCCGCCATCAAGGCGCGGCGCTTCGGTCTGCAACCAGTAAAACACCGAATAGGAAAGTTCGGCCGCCGCCTTCAGATGCCGCGCCTTTTCTTCTTCCGACACATCGATGATGGTGCCGTCCATGTAGTCGATCATCGGCCAGTTCACGAGGCAGATGTCGGATTTATAAAAACCTGGCGCAAAGTTCTTGCGTGCCGCGATGCGACGGAAAATCCAGAGGTTTTCATCGCCACCGCCCTTGCGCTGGTCGGCATCAACCAGCAACGGATCGTCGTCCGGATTGGGCGTGAAGGAGCGGGTCGTGTGTTCCAGCGTGCGCGGATGCGGCGCGGTGAAACCGAGCATCGGCCCACCCCAGAAATGCGGCTCGTACTTGCGCCAGTAGTCGTAATTATCAGGCTTGTCGATCGTCTGATCGCCGTCGACATGATCGATTGCAAAGCAGATCGACACGGCCTGCACATTATCAGGCTGGGCGCTGGCCGGCGCACTGGGCTCACCCGTGTCCGATTGCGCCTCGAACCCCTTGGCATATTCCGTGCCCGTCATCGGCAACAGATCGCCAAGCTCGGTGGCATCAAGAATGTAGTCGGCGGAAATGACGATCTCCGCTCCGCTGTCGCGATGCCGCACGGTGATCGCGCGGACCCTATCGCCGTCCACATCGGCAGCAACCGGCCGATAGGGCTTGAGCACCGTCAGCCGGTCGGCACCGATATGGGGCATAAGCATGCTTTCCATCACCGCAAGGCTCACGCGCGGCTCGGCGCAGATGCGGCTGACCCAGCCGCCACCCGGATTGAGGTCACTCCAGGAGCGGGCGCCTTCCGTCAACGGATAATGGTCGCGGTAATATTGGCGCACGCCGTTGCGTAGTGCGCGATAAGAGCGGGTGATACCGAACTGCTCGACCCAGCTATGTTCGTCCGATGGCACGGCCTGGCTGGTCAACTGACCGCCGATCCAGTCATATTCCTCGGTCATGATCACGCGCTTTCCGGCGCGTGCGGCACCGAGCGCCGCCGCCACGCCGCCAAGGCCACCACCGACCACAAGAATGTCTGCTTGCATCTCTTTCACGTCGTCTCATCCGTTTTGTTGACTGGGGACTTATCTGGGGAGGCCACTGGAGCCGGACCCAATGTTTCACCCTTGACGGGTTGGCACTTGAGTAGAATTTGACTTCCCGGGCTGCCGGTCTCGATGCGGTTCACCAGCATTGCAGTCGCCTGCCGGCCCATCTCTTCACGGGGAATTTCATAGGATGTGAAACGCACCGGGCTGCGGCCGGCACGAATATGGCTGCCAAGCACGACCATCGAAAACACGTCGGGCACCCCAATTCCGCGCTCCCGTGCCAAAGTCTCGACGCGCACCGCATCCGCCAGTTCTATGAAAAATGCCACCGTCGCGCCGCTTTCGATGATTGCATCGAGGATCTTTTCGGCAGGCCGGTTTACCGCCTTTATGTGCAATGCAAGCGTCGCCGCCGTGCCGAGCGCATCACTGAAACCTCGCCAGCGGTCGGCAATCGATTCCGCCGGACCCGCAGGGCCGATATAGGCGAGTTTGGAATGCCCGAGCATCATGGCATCTTCAACAAGCTGCCGTGTGCCCGCGGCATAGTCGCCGCCAACATAGGGCACGGGCCCGCCAGCATCGTCGCGTCGGCCGATCGCCACGAATGGATAATCTTCCGAGACCAGCCGGGTAAGCTCCTTGCGGTCGAATTCACGGCCCAGGACCAGGCAGCCATCGGCGATCCGGAGCCTGTTGCCCTCGGAAAAAATCTTGCGGTTGTTGCCGACGCCGGCACTGGTCAGCAGCAGAAGATCGTACGCCTGCTGTTGCGCCTCTTCCTCGATGCCCAACAGGAACGGCGTAAAGAAGTCCGCCTGTGCGCTTGGAAAAGCAGGCTCGTAGGTGAAGACGCCGAGGATGCGGTTGAGCCCCTTGGCCATGCGGCGCGCGATCGGGTCCGCGACATAACCCGTCTTGCGAATGACCGCCTGTACGCGTTCGCGTGTTTCAGCCGGGATACGTGCAATCGCGGTCGGCGCGCCGTTCAAAACAAGCGATACTGTTGCCTGACTGACGCCGGCAAGCTTCGCAATATCGTTCTGAGTAAGGCGTTTATGGCTGGTCACGCAATGCCCTCCCCGACACTCGTTGATTGCTAATACGTATTAGCTGTTAATGCGTATTAGCACGACTTCCCTACTCTGTGTCAAGAGGCGAAAGATACGCTTGCGGAGAGATGTTTTGACGAAGGCTTATGAGGCGGCCAGCCCGGCCTTATGGCGGCCGAGCTGGGTTATGGGCTTCCATACCAGCGGTAAACGGTACCCGCTGCGGGTTCAGGGTGCCGAAGGCGTCTTTGCGTCTGCAAGCTTTTGCTGGAGAAGCCAGGTCCACATCGCCTCATCGCCGAGCACTTTTGCCTCCACCTCTTCATGGTTCGTATCTTCAAAAACCGTCAGCCGCACGTTGCGTTTCAGTTCCTGGAGACGCTGGACGAGGACAACAGTATCGGACAAAGGAATCACCTCGTCCCTTGAGCCGTGAAAGGCCCAGAAGGCTGTCTTTTCATTGGTGCGGTTGAGGTAATGGCGGATGCCGCCACCGGCAATTGGGACGACCGCAGCAAAAGTTTGTGGAAACTGCTCGGCCATTGACCAGGCGCCGAACCCTCCCCGGCTATATCCAATCAGATAGATACGGCTGCGGTCCACCCGATGATCCGCCACAACGGAAGCCAGGACGCTTGCGACACGTTCGATCGGATAAAGCAGTTCCTCGCTCGGATTTTGTGGCGAAAACACCATGAAAGGAAAATCACGACCCCCTTCGATCAATTTTGGCAGACCGCTGCGGCGCAGCTTTTCGACGTCGCTCCCGCCCTGATCGCCGCCATGCAGCCAGACCACGAGAGGATAGGTTTTGTCCGAACCGGCATAGTCTTTGGGCGTATAAAGCAGATAATTGATATTCGACGCGATCGTGGCGTCAGACCTCATGGCCTTCTGCTCGGCAAACGCAAATGTCGATGTGGCCAGTGCCGCAACAGCGATCAGGCATAGTTTCAGATGCTTCATGCTTTTGTCCTCCCAACAAACACGTCTTCCAAGACGCGACTGGTGAACTCATCAGCCGCCGGGTTGGTTCAGTGGTTTGAAAAGCATGCCGGTCGACACGCCATGCGGAACCCGATTGAGGCTGCGAATATCGATCAGCCAGGTTTGTCCACCGCAGTGTGGAGGGCATAGACATTCGTTCATTATTTGTTCTAGCCTGCTGTTTGAGTTTTTGCTAATCATTGCAACAAGAGTGCTTTTGAAAAATGCCGTCGTCGTGCGGATAGGCAAATATCAAGGATGCAGGCATGGCGGTTGCCTATCTGGACAAACTGAACGAGCAGCAACGCAAGGCCGTGGAACATGGCGTTGGGCCTTCAGGCGGACACACGGCTGGACCGTTGCTGATTATCGCCGGTGCCGGTTCCGGCAAGACCAATACGCTGGCGCACCGGGTGGCGCATCTGATCGTCAATGGCGCCGATCCTCGCCGTATCCTGCTGATGACGTTTTCACGGCGTGCCGCCTCCGAAATGTCGCGTCGTGTCGAGCGTATCTGCAAGCAGGTCATCGGCGCTAACGCCGGAGCCCTCACGGATGCGATGGCCTGGTCCGGCACGTTTCACGGGATCGGCGCGCGCCTCTTGCGAATCTATGCGGAACAGATTGGACTGGACGTGGATTTCACGATCCACGACCGCGAAGACAGCGCTGATCTGATGAACCTTGCCCGTCACGAACTGGGTTTCTCCAAGACCGAGAGCCGTTTTCCGACAAAGGGCACCTGCCTTGCGATCTATTCGCGCGCCGTCAATTCACAAACGCCGCTGAAAGAAATCCTGCGCCAGCACTATCCATGGGTGTCCAGCTGGGAAGAAGAGCTCAAGCAATTATTCGCCGCCTATGTGGAGGCCAAGCAGGCCCAGAACGTTCTCGATTACGACGACCTTCTGCTCTACTGGGCCCAGATGGTCAGCGATCCCGACCTTGCAGGCGATATCGGCAATCGTTTCGACCACGTTATGGTCGACGAATATCAGGATACCAACCGGCTGCAGGCCGCGGTGCTGATGGCACTGAAGCCGGGCGGTCGCGGGTTGACCGTGGTAGGTGACGATGCCCAGTCGATCTATTCGTTCCGGGCAGCAACGGTGCGCAATATCCTTGATTTTCCGGCATCGTTCAGCCCGGCTGCCGATATTATCACCCTTGATCGCAACTATCGCTCGACACAGCCGATACTGGCTGCCGCCAATGGTGTCATCGACCTTGCCCGTGAGCGATTCACCAAAAACCTCTGGACCGAACGACAGTCGCTCGAGCGACCGAAGCTCGTGACAGTAAAAAGCGAAACCGAGCAGGCGAACTTCATTATCGACCAGGTGCTGGCCAATCGTGAGACCGGCATGACGCTGAAGCAACAGGCCGTGCTGTTTCGCACCTCCAGTCATAGCGGGCCGCTTGAAGTTGAACTTACACGCCGCAATATTCCCTTCGTCAAATTTGGCGGCCTGAAGTTTCTCGACAGTGCCCATGTAAAGGACATGCTGGCGGTATTGCGTTTCGCGCAAAACCCGCGTGACCGCGTCGCAGGTTTCAGGCTACTTCAGATGCTGCCGGGTATCGGGCCGAAGAAAGCCGGCAATATTCTCGATAAGATTGCGGCGGATCCTGAACCTCTGCTCGCCCTAGCCGAAATTCCGCCGCCACCCAAAACCGGTGATGACTGGGTATCCTTCGTGCAGTTGCTGGCGAACATGCGAAAATTGCACGGCGGCTGGCCATCAGATATCGAGCAGGCGCGGCTCTGGTATGAGCCCCACCTCGAACGCATCCATGAGGATGCCGAGACGCGGAAGGCCGATTTGCTGCAACTCGAGCAGATTGCCGGCGGCTATCCTTCCCGCGAACGCTTCCTCACCGAACTGACGCTCGATCCGCCGGATGCCACCAGCGATCAGGCAGGCGTGCCGCTGCTCGATGAGGATTATCTGACGCTTTCAACCATTCATTCGGCAAAAGGCCAGGAGTGGCGTTCCGTCTTTATCCTGAACGTGGTCGATGGCTGCATACCCTCCGATCTGGGTGTCGGCTCCACGCATGAAGTCGAGGAGGAACGCCGGCTGCTCTATGTCGCCATGACGCGCGCCAAGGACAGCCTGTCACTGATAACCCCGCAACGGTTCTTCACCCATGGCCAGAACGCGCAGGGCGACCGGCATGTCTATGCCGCTAGAACCCGCTTCATACCGGCAACTTTGCTGCAGTTCTTTGAAACCGCCACCTGGCCCCTGGTTTCGGCCGCAGCCTCCGAGCGCAGCGCGCAGCAGATCCGCATCGATGTAGGCGCGCGGATGCGGGCGATGTGGAAATAGGGAAGATCGTACAGGCTGGAACGATGGATAACACGGCTGTTCGAAAGATCATCCATATCGACATGGATGCCTTTTATGCATCGGTGGAGCAACGCGACAACCCCGCACTTCGCGGCCTGCCGGTCGCCGTCGGCGGATCGGCCGCACGAGGCGTGGTGGCTGCGGCGAGTTACGAGGCGAGAACCTTCGGCGTCCATTCAGCCATGCCGTCCGTCACTGCCAAACGGAAATGCCCGGATCTGATCTTCGTACCGCCACGCTTCGAGGTATACCGGCAGGTGTCGCAACAGATACGCGAGATATTTGCCGAATATACCCCTCTGATCGAGCCGCTATCGCTCGACGAAGCCTATCTCGATGTCACCGAAAACCTGAAAGGCATGGAGATCGCCACCGAAATTGCGCTGGAGATCCGCGCAAAAATCAAGGCGGTCACCAGCCTCAATGCATCTGCCGGCATCTCCTACAACAAGTTTCTGGCCAAGATGGCAAGCGACCTGAACAAACCGAATGGCCAGGCCGTCATTACGCCGAAGAATGGGCCTGGCTTTGTTGAAGCCCTGGCCGTCAAGAAATTCCATGGCGTAGGACCCGCCACGGCCGAGCGGATGAAACGGCACGGCATCGAAACAGGGCTCGATCTCAAGTCGAAATCACTCGGTTTTCTGCAACAGCATTTCGGGAAGTCCGGCCCTTACTTCTACAACATCGCCCGCGGTATCGATGAACGACAGGTCAAGCCCGATCGCATCCGCAAATCTGTCGGTGCAGAAGACACATTCGCCGAGGATATCGACGATCTCAATCTGGCGAAGGCGGAGCTTGGCCCTTTGGCTCAGAAAGTATGGCGTTATTGCGAGGCCCACGACATCACGGGAAAGACGGTGACCGTGAAAATCAAATATTCGGATTTCAGCCAGGCGACACGCAGCAAAACAGTGTCGGGAGCCGTGTCTGACCTCGCAACGATCCAGGAGATGTCAGAGAGCCTGCTTGCCTCCGTCTTTCCATTCAAACGTCCGGTAAGGCTGTTGGGGATTACCCTTTCCTCGCTGAGCACCGAAGAGAGTGAAGAGGAAGCGCAGCTCGCGCTTGGCCTGTGATGCCCCTGTCCCGAAAACGAAAAAGCCTGCCGCGGGAGGAGGTGCGGCAGGCTTTCCGAAATTTCGAACAACGGCTGGGAGGAGGAGTGCCATTGTTCACAAGACAACCCTTGGGAGGAGGATAGGGTCATCTCAATCCGAAGCTTTGCGGGAGGAGGTGCATCGCTTCGATGAAAACAAGATACCCGGTTTTGCCGCATATTAAATAGGCTTTAATGCAGCGCAGACATGCAAGAAACGCACGAGTCTGCTTTCATCAGCAGCGGCAAGACCCAGATGGATTGCGCCGCCTGTACCCTTAGAATTTCACGCTGGCCGTGAGGCTGACGTTGAAGGGCTCGCCGACAGCATTGGCGTAGCTGGTGGAGCCAATGGATGAGGTATAATAGCTTTTGTCGAAGATGTTCTTCAGATTGAGCTGTAGGGTCACCGGTTTCTCCAGCTGAAGCGTATAGGTCGCAAAGGCGTCGAACACGGCATAACCCGGCAGGTCATAGGAATTGTCGTTGATGCCGGCACGCTGGCCGACGGCCCGCACTCCTCCGCCGATCCGCAGCGTGTTGCCGTTCGGCCCGACCTCACCGACATCATAGGCAAGAAACAGCGAGCCGGTGTGACGCGCGACATTCGGCAAGCGCTTGCCGGCATAGGTGGAATCTTCGAGAACGAGAGCGTCCGTATAGGCATAACTTGCGATTAGATCGAGACTATCGGTAAGGTTGCCGGCAATATCCACCTCCACCCCGCGCGAGCGAACGAGACCGGCGGCCTTCACCGTCGACACACCGCCTACATCCTCCGAATAGGCGACATTGCGCTTGCGGGCATTAAACAAAGCAATATTGGCATTCAAACCGGTGAACAGGTCGAACTTGGCGCCCACCTCATAGGAAATGCCCTCCTCCGGATCGAGCCCGCCATAATAGGCTCCGATCGAGGATTGCGGGCGGAAGGTTTTCGCCACATTGGCATAAAGGGATGCATTCGGCGTGATCTTGTAGACGAGACCAGCATTGGGGATGAGTTCGCCGCCATTGTTCTGGGTGTTGACGACGAAGGGGCGGCCTTTGCCGGCATAGATGTCGTAATACTGGTAGCGCAAACCGCCGACAGCGATCCATTGATCGCCCAGATGCACGGCGTCCTGCATATAGATCGAAGCAGTGGAAAGCTCCTCCGTCTGGTCGCTGTCGACGGCCCTGACCGTCGTGCACGCCGGCAACCTGCCGTAAACGGGATTGTTAATGTTGAAATTCGAGGAATTTGCGCATCGCAACATGTTGGTGCGCAGCGTGTCGCTGTAATCGTAGGACATGCCGAACAGCAGATCGTTGCGCAGGCCACCAATATCAGCCTCACCGGTCAGGTCAGCGCGGGCCGCGTGGTTGTAGATGGTGGAATATTGCGTGGCGTCAGCGCGCCGCGTCACCTGCCCCGTGCGGGAATTGTAACCCATCACGCGGGCCTGGTTGTCGGAATATTCGTTTTGGCTATAGGCGTAGTTCAGCGACAGTTTCCAGTCTTCGGACAATTGGCGGTCTATTGAGATACTCGCCAGATCGGATTTGCCATCGGTGATGTTATAGGCCTCGTCCAGCCTGAGACGTCGGCTGACATTGATTGCCTTTCCTGTCGCCGGATCGAAGATCGTGCCGCGATCGAAGGGCACGCTGTAATCCTCATGCATATAGGAAACCGTAATGTCGGTATCCTCGCCGCTCCATTTTAGCGAGGGTGCGATCAGCCAGTTCTTCTTCTCACCAAAATTGCGCCAGTAGTCGCTGTTCTCCCCCTGACCGATCAGGCGATAGGAAAAATCCGTTCCCGCAATAGGTCCGGTCACATCGAAACCGCCGGATGCACCATACTTGCCCGCCCCAAAGGCTGAGAAGCGCGAATAGGCTTCGGCAGAGAAAGTATCCTCGGGCTTCTTCGTCACGACATTCACCATGCCGCCCGGATCGAGAATGCCGTAGAGCGTGGAGGCTGGCCCTTTCAGCACTTCCACTCGCTCCGCCATATCGTTGAAGGAATGCGGCAATGCGGTCTTTAGCCCGTTGATGAGGATCGAGCCGTCGCGGTTGTCACCAAAACCACGGCGGATAACGGCATCCTGCGTGCCGCCCAGCGTGTTTGACTGGGTAACGCCACTGACATTGGCGAGAGCATCATCCAGCGAGCGCGCCTGCTGGTCGCGAAGCACTTCATTGGTCACGACGTTAACCGATTGCGGAATATCGAGGATCGGCGTCTCGGTGCGCGTCGCAGTGCCCGTGGTTATCGGCTGATAACCGCGCGCGCCTTTTTTGACGTCGGCATTAACGGTTATCGTCTCAAGCACGGTCGTCTCGTCGGCATTTTTCTTCGGTGCCGTATTCTCCTGCGCAAAAGCAGGCAGGGCAACTCCGGCCAGAAGCAACGCCAACAGCGCTCGCGAGCCTACCTGAATGATCATCGAACCGTCATGCATCTGTCTTGTCCCCGGCTGCCCCTTACGTCATCGCGACGATGATGCACCGCTCTTTCAATTGATGAATGTAGTAGTCAACTTTAATTCGGCTTGTCACCGGCGAAACATCTGGCGAATGCGCGCTCCCTCATGCCTCCACAGTTCTGATTCGAGGCCCAGATCGTCGCTTTTTGTGCAAATCACCGCGTAAAAACCGGCTTTTCGAAAGCTGTATACTTGACTACTACAGTCATCAATAATTCTGGTGGCGGCTCATTCAAACGGGGAAGATCTTGGACGACGGTGGCAAAAATAGACGCGCGGACATACGTCTTGCGGCCAAGGCAATTGAGTTTGCCTATGGCGACACGCCCGTGCTTGCCGACGTGTCCATAGACGTTGCCCCGAACCGATTCACCGTTCTGCTCGGTCCGAACGGGTCGGGAAAATCGACGCTTCTCTCCGCACTTGCCCGCCTGCACCGCCCGGCAGGCGGCCATATCCTTCTCGACGGCCGCGACATATTTCATCATCCCACACGGGAAGTGGCGAAGCGGCTTGGCATGCTGGCACAGCAGAACCACACGCCGGAAGGGCTTTCGGTCTTCGATCTCGTCTCCCGTGGCCGCTACCCGCATCAGGGATTTTTGAAGCAGTGGAGCGAGGAAGACGCGGACGCAGTGGACGAGGCACTTTCCGTGACCGGCATGTCAGGCCTTGCCGAAAGAGCAATCGACAGCCTCTCCGGCGGCCAGCGCCAGCGCGCGTGGATCGCCATGGCGCTTGCGCAGCAGACAGATGTCATCCTGCTGGACGAACCGACGACATTTCTGGATCTGCACCACCAGATAGAGGTGCTGGATATGCTGGCTGGCCTCGTCACCAACCACAACCGCACGATCGTTGCCGTGCTGCATGATATCAATCTCGCCCTGCAATATGCCGATCACCTGATTTTTCTAAAGGATGGACGGCTGCGGCACCGGCTGGAAACAGCGACGCTGTGCGATGCCCAAATCATCTCGGACGTTTTCGACATGCCTGTCGCCCAGCTGACGCATCCGGTCACGGCGAGGCCGGTTTTCCTTCCCCTGCCCGGACGGACTGGCGCGGCATGATGTTCGCCAGGATGAGCTACAGCAAGCCCGCCATGCAGGAACAGGCCTATGGCCGCGCGCTTGTGGCAACACTGCTTATGCTTCTGGCCATGCTGCTTCTGATTCTGGCACATATTGGCTCTGGCCCGCGCGCCATTGCCCCACATGTTCTGAACGACCTGATATTTTCCTACGACGCCCGCAATTTCGACCAGCAGGTTTTGCTGCGTCTGCGGCTTCCGCGTCTGCTTGCGGCGCTGCAAGCCGGCGCCTGCCTTGGAGTGGCAGGGCTTCTGTTGCAGACCCTGCTTCGAAACCCGCTGGGCGAGCCGCATATTCTGGGGTTAAATGCGGGCGCGAGCCTCGCCGTCGTCGCGGCGACCGTGACGCCGCTGGGGTTAATCGCAACGCCGGCCTTGCGCCCTGTGCTGGCGGCCACCGGCGCAGGCATCAGCTTCTGGCTCGTCCTTCTGCTCGCGTCCGCCGGACGGCAGGGTCTGACGCCAGCAAAACTCGTCTTTTGCGGCATCTCGCTGTCGACGCTTGCCGGAACCCTTACCTCCGCCATCCTCATTCTCAACGAGGAAACATTACAGCAGATGCGCTTCTGGCTGGTTGGCGATACGGCAGGCATTTCGATGGCAGCCGTCGCCGCCGCCCTGCCTGCCGCCATTATCGCACTTCTCCTTGCATTTGTCGTCGCGCCGCGACTCGATCTGCTCGCTTTGGGTGACACCACCGCCACAACGCTTGGCGTACCTGTCCGCTCGACCCGAATCTTGGCGCTTGCCGCAATATCGCTGTTCTGTGGCGCGGCCATAGCCGTCACCGGGCCTATCGGTTTCGTCGGTCTGGTGGTGCCGCCACTCGTGTCGCGGCTAAGAACGGGGCGGCTTCTGCTTGCCATTCCCATAGCCGCGCTCGGCGGCGCGGTTTTACTGATCGCCGCCGATCTCGCCGCCCGCCTGATCCTTGCGCCAAAGGAACTGCCGACTGGGGCAATGACCGGCCTTGTCGGGGCCCCGGTCTTTCTCTGGTTGGTGCGCAGGGTGCTGAAATGAACCGTTACAGGGTCATCAGACTGGCGCATTTTTCAATTCGCCTCTTGCCGCAGCGGCTGGCTATTATGGTGACGCTTACCCTTTGCCTTACGCTTGTCGCCGTCTGGTCGCTCACCGCCGGCAGCCAATATATCCCGGCCTCCTCCCTGTGGTCTTTATTGACCGCTGGAAATAATGATCCCGCCTCGAATGACGCCGTGATGGTTCTCGACTTTCGCTTTTCGCGCCTGGCGCTTGCCATGGTCTCCGGCGCCATGCTGGGCGTTGCCGGTGCCATCATGCAAGCGACCACACGCAACAGCCTTGCCGACCCGGGTCTGCTCGGCGTGCGCGAAGGCGCGTTGCTCGCGGTGCTGGGCTGCCTGTTTTTGTTGCCATCCCTGCCGGTGATATTCCGCCCCCTGGCCGGTATCGCCGGTGGGATGGCGAGTGCTGCAATCGTCTTTTCGCTTTCCGGTGTCACCTCACGGCTGCGCTTCGTTCTGACGGGTATCGGCTTCTCATGGTTTTTATCAGCTTTGCTGCTTATCCTTATGGCATCGCTTGATATCCGCAATTTGCAGACGGCGATGATCTGGATGGTAGGAAACCTGCAAGGCGCATCCTGGAGCGCCGTCTCCATCCTTTCAGCCATCCTGGCCATCACCCTTTGTCTTGTTCTCCTCACCGCCCGTGCCGCCGATGTTCAGGCGCTCGGCGACAATAATGCAGCGGCACTCGGCGTTCACACCCGCTGGCTATCAGCGCTGCATGTCATCCTTGCGGTCGTTCTCACCGCGTCCTGTATCTCCTTTATCGGCAGCATCGGTTTTGTCGGCCTGATCGGCCCGCATATCGCCCGACTTTTGCTGCCGGGCAGCTCCCATACCGGGCTTGTTATGGGCGCGGGTCTGGCAGGAGCGACGCTGGTTGCAATTGCCGATACGATTGCCCGAACCGCTTTTTCACCGCTGGAATTGCCGACCGGGCTCGTTCTTTCGGCCGTGGGCGCCCCCACGCTTCTTACCCTTCTTTGGTTTCACCGGCACCGCCTATAGGTCTTTCATGCGCAATACCATTCTCGCTTTCGTTTCAACCGCCGGACTTCTTCTGGGGGTATGCGTTGCTCACGCGGAGGGCAGCCGGACCTTTACCGACGACCTCGGCCGCACCGTGTCTGTCCCCTTACAGCCGAAACGTATCGTCGCCCTGCACGACATCGATCTCACCATCCCGCTGATAGAATTGGGTGTGATACCAGTGGGTAGCCATGGCCGCATGGGTGGAGACGGCAAACCCTACCTGCGCTCCAGCGCCATTCTGACCGGTGTCGATTTCGACAATAGCGACATTGCCTATATCGGCTCCATCAACGCCGATCTGGAAGCGATAGTCGCCCTCAAGCCCGATCTCATCCTGACCGAACCGGACCGCCCCACCCCTATCGAAAAACTGGAACAGATTGCCCCGACCGTCGCCATCGACAATACGAAGGACGGCGCGCCGCATATCTACAGGGTGCTGGCTGAACTGACCGGCACGCAGGCGCGACTTGCCGTTCTGGACCGACGCTACCGGGCGCAGATCGAAGCGCTGAAGGCCTCGGTCGATACCGGCGCGAGCACTGTCTCGGTGTTCCAGCCACTAAATGGCAAGATCAGCGTCTACCATACGTATCGTGCGCTCGGCCGGGTGCTGCGAGATGCCGGTTTTCGTTTCCCAGCCATCATCGACAATATTCCAGACGGCGAGCGCATCGAGATCAGCGCCGAGCGCTTGCCGGAACTCGACGCCGACTTTATTTTCGATCCGTATCGTTCCGATACCGGCGCTTCTCCGCAGGCCGAAATCGACATGATGGAAGCTGTAATGCCGGGTTTCTGCAATTTTCTGCAGGCCTGCCGCAACGGTCGCTACATCCTTCTGCCGCGGGAAGAGGCAATCTCCAACTCCTATGCCGCTCTCAGCCTCATGGTCTCCGCCATCCAGTCGCACCTGACGAAAAGGCCGACGGCTGAAAAGTGAAGGGAACGATCGCGGCGACAAAAGCACTTGCCTGCCAGCTTGGCGCCCTGCTAGTCCGTGAAGAAGAGTAAGAAACTCACCTTCACGGAAAGTCCCATGACGACTGGCGAAACCCGTACATCAAGGCCTAGGCATACAGACCGTTTCGGTGAGCAATTGCGCAAGCGGCGCGACCGTCTTTCGCCAGGGCTGCTTGCCGTTGCCGAATATATAGACGGCCACCGCCATGCCGTTCTCTGTAAATCGGCGCTGGAGATCGGCTTTGAGACCAATACCTCCGATGCGACGGTCATTCGCGCCATTCAGGCGCTTGGGTTTCAGGGGCTGGTCGACCTCAAGGAAACTCTGGAGGCCTATCTCGGCGTGACGGATTCGCCGGTTGAAAAATTGGCTGCTACCACGAAATCCATATTGGGTAACTGCGACGCGGCAATCGACTTCGTTCTCGAGAACCAGAAAACCGCGCTGGAAATGCTGGCCACTGTGGAAAACCGCGACGCCATGGCCGCCGCCGTGCGTCTTCTAGCGGATGCACGCGGCATCGGCGTCCTCGGCATCGGAGCCTCCGGCATTATCGCCACCTACGCCGCCCGGCTGTTCCAGCGCTCCGGCGTTCGCTCCTATGCGCTGAACGCCACCGGCATCACGCTTGCCGAACAATTGCTCGACCTTGAAAACGGCCACGTCCTCATCATGCTCCTGCACGGCCGCGCCCACCGCGAAGCCCAAACCGCAATCGCTGAGGCCGGTCGCCTCGACATCCCGATTATCATGCTGCTCGGCCAGGAAGACAGCGTGCTCAAAAAACACGCCAACGCTTATCTCCTGCTGCCCCGTGCAAAGAACGAAGGGGTAGCGCTACACGCCCCATCCTTCATTGCCATGGAAACCATGGCGCTCGCCCTCTCCGCTGCCCGCCCCGATCGAAGCCTTGAGACACTGGAAAGACTGGTGGAACTGAGGACATCGATCAGGCCGCATAAACGGACATAGTCTTGGGCGAGATACAGACCCGGCACGTTTTCCGCTATACTCTCTGCTGCAGAGCAAGAGACTCTTGTGTGGTGGACCGATAAAGCGTTATTGACTGTCCGTAGCGATGAAGTCATATCATCCTACGCAGGTAGACCAGACAGGATCCACGAAGTGCAGGTAGAAGCATTCTCGATTTCAGACGTAAAAAAGATAATTCCGGCTCGGTTTGGCGACAGCAGGGGTTACTTCAGCGAAGTTTTCAAACGGGAATGGTTTCGCGAGAATGTCTCGGATGTCGAATTCGTGCAGGACAATGAATCTCTATCCGCACAGGCCGGAACTGTTCGTGGCCTTCACTTCCAGACGCCACCCTTTGCACAGGGCAAACTCGTTCGCTGCATTCGTGGACGACTATTGGACGTTGCGGTCGATATCAGAACCGGATCACCCACTTTTGGACAATGGGCAGCCGTTGAGCTTTCACCGGAGAACGGCGAGCAGCTGTGGATCCCGGCAGGCTTTGCCCATGGTTTCATGACGCTGGTTGACGACACCGTTATCTCCTACAAGGTGACAGCTCCCTACAGCGCCGCCCATGATCGCGGTGTGAAATGGGATGATCCGGCCATAGGCATCGACTGGCCAAAGATGGACAGTTGCGTGCTTTCAGACAAGGACGCCAAACAGCCGTCTCTGTCCGAATTGCCTGAATATTTCACCTATCAAAAAACTGGAAACTGATGATGCGCGTTCTAGTCACCGGCGGCGCCGGATTTATCGGGTCGGCCCTTGTGCGCTATCTCGTAAGCGAAGTCGGCGCGGATGTTCTAACAGTCGACAAGCTGACCTACGCGGGAAATCTGGCTTCACTGAAGCCTATCGAAAACGCGCCAAACCACCGCTTTCTTCAGGCGGATATATGCGACCGTGCCGCAATGAATGACGCTTTCGCGACATTTCAGCCGGACTATGTGATGCATCTGGCAGCCGAAAGCCATGTCGACCGCTCCATCACGGGCGCGGCTGATTTTATTCAGACCAATATCAATGGCACTTTCACGATGCTGGAAGCAGCACGGCAATATTGGAACGGCCTTGCCGAAGACGCAAAATCAGCCTTCCGCGTGCTTCACGTCTCGACCGACGAGGTTTACGGTTCACTCGGAGAGCATGGCCTCTTCGAAGAAACAACGCCCTACGATCCTTCGTCGCCCTATTCCGCTTCGAAAGCCGCAAGCGACCATCTCGCCACGGCATGGCAGCGGACCTATGGCCTTCCGGTCGTGATTTCCAACTGCTCCAATAATTACGGGCCATTTCACTTCCCGGAAAAACTCATTCCCCTGATCATCCTAAACGCCCTGGAAGGCAAGCCGCTGCCGGTCTATGGAAACGGCGCCAACATCCGCGACTGGCTATATGTGGAAGATCACGCCCGCGCTTTGTGGCTCATTGTCCAGACGGGACTTGTCGGCGAAAAGTACAATGTCGGCGGCAGAAACGAACAGAAGAACATCGATGTGGTGAATTGCATCTGTTCCATTCTGGACGAACTGCGCCCGCAGTCGAAGCCTTATGCCGAGCTTATCAAATATGTCACGGATCGCCCTGGTCACGACGCCCGTTACGCTATCGACGCAACAAAACTCGAAACGGAACTGGGTTGGAAAGCACAGGAAAATTTTGCGACTGGCATCCGCAAAACCATTGAATGGTACCTCGACAATGAGTGGTGGTGGGAGCCGCTGCGTCAAGGCGTCTACTCAGGTGAGCGCCTCGGCGTTCTGACGAAGGACTAAAGCGGATGCGGCTGGCAGTCACCGGAAAAAAAGGACAGGTCGTCAGTGCCCTTCAGGCACTTGCCGGACCAGATCTGGAGATAGTTACTCTGGGTCGGCCGGAAGTTGACCTTGTTCGATCCGACACTATTTTAAAAGCGCTGCGTGACGCAAAGCCCGATGTCGTGGTATCGGCCGCTGCCTACACCGCCGTCGATAAAGCGGAAAGCGAACCGGACATCGCTTTCGCCGTCAATCGGGACGGCGCAAAAGCCGTCGCACTAGCCGCAAATGACGTCGGTGTTCCCGTCATTCATATCTCCACCGATTATGTGTTCGATGGCACCAAGGCAACCGCATACGTCGAGAACGATCCCACAGGACCGGCTTCCGTTTACGGTCGCTCGAAGCTCGAAGGCGAACATGCCGTTTCTGAAAACACCGGCAACTACGCCATTTTGCGAACGGCATGGGTCTATTCGGAATATGGCAGCAATTTCGTAAAAACCATGTTGCGGCTAAGCGAGAGCCGCGACGAGATCAATGTGGTTGCGGACCAGTTTGGATGCCCCACCTCCGCAAATGACATCGCCGCCGGGATTGTGTCGATCGCGAGAAAACTCGCGACGGATCCAGCCCCACATCTTCGCGGCGTTTTTCACATGACCGGAACAGGTGTAACGAACTGGGCGGATTTTGCCAAACAGATATTCGCATTTTCTGCGGAAAGCGGCGGAAAGTCGATGATTGTCAATGACATCACGACCGCACAATACCCTACCCCGGCTCGACGCCCGGCAAACTCCCGGCTTGATTGCAGCAAGCTGGAAGAAGTTTATGGAATAAGATTGCCGGAATGGCAGACATCAACGCGCGCGGTTGTCGCCGCTCTTGCGCAGATCAAAAAGGAAACGCCATGAAGGGCATCATTCTGGCCGGAGGCAGCGGTACGCGTTTGCATCCTATGACATTGGCGGTCTCAAAGCAGATTCTACCGGTCTATGACAAGCCGATGATTTATTATCCGCTGACCACGCTGATGCTGGCCGGCATCCGCGAGATTCTCATTATCTCTACACCCCATGACATGCCGCTATTCCAGTCCCTCCTGGGCGATGGCTCAAAGTGGGGTCTTTCCATTGAATATGCGGTCCAGCCGAGCCCTGATGGGCTAGCGCAGGCCTATATGATCGGTGCGGACTTCGTGGCGGGTTCGCCATCCTGCCTTATTCTGGGTGACAACATCTATTATGGTCACGGACTACCGGAACTTCTGCAGGCCGGCACGAGCGTCAACGATGGAGCGACGGTTTTCGCATATCATGTGAACGATCCCGAGCGTTATGGCGTCGTCGATTTCGATAGCGAAATGCGGGCACTTTCTATCGAGGAAAAACCGGTACAGCCGAAGTCGAACTGGGCTGTTACCGGGTTATATTTCTATGACGCCGATGTGGTGGACATTGTCGCCGATCTCAAGCCCTCGGCACGCGGCGAATATGAGATCACCGATGTAAATCGGATTTATCTCGACCGGGGCAAATTGAAGGTGTCAATCATGGGCCGCGGCTACGCCTGGCTTGACACGGGCACACCCGAAAGCCTCCTCGAAGCTGGCGAATTTGTGCGCACGCTGGAGAAGCGTCAGGGCTTCAAGATAGCGTGTCCAGAAGAGATTGCTCTGAGCAAAGGCTTCATTTCCAATGCGCACTTTGTCGAGATCGCCGAAAAAGCGGGCAAGGGCGATTATGGCGTTTATTTGCGTAAACTTGCGAATGTATGATCTGCTTTCGCTGCATCAAACCACAAAGAGGGCGCGCTCCCTACCCACCCAACTGGGCTCCATCATGAGCATGACTGTCGAAACATGCTTATCCAGGTAAAGATCGCCAAAACGTTCGGACGCATTCCGTTCCGTCCGTTCTTGTTTGACTAACCGTACTTTGAGATGGACTGTCAGATGCCTCAAGTGAAGGAAGTTTCTCTTGAACCAGGGTATTACAAACTCTCGTTTCAGAGCATTGATCCTGAAGTCCGAGCGATTGAACTTCTCGATGCGGATGATGCCGAAAGGTGTTGCAGACTGGATTTAAGCAACGGCCAGCTGCACTACGCCCTGGATTTAAAGAAACCCGTCGAGGCCGGAAATGTTCGTTTTCTAGCTAACAAGCCCATCGAAGGGGAAACAAGTATCGACTTTATCCCTGTTTCCCGGAAATTCTTTTCACTACAAAAAGCGTGGGCAGCTATTCAGCGCCATAGACTTCAAAATTTCGGCCCCGGAGAGAAGCTTCTTTGTCTTTCTGGTGATCAACAGGCGGCAGAATCAGCGGCATTCGCCAATGTGGAATATCGCGCTCTGCGTTTATATGGACTTGATGATCTATCGAAACAGAAGAATGGGTGGGATTGGCTAGATGCGGGATGGCCGCTAGCAGGCTTTTGTCAAAACGCTTTGTCACATCCACCTGTGCGAGCCTGTGTTTATGTTCATCTACACTACATGGAAACATGGCCCGAAATTAAGTCCACCCTTCTTCAAAATGCTATACACTTGGACGTCATCGTCAGCGTTACGGCGGAAAATTTTAATTTTCGGCACGACGTACTTACAACATTTCCAAACGCCAAGATCATCCATATGGAAAATCGCGGCCGGGATGTCGGTCCGTTTATGGAGCTTTTGAAGCAGGGAGTTTTCGAGAACTATGACGCCGTTTGCAAAATTCACGGTAAGCTGTCCCGAAAGAATGGCAACGAAACTATCTCCGGACACCGAATCCGACGCTATACTCTTGCCTGTCTTTTAGCAAATGGTGCCGGCACACATATACTAAAATCCTTTTCCGAAGATCCCGAACTTGGCCTTGTCGGCCCACGAAACTTGAGTTTGCCGCTTGAAGGGAAACCTGTATCGCAATACATAAAGAACGAATTGGGCCACATGCGCGACATATTTAAACGATCGGACGTGACGTTCGACCCTCAGGAAACGCAATTCTTCGTGGGAACGATGTTTTGGTTTCGTCCGGCAGCATTCAACCTGCTTGAGCGTGCCAACATAGGCATCAAAGATTTCCAGCCTGAAAACGGAGCTAAGAAGGGCACGCTCCAACATGGTTTGGAACGTGCCTTTTCCGCTATTGTCAAGCAAGCAGGCTACAAAGTCGCAGCAACACAGCCCACACGGCGGAACGGAACAACATCGATGGTGGAGTTAATTTGAGAGTGCCAAATTTATCCCCGGCAGATGTAACTGTAATTTCGGTCTGCTATAGAAGCGAGGAAGTTGTCCACGGAATGATTGCGTCCGTTCCTGAGCTAACACCTGTTATACTCGTGGATAACGGCGGGAATAGTCGGCTTCATGATTTCCATGAGAATCCCAACATACGTGTCATAAAACTTGATAAAAATGAAGGGTTTGGTCGGGGATGTAACGCTGGAGCAGAGGCCGCAACCACACCTTGGTTGTTGTTTCTAAATCCAGATGCAAGGTTAGCTAAGGGCGCGATCGAGGCTTTGCTAATCGCGGCCGAACGCTACCCGGCTGCTTCTGCCTTCAATCCTCGAATTGCCAATGGTGACTCTACACCATACTTTAAACGGCGCTCTTGGCTCCTAACACGCCGGCAATATATGCCCCGGGGTTGGCCTACTCAAGACAGGCCTGTTTTTATATTGAGCGGAGCAGCGATTTTCGTTTCGAGAGCGATATTTAACGATGCCAAAGGATTCGACCCAAACATCTTCCTTTACCATGAGGACGATGATCTTTCTCTCAGGCTCGCGAAAATTGGGCCGCTTATGTTTATTCGGGATGCACTCATAGTGCATAGTAGCGGATACTCGTCAGGTCGCTCACCCGAAATTGCTCGTTTCAAAGCTTACCATATGGCTAGATCGAGAATTTATACAGGAAAAAAGCACAGGCGACCTTTCCCGTTTTTGTCGGCACTCTGCCAAGCCGTATTTTTGTTTCTTTCGCCTGCAATGCTTTGTTCACCTCGGCGTCGCGCTAAAGCCCTAGGATTCATCCGTGGTATCATCAGCACATATCGCGAGGCGACATGAAGAAAATACCACGCTTCACTTAAAACCGCAGCGAACAAATAGACGATAGAACAAGAGCGATCGGAGCAAGACAAGAATATTGATGTTTACAAAACAAATTATGATATCGACAATAAATAAACACTATTTTGTTGTACAGTCGCAAGATATCGGTCTGTGCGCTGTAGAAATCGACGCCGGCGGAAAAAAAGAAGCGTACTTACTTAACTTACAAAAAACAAAATCCTATTTCTTGGTAAGAACTATCAATGGAAGCAATACGTTCAAATTTACATCCACCTTTCCTATTCACGTATTCAATATCCCGAGAAACAGGAAATGTCGGTTCATCGGGATAAAGTTAAGAGAGATTCTCGACGACCTACGACGCAAACGTGGTACTTATTGGCCGGACGTCCGAACCTCTACGGGAGTACAGCTACGTGAAATAACTTTAGGACGGTTTATGACTCAAGCCGCCTCCAATATAGAACGGCTGGCATTTCATAACTTTCGACTGGCCAAAGGAGTTGACAGTTCTTTGCCACTCACCCCGGTAAAGGACGGTTTCTTTTCCGCTACCGTGCTGAGAGACCTTCTTGCCGAAATTAATAGCAGCGATAGTGAATTCGTTTTTCTGGCGAATGAAAAGAAATTTTCTGAAGCGAGTCGATCCGCTATTCAATATTTACTCCAGCAACGTTTTGGTAAAGTCCACTCTCAACTAGGCCCCGCTTGGCGTTTTATGCAAAGAAATCCTGGAATTGGGCTTTTGACTTGGGACGTCGACGACAGTAGTCGAAGCGGAAAGAAAAACGAGAGAAAGACTAGGCGACTCGCGCAACTCATGAATCTCGATTTAGTAGAGATAAAAAACCGTCCTTCTTTTCCGGCAGTGTGTCTAGTGCGCAAATCTGCGCTTATTTGGTTGAAAACGATGAATATCGAGCCTGCCGATGTCGATAGTGGCGTCTATGACTCCCACACATTACTTAAGCTCATACCAGCCATCGTTGAGAAAGCAGGTTTCGCAACAAGTTCCATGCCTTTGAATGCTGGCGACCAGATTATTGGCCACTCCGTCGTGCAAGCCACATGGGTGGAGCATCGCCCACTCGCGAATCCAGCGGACAAGAACTGCTGTTTATTCGTCGGATTACTCCGAGAGGATGGTCGGTTTGCGCCTCACGCGCTGGCTTACATGCGGGCACTCAAGGAGGAGGGGTTTCACATTTATGGTCTTGGCGTGAGCCTCACGCCTCCAAAGGATGGCAAAGACCCTGGACAGGAGTACTGTGATGGCTTCGCCGCTCGCGCAAATGACGGCCATGATTTCGCCCTCTGGGCAGCCGCGCTGCGGAAACGCCCCGAGATTTGGCAGGCAAAAACCCTACTTTTTGCCAATGACAGCATGATACCTAAACAGCCTTCACTGAAACAGCTTTTCAACCAACTATCTGCCTCTCCCTACGATGTTACTGGACTGACTGATAGCACAATCGGCAGACGTCACCTGCAGAGCTATTTTATTCATCTCAACCAAAAAGCTTTGAATTCTCAAACAGTCCGCAGCTTCTGGGATTCTGTTCTCGCATGGCAAGATAAAGGCCGCATTATCGCGTTGTATGAAATCGGGATGACGACCAAATTAATCCATGCGGGACTAAAATGTGGTCCTCTCTTTGAGACTGACGGCAACGTTGGGAATTGGCGTCATAATCCTTCAATTCACTGTTGGAGAGAGTTAATCAAAAGAGGATTTCCTTTTGTAAAAACTCAAATTATCAAAGATGCGACTGCTGACGGGAGTATACCGGAAGTTGTCGAGTTTCTCGTTGACCAAGGTTTCGAGAAAGATCTGATACCTATTGATAAATAGGAGCCCCGCTGACCTGCCACTGCGAATTTCCTCCAGAATGGATTAGAGTCCGGCCCATTAAAGGACGGACGCATGAAGAAGCAGCGATTTACGGAAGAGCAGATTATTGCGGTGTTGAAGGAGCAGGAGGCTGGCGCGAAGGTGGCCGACCTTTGCCGCAGGCATGGAATTTCAGAAGCAACGTTTTACAACTGGAAAGCCAAATACGGCGGCATGGAGGTCTCTGAGGCGAAGCGGCTGAAGGCGCTTGAGGACGAGAACGCCAGGCTGAAGAAGCTGCTCGCCGAACAGATGCTTGATGCGGCCGCACTCCGCGAGCTTCTCCAAAAAAAATGGTAGGGCCCGCCGCCAAGCGTGAAGCCGTCACGCACCTGAAGACCGTCATGGGGCTTTCGGAACGGCGGGCCTGCCAGATCATATCTGCCGATCGCAAGACGATCCGTTACCGGTCGAACCGACCGGTGGAGACCGAGTTGCGAGCAAGGCTGCGCGAGTTGGCTAATGAGCGACGGCGTTTCGGCTGCCGTCGACTGTTCGTCCTGCTTCGGCGGGAGGGAGAGCCGTCCGGCGTCAATCGCATCTATCGGCTGTATCGCGAGGAAGGGCTTTCAGTACGCAAGCGGAAGGCCCGACGCCGTGCTGTCGGCACGCGTGCTCCGATCCTGGTCGAAGCGAAGGCAAACGCCCGCTGGTCGCTGGATTTCGTCCACGACCAGTTCGCCTGCGGACGGAGGTTTCGGGTGCTCAACATCGTCGATGATGTGACGCGTGAATGCCTGGCAGCAATTCCAGACACCTCAATCTCCGGCCGCCGTGTCGCACGGGAGCTGACGATGCTGATCGAACGACGCGGCAAGCCCGGAATGATTGTCTCCGATAACGGCACCGAACTCACCTCGAATGCCATCCTTGCCTGGTCGAAGGATCACAAGGTCGAGTGGCATTACATCGCGCCGGGAAAGCCCATGCAAAACGGCTATGTCGAGAGCTTCATGTATAGACGGCCCCGCGGGCGCAAGAGGCTTTCTGCAAGTTTAGGTCATCATTCGGGTGCGTTCATGTATACGGCCTTTAGATGCGACCGATACTATGGTCGCTGGCCCTGATGGAGTACGCGGATCGAGGCCTCATCAACGGGTCGCGCTTGAATGGGCGCTTAAAGCTCTCCGGGCAGGCTCGATCCTCAGCTCCGCTGAATGACCATCTTTTGCTTCTGCACCTTACGCCATCTGGATTTTGGGTTGCTGCCTTACGTTGTCTTAGCGTGTGCCTCTCTGAACATCTCTCCACTTGTCATCATCGCCCAGATGATCCGAGCAAGCTTGTTGGCCACGGCGACGGCCACGATCATAGGACGCCGTCGTTGCAGTAAAGCGTCGATCCAAGCTCCATCGACCTTCGCTCGAGCCTTTGGATATCGGACGATGTTCCTGGCACCGATCACAAGCAGATGACGTAGGTACGCATCCCCCTGCTTAGTGATTCCGCCCAATCGAGTTGTGCCCCCGCTGGAGTTTTGACGTGGTGTCAGGCCCAGCCAGGCGGCAAACTCTCGGCCAGAGCGGAACATCCTCGCGTCCGGAACGGTCGCCGCGATGGCTGTAGATGTAATTGGACCAACACCTGGGATCGACGACAGAAGGTTTGAGACTGGATGTGAACGACCGATCTCTGCCAGCTTTGTCTCAATTCCCTCTATCTGCGTGTTCAACTCCCCAACCATGCGGATCAGGCTTTTCAATGCGAACCGAGCTTGTTCTGGCAACGAGGATGCGACGTCCTCTATCGAAGGCATTATGGTCTCGATGCGTTGTCGACCTTGACCAAAGGTGATTCCAAATTCAGCAAGGTGAGCGCGGATTGCGCATACTGTCATGGTCCGTTGTCTTACCAGCAGGCCTCGAGCTCGGTGTAGCATCAGGAAGGCCTGGTTGGATTCGGATTTGATCGGAACGAAGCGCATGTGAGGCCGACGGACAGCCTCACAGATGGCTGCGGCGTCGGCGGCGTCATTCTTCGCGCCACGCCGCACATACGGCTTAACGTACGAAGGAGGGATTAATCTAACTTCGTGGCCGAGCTTCATCAACTCGCGAGCCCAATGATGCGCTGTGGCGCAAGCTTCCATACCAACAAGGCATGGCTTGGCATCCTGAAAGAACTTGATCATCTCGCTTCGGCGGAGCGCGGCGGTTTTAACCACTGAGCCCCCGGCATCCACCGCATGGACGTGAAAGTTATGCTTGGCCAGATCGAGGCCTATTGTGCTGGCAATCATATCAAAGGCTCCTGTTTGAGTTGGCTCGTCACTATACGACCAACCGGTTCGGAGCGGGGCCGTCTTCCCCATCAACGGGCGAATGCGTGACGAATTGCTCAACGAAAGCCTGTTCTTCGGCCTCGATCATGCCCGAAGCGCCATCGCTGAATGGGCCGAAGATTACAACAATTTCCGGCCGCACTCATCGCTCGGATATCAGACCCCGGCCGACTATGCCGGGTCCATCGCCGCAACCGGCTCCAACGCTGCGCAAAATGAAAGCTTCGCGTTTCCGCCGGTTGCTCACACCGCGCCACTTGGCGTATTCAAAACCGCCGGGGCTCTAATCGCCACTGGATGAAAGTTCAGTGGCAGGTCACCGCTAAGCGAATTGCTGATTTGCCGCCTATCGAGCGTCTGTAAAGGGGATACTGGATTTTCCGGCTTGGCTTCAAACGGCTGACTATCGTGTCCACCCAGTTGCATCTTAAGGCCAAAACCCATTAGAGTATCTGCACCAATCCTCCGTATTTTTCGGTCGGATCAGCGATGGTCAAAAACCAGTTCGTCCGCTGAGCTTTCTTGTTTATCGAGGAAATCAAGGGATGCTCCGGAATTAGAATAAGGGAACACTTGTTCCAGAAGATGCAGAGGCGCCGCTCCTATGAAATTTTTTTCTGAACTAGAGCGTATAATAAAATTCACAAAAAAAAATGACCTCGCCTTTGAGTTAGGTAAGTCGGTTCCGAATGATGATTTGAAAATAATATTATTTAAAAATAAATTTTTCCCAGAAAAACAGAACAACAAAATACTGTTTCTCGACAGAGCCATGGTGGATTCACTGTATGAGGAGTCAGAATTCAGAGTCGGCTCATTTAACCCTTCGCGAGGAACGGATATTGCTCTGAATCTCTCCAACAGGCTCTCTCAACGGCTTGCAAAGCGCGCTTCAAATCAAGCACAAGAGTCCACAGCTCTCTCAATGGCTTGGCTGTTCGTAGTCTGGACCGAAATATGTACGATATTACCATTGAGGCACCTTGCTAGATTTATCTATAAAAAATTTGGTCACACACCCATCCTTATTCCTATCAATCATCCTAAGGTCACCTGTCTGCGACACTGGGCCTACAATGAACTTGAACCCCTTATTTTGGCTGTCGAATTAAAGCGCCGTGGGGCCAAGGTCTTCCTGACTTCTCGTTCTCCGGATTTCGGCGAGACTTTTTTCAATAATGGGGCAAAGTTGCAGTTTGTTGCGGATCCGAACTGGTGGTCTTCCCGTGTGACGTCGATCGATCAGCGAAAAAGGTTTAGCAACGTGTTTTCTTCAATTGGGATACGCGACCCCGCAAAGGTTTTAGGACTGATCGGTGAGACCGGAATACTTGGGAATTCCACTAATCCATCCACCGGGGACGATTTATATCTTTGGCGCGAGGACGATAATCCAACGGAAATATCCATTCAGTTCGAACGCGCAACAGACCATCAAGACTATGTAATCTACACTAGTAAGGGCAATGTTCCCAAGTTGACCGATTGTTTTTTACGATTCCTAGCGCCGTTGTCTATAACCGCGTGGCAAAACGCCTGCGAAGCTGTAGCCGCAAGCGAAATTAAAGAGGCTCACGTTTGTGATCACATTTTTTTTGAGAGTGCACTTATTAACAACGCCGTTACCCTCTCTGGTGGTACCGTGAATATATGGCCGCATTCGTCAAACGCATGCCAGGTAAATTATCAAAATAGTGACATGATAAACCGCGTCATGGTGGTAACAGAAAGTGCGAAGAGAGCGTGGTCTGCTGCAGTTAGCCCACAGATCGTAGACGTAAATTCTGAGCTTATGCTAGAGTATCCTTGTCGCACAAACCGGTACCAAGTTGGGAAATCCGTCAACGTTATTTTCTTCGCTGGCGCACATCAGCTCAACAGAATGCCAACTCTTGATTGTAAAGCTCACGAAAAAGCTCTACGAAGCTATTTTTTGGCGCTATCGCAGCTTCCTGAGTGCTTTCAGCTTCACATAAAACCTAAAAACTATTGGGAAGACGCAGACTGGCTAGCAAAATTTCTTCCGCCAAATAATAGCTTTCTTTTTACGAGTGAAACAACTCGCGAACTCAATTTATCTAATATGGTGTTCACTTCCGTTTCGATGGGATCAAGCGCATTACTGGAAGGTATCGGACGAGGAATACCAGCTTTGGTAGCAAGAGACTTTGCCATACGGGATTACACATCGCTAGATGCTGAGCATATGCAAGTTGGTAACGTCGATTTTGTGGTTGGCCAAATCAAGCAGTGCATCAACCAAGATCATTATGAGATGCTCGTTAATCTGAACCACAGATGGTACTTGGAAGAAACGCGCTTCTCAAAACTTAATAGCTAGATAATGCCCGTAATTGGCGTGCCTGCAAACAACTTAATAAATACCTGGGCGGCTTTCGACGTCTCGATGGGTTGATGCGAAGTGGAGATTTATCTAAATGAGGATCGGATTAAGTAGGCTAGAAAAGGATCTGCAATTTATCTCCCTTGCGGCCCTTAGCGAGGGAAACCTCCTAGATCTGCTCGAAATTCGGAATCAACCGTTCGTACGCCAAAACATGTATACAGATCACGTGATATGCGTCGATGAACATCTTGCTTGGGCGCAGAAAGTGCGTAACTCGACAAGTATGGAGTTTTTCGGTGTTTCCAGGCACGGCGAATTGATCGGTGGCGCTGGGCTTTCCAACATAAGTAAGCTTCATAGAAGGGCGGACTGGGCATTTTTCGTTTCCGAAAAACTAAAAGGCCAAGGATTAGGTGCGTCACTCGAGTACAGCTTTATCTCAATGATTTTCGCAAATTTCGAAATCGATAAATTAAATTGCGAGGTGATTTCATATAACGAAAAAGTCGTGAAACTGCACAAGCGATTTGGATTTGAAGTTGAAGGCGTTCGGCGTGAACATGTCATTCGCCACGGACAAAAATACGATGTTGTCCTGCTGGGAATCACCAGGAATGAGTGGGAGGTAAAATGGCATCAGTCGACTGATGCCTAAAACTAGCCGTTACATTATCAGGCCCCAAGTCGCCGGTGTGCCGGCTTTAGTATCACGAATTGCCTGTCGCCCTATCAATAAATCGTAATGCTTAGGAGCAAGTCCAAAAGCCGGGCGGACTATTCGTAGGTTTTCATGCGTAAGTATCTCACCAGCGGCGATGTCCTTGGCGACGTATATCGACCGCCGAAAAGCAAGTGATTTCTCCTCCGCAGCGGTTGGTCCATAGCTAATTTCCCCTAAAGATTGCCACGCACGCTGGGCCTCAACAACTAGATTGGTCATCTCTTGCGGTTCAAGTGAAAAAGTGCTGTCAACGCCTCCTTCAGCACGAGACAACGTAAAGTGTTTCTCAATCACCGTCGCGCCGTGAGCGATCGCGGCTACCGCAACTCCAACCCCCATGGTGTGATCAGATAAACCAATTTCGCAACGAAAAAGGCTTTTCATATGAGGAATTGTGAGTATGTTGCTGTCTTTGGGGGTCGCCGGATACGTACTTGTACATTTTAATAAGACTATATCGCCTCCATTATTCTCGCGCACAGTCTCTACTACTTCGTCAATCTCAGCAATACTTGCCATCCCTGTTGATACGATTATTGGCTTTCGCGTCGACGCAACTTTCTTTAAAAGAGGAATGTGTATATTTTCGAACGAAGCTATTTTATACGCCGGCACATCAAGGTCTTCAAGAAAGTCGACTGCAGTTTCGTCGAACGGACTACTAAAACAAATCATACCATGTGAACGAGCGCGCTCCATGATCGGCTTGTGCCATTCCCACGGTGTATGCGCATCTCTGTAAAGGTCATGCAAGTTTCGACCTTTCCAAAGGCTTTTTTCGTCAGAAATTTTGAAGTCGTCAGTTCTGATGTTCAGGGTAATAGTATCTGGGGTGTAGGTTTGCAGTTTTACTGCATCGGCACCCGTTGCCGCAGCCGCATCCACAATTTGGAGAGCGCGGTCCAAAGATTGATTATGATTTCCTGACATTTCAGCAATAATAAAGGGAGCTACATTTGCCCCAATTTGCCTGTTTCCGATATACATTCTCTCATCCATCGTCGTTGTCTTGAACAAGATCCAAGATCGCAACTCAGTTGCTGCGTTTTATACAAGCAAAATTTTCGCAAACGCATACTACATTCAAAAAGTACCGTTCACGGATTCAAAGCTTCGAATTAAGCCCCCGCCACTTGTATTTTGATTAGGTTGGCGCAGCTCCGCTGCTTAGAAGCAAATCTGTTACACGCTTTACTCCTTGACCATCAACAGTGGCCATCAGTCTCTCCGACAAACTACCGTCAATTTTTTCGTTCAGAATCCTTTTTAACGTTTGCATAAGTACCATTTCATTGACATCTGCAGTGTCCCCCAACCATAAAATAAATCCACTCGATGCAAGCTCTTTAGCAGTTGGTTTCTGATTGTCTGCAACTGTGATGACAACTCCGCGCAATCCAAAACACATTCGTTCCCAGTTCGTGGTTCCTCCCGCCCCAATTGCTAGGTCGGCCGTTAACATTAAGCCTGCCAGGCTCGGAACTCGATCATGCACACGAATGTCGGGTTTGTTGACTACAAATTGAGCAATCCGCTCGAACTGGGGCGATGACGCTGGCAGAACGACATCTATTTCGATCGTCGGGATGTTGAGTTGAGCAAGGGCAAACAGTACTTTCTCAGTCAGACAATCCTTATCGACCCCACCAAATGAGACGAGAACTCTTCGAACGGCGCCTTCCTTTCGTAAACACTGAGAGCGGAGACGAGCGTAATCGCTTTGGAGTAAAGCATACATAGGCCCAAGCAGTAGATCGCAGCTATCCGGCACTTTGCCCACGTATCGTTCCTTCATGTTGCACCGAAGATTCTGGTCCAACAAAGCATCGCAAGAGTGTTGGCGGTCAGCAAGATCATCAATGACCAACATCTTACACCCACCGGCGCGAAGCCTTTCCTCCCAACGGTAATCTAGTGCATAGTGATCCACTATGATCCAATTTGGCGCGTCAGCATCACCAAGAAATGCTTGGGTTTGCCGGGCATCTTCCGTCCACGGCACGCCGAGCCAAGCCGCGTGCGGCGGAAATCCTGTATTATTTTTTCCTTCCAAACTTGGCTTAGGCAATCGATGAAGTTTATATCCATGTGCCTCAATCAGATCACAGAGATTGCCCGTTAATTCTCGCGATATAAATTGGACTTCGCTTCCATTTAGTCTTAAGCTTTCAGCTAGGGTAAGGCAGCGAACCACATGACCTGTTCCGATCTCTAGCGAAGCGTCCACGCGGAACGTTACTCTTATAGCGCCGCTTATGGCAATCACCCCTTTATCGCTTCGAACATTCGCTCAGCACGTTCCCAGTCCTCAAACGTATCGATGTCTTGCACCCGATATCTAGGCAAGACGAGCGGTGCTGAATACGTCGAAAAAATTGGCTTTTGATCTAGCCATGCCTCTGCCTTGCCCCAATATAATTGGCCAGCATCGTGATAAGCCTCCTCTAAACACTGGGAGCGGGTTGAGCTATATTCAGGGTAAAGCATCTCCACTCGGCCAAGACTGGTAATCCGCATTGCGCGTTGAATTGGTGAAGGAAATGTTGTCGCTGTAAATACATATTCGCACCCCTCCCGCTGAAGTAAATTCCACCCATCAATAATAGCCGAGGCCCGAATGAATGGTGCGGCTGCGTACACGCAACATGCATACTCCACGTGTGAGCCCTGCGCTATGACCCAATTAAGCGCGTGAGCGATAACAGGCATTGTTCCAGCAACGTCGTCCGAAAGCTCGGGCGGCCGACAAAATGGTGTCTCCGCTCCTTCCGCGCGCGCAATCTCAGCAATTTGATCATCATCGGTCGAAACGATTACGCGATCGAAGCAATGGCTTTCCAAAGCCGCGTCTATAGACCAAGCGATCATCGGGCGGCCAAAAAAAGGCCGAATGTTTTTCTTGGGTATCCTTTTACTGCCCGCTCGAGCCGGTATGATCGCTACCCTCATCGTATAGCCTCGGTTAACGCGCCGATCACGCCATCTTGCTCATCCACGCTCATAGAAGGATAAATCGGAATAGACATAGCCTCAGCGTAGTAAGATTCCGAAACAGGGAAGTCACCCTTGCGAAAACCCATTCTCTTGTAGTAAGGTTGAAGGTGTATTGGAATATAGTGCAGATTAACTCCCACGCCGCTGCCCAACATCCTTTTGAAGACAACTTGTTGACTAACCTCTATTTCTTCCACTCTCAGACGTACTACGTATAGATGCAGCGCAGAAATGACGTCTTGGCGCTGGGCGGGCAACACTAGTGGTAAGGCTTTTAGCTTCGTGTCGTATCTTGCTGCTAGCTGATGGCGCTTCTCTACATAAGTGTCCAGCCGCGTCATTTGACTTAATCCCAGTGCCGCTTGTAAATCAGTCATGCGGTAATTAAAGCCAAGTTCGATCTGCTGGTAGTACCAAGGGCCGTCGGGCTCATGCGTCATCAACGTTGGTTCGCGCGTGATCCCATGACTTCGTAGCAGCCGCATTTTTGTTGCCAACTCAGAATTGTTGGTGACCGCCATGCCACCTTCGGCAGAAGTGATAATTTTGACGGGATGAAAACTAAATACAGCAATATCGCTATATCGGCAGCTTCCTATAGGTTCACCTTCATATCGTGCGCCTATGGCATGTGATGCATCCTCTATGACAGAGAAGCCATATTTTTGAGACAGTCTGTGAATTGCTTTTAGATCGCAGGGTTGTCCGCAGAGATGAACTGCCACAACGATTTTTGGTAGGCAGCGTTTCTTCGCCGCGCTGATTAGTTTCACCTCCAGAGCTTCAGGAGAAAGATTATAGCTGTCGTTATCGATGTCAACGAAATCAACTTTGGCGCCGCAGTAGAGGGCGCAATTTGCGGACGCAACAAAAGTTATGGGCGTTGTCCAGAGCGTATCTCCTGGGCCCAGTCCTAAGGCAAGGCATGCTATATGAAGAGCGGAAGTAGCGCTATTTACAGCAATCGCATGGGAAACGTCGCAGTATTGTGCGATTTTTCCCTCAAATGACGGCACAGTAGGCCCCTGCGTGAGAAAGTCAGACTTTAGAACTTCGACAACAGCATCAATATCGCTCTCTTGAATATCTTGCCTGCCATAGGGGATGAATGTCATATACTGCCGATCTTATCTTTGTTGTTATAAATCCACCTTTGAAGAGTCGTCACATCCATCCACTCTACATTATTATCACTGGTGTAACTGAACCCTTCCGAGACCTTTATTCCATTTTTTATGCGCTCTTTACTGTTGCCCCAATTATTGATCGACGGTAAAATCTTAAAATGCTCCGGATACTCGTAGGTATAAAATGAGTCTTCTGGGCTTATCATCTGCTCATGAACCTTTTCCCCAGGGCGAACCCCGACGAATTCGTGTTTTGCGTCGGGAGCAACTGCGCGCGCTAGGTCTACCACCTTCATAGAGGGGATTTTTTTCACGTATATTTCACCACCTTCCATATCTTGGAAGGCATGCCAAACCAGTTCAACGCCCTGCTCGAGGGTGATCATAAAGCGCGTCATCCGTGCGTCAGTGATAGGCAGAACACCATTTTTTTTCACGCTCAAGAAGAAAGGTATAACTGAACCCCGTGAGCCAAGTACGTTGCCATATCGAACGACTGAAAAAGATGTCCCATGCCCACCAACATAAGAATTTCCAGCGACGAACAATTTGTCAGACGCAAGCTTCGTCGCGCCATAAAGGTTCACAGGACTGCTCGCTTTATCTGTTGAAAGAGCAACGACTTTTTTTACGCCTCGATCTATACACGCATCTATTAGATTCATTGCTCCATTGATGTTCGTTTTGACGCACTCGAATGGATTATATTCCGCTGTGGGAACGATTTTTGTCGCTGCGGCATGGACAACATAATCTACGCCATCTAAGGCACGATGTAGCCGATCACGATCCCGCACGTCGCCGATGAAAAAACGTACACGATCGTCGCCTTGGAATTTTTTAGCCATGTCCCACTGTTTCATTTCATCACGCGAATAGACTATGACCCTTCGCGGGTTGAAGCGATTTAATGTCATCGGAAGAAAGGTGTTTCCGAAGGAACCGGTTCCCCCGGTGATTAGAATTGATTGTCCTGTTAGCATGGATTCACTTCGATTTCTCTTTGATAATATCATTGATACTCAACTTTTGGCCTCAAAAGGAATTATCGGCCAGCGCATTTTATGCCTTTATTTGAATCCATGAGAGACAGCGCAATTCTTGATAATCACTATTCATGATGTGTCCCAGAGTTGATGAGTTCGACCAAAGGTCCGCACGGTCAGCTAGCTCTTCAAATGGCATATGAAGTTCATTCGTTCTGAAGGCTATCCACGGAAGGACCTCTTCAAAGTTATTTCTATCTCGATTCGCAACTATATAGCTCGGGTCAGCGATTGAACAGACAATATGAACTACTCAGATAGCAGGCTATGATGGAGATCGCCGGAAGACGCCAACCAAACAAAACGCTCGGAGCGAGTGTTGGGCGTTGTCGCAGACAAGCTTCGGGCCAGATGCCACGGAAAATGATTGACAAGTGTTGATGCTCACTTGGGTGCTTGCTAATAGTCCACTAGTTTCAGGGAAATGTGGTATTATCGATGGATTTTTCAAATATCGCACCTGGGAGTACGGTGCTCTTACACAGCTCATACGCCAGATTCTATCGTCACACGAAAATGCGGCCGGAGAAGTTTCTTGACTTGTTTCTAGAGCGCTTAGGCTCAGAAGGAACGCTCCTGCTCCCGTTATTTAATTTCGAGTTCACGAGAGGAGTGCCCTTCGACATCCGCTCAACTCCGAGCCAAATGGGTAACGTCACTGAAGCTGCACGCCATAGAAATGGCGGGGTCAGGACCGGGCATCCGGTTTACTCATTTGTAGCGATAGGAGCAAAAGCAACTCTATTCGAGGGGATCGATAATTTTTCGGGTTACGGGTCCGATTCGCCTTTCGCGATGTTGAGGCGCTTGGATGCTGACATCGCAGTTCTCGATCTACCTGATCAGCATTCGATGACCTTCTATCATCATGTCGAGGAAATGTGCGGGGTAGAGTACCGCGCGCACAAAAACTTTGATGGTCGATACACAGACGTTGACGGCATAGAGTCGAGACGTCGATATTCGATATTTGTCCGGAGGACCGAGCAGGGGGTGAAAACAAGTGTTAATCGGATGGGAAGCCTCCTCTGGCAAAAAGGGATATACCGCGGCGATCGTGAGAAGCAGGGGACTGGATTAAGAATTGCATCTGCCAACGCGATATATGAAGCAACGGCGGAAGTGATTAATGCGGGCAAGGCGAAGGATTACCTCTATGAAACCGATTGATTTAGGCCCGTTTAGAAACATCCAGAATGTTGGTATTTGGTGTTTCAATCTTGCTTCGGAGCTATGGCCTATCAATCGATCTATTACAGGGAGCGGCGTTCGAAGCACACTGTCAATCTTGCAAAGAGAGTTGCCTGGATTGACGATTGAGAGCGTTCCTTCCGGAACTGCAGCCTTCGATTGGATAGTTCCTGATGAATGGAATGTAAGAGAGGCATATATCGAAGACCGAAGTGGCACCCGCGTGGTCGATTTCGCGAACAATAATCTTCACCTGCTAGGGTATTCGGAGCCGGTAGACATGCAGTTGCCGTTAGACGAACTACAACAGCACCTTTACTCTCTTCCTAATTATCCCGAAGCTATCCCTTATGTAACGTCTTATTATAAGCGGAGATGGGGTTTTTGCCTCTCTCATGAACAGCGACTGCAGTTTAAGGATGGTAGCTACCGAGTAAAGATTGACGCGGATCTAGCTCCGGGCGAATTGAACTATGGTGAACTTATTATCCCCGGAGAAAGCAAATACGAGATTTTTATCTCAACATATATTTGCCATCCGTCGATGGCGAACAACGAGCTCTCAGGACCAGTCGTAACCGCTGCACTCGCTAAGGCGATCATTGAGAAAGCTGACAGACGCTACAGCTTCAGATTTGTCTTTGTACCGGAAACCATCGGCTCAATCGTGTATTTAAGCCGGAACATCGATGTTTTGAAGAAGAGGGTAATTGCTGGTTTCAATGTCACCTGCATCGGCGATGATCGATGCTACTCCTTCCTCCCTTCGCGGGACGGGGGCACGAAAGTCGATATAATTGCACAGCACGTGCTTGAACATATTGACCCATCCTATAAGCGATATTCATGGCTTGATCGAGGCAGCGATGAGCGGCAGTATTGCGCCCCAGGGGTTGACCTGCCGGTGACTTCGATCATGCGATCAAAATACGGCGAATATCCCGAGTATCATACCTCAAAGGACACGCTTGGAGAGGTTGTGACCGCTGCAGGCCTTGCTGGGGGATACCAAGCACTGCGTGCATCGATTGAAATCCTTGAAGAAGACTTTGTCCCTCTCATCACAACTCTTGGTGAGCCGCAACTAGGTAAACGCCGACTCTACCCCGATCTATCTGTTGCCGGGTCTGGAGACAGCGTTAGGGACATGATGAATGCAATCTCATTTTGTGACGGGCAAAAAACCCTATTTGAGATAGCTCAGTTGATCAAACTTCCGTTCGAACATGTCAGGAGGCTTATTGCCCCGCTTGTCAAGGCTGGTCTTATTATACGGAAATAACGTAAGACCGTATGTACTTCTTCTCGCCTGGGGTGGCTCGTCCTACACTGGACTTCCGAGGGTTGCTCGGACAGACCGAGCCGATCCTCATCACAGGAGGACGAGCCGTGGCAGGTCATTAGCACTAATGCTGGTTCGCATGCCAGAACATCGCCTGATTTGCCCGATCAGCAAAAACAGCTCACCGGACGCTCACCCATGATCTGCTGGAAATCCTCGAAGATCGTTACGGACGCCGCTCGACCATCATCACAAGTCAACTTCCGGTATCGGCCTGGCATGAGGTCATCGGCAATCCAACCTACGCTGATGCCATCCTCGATCGCCTTGTTCACAACGCACACCGTATCGACCTGTCCGGGGAAAGCTTGCGGCGAAATCAAACCCGGAAATGTTGACTCCTAACGACGAACAGCTGACAACAATCAAGACCAGCAGGACCCCAGCCTCAAGGGGGCGAGATCATCCCGGAATCCGGGGGCGCAATTATCTCGGAACAAAGGGGCGGCTTCATCGGAATCGGCACCGGATATGAACGCAAGCAATTTCTTGCTCGAAATCTTTCGCCGAAAAAGCACCGAGCCATCCGCGCTTGCTGCGTGAACTTGAGTTATGCTTTTGGCCAAATCCAGGCCGATTATGCTAACCTTTTCCATGCACGCTCTCCCTTCTAATGGTTCCAACACAACCATTCTGGCACGAGGATGCCGTTGAGTGGGAGCGTCACCCCATCGCTCACGATCGACGCTTGGCTGAAACCAAATCTATTCACCCAACATTTCAGTCCTTGACCTCAGCTGCACGCCACGGAAAGGGTCACGACTTGGGTCACGCTTTGCAGCGCTTCGAGACAACCTTTCGCTAAATTTTGGAAAAGTCGAAGAAGAAATCCTCGCGATCCGCGTTAACACAACATACGCTATGTGGCTTTTTAACCCAATAAGCGGACTTTTTCTCTCAACATTCAAAATATACTTCACTGCTTCTAACCTGCTCGCAGCAATGACTAATTCTTTGTTTTTTTCTTCCAATTCCTCAATCAGAACATTGTTAGTCCTGCGAAGTTCCTGTGAGGTTGAAAGTTCACTTGAAAGCTGTAAACGTAGGGTGTCCAATTGCTCGTCGAGACGTATTTTTTCTGAAAAAGCGTCTCCAGCGATTTTAAAATAGTTCTCAATGAACGTGCGCGAAGGTTCCTTCTCGATCAGCCCAACAAATGGCTGTAATTCATCGGGAACGCTCTCGCCCCAAAAAAGCACCCCTAGCCCGTGTTCAAAACGAAAATTAATCGCGGGTCTCTCAAGAGTTAGTTCCGCCCAATAACGCCACACTCCGAAATCACGTTCTCTAACCTCAGTGTCATGAAATAAAACTACGGCGCGGTCAGAGAGCTTTCGTGTCCAAGAAGTAAAATCCTCTTTCACGTCATCGTAAAAATGCCTCCCGTCGACGTGGAGAATATCTACTGAGTTATCCTCAACATCATCGAGCGCCTCAGCAAAGGTCTTCCTTAGTAATGTACTAAATCCCGCGAATTTTATATTTTCCTCGACCACTGCCAAGTAAACACTATCGTCGTAGTATCCAGCGTGCTCGTCACCCGCCCAGGTATCCACAGCGAAACAGTCAGTCATTAACTTATGAGACGCCACTGCTTGGCAAAAACTGAAATATGAAAAACCGTAATGTGTACCCAGCTCAACAATTCGCCTAGGCTTCATCGTGCGGACCAACCACATTGCAAATGGGCCATGGCGAAGCCAGGCAGTCAATGGTATGTAGTTTGGTGAATCTATATCCGTGTCTATTGCAATCATTTTTTGCCTGCATCTTGTGATGGATTTTACGCGCCCTACTCCGCACCGGCACGTCTCGGCGGGCTTTACTGGCATATTTTGTCGCGACAGAACATCCTATATCTCTAATGCAGCCAATATTTTATCCGTATTACAATCCCAACCATACCGTGAGTAGGCACGCTCAGCAGCCTTCTCAACGCGTTGACCATAAACCTGTGGGGTTCTGACAAGGTCGACAGCCGTGCTAAGAGCTTCATGCCACCGCCAATCGTCTACAATCAGTGCATCTTGGGGATCACTCACAGCATGAGCGAACGTATAGCTTCGCGACAAACAGCTAAAAGTTCCAACCACCGCCGCCTCAAAATACTTTAATTCGCTCTTACAATTAGTGAAATCATTTAGCTGTAGTGGCGCGATATTTACATCAACTTCTGCTATACGCGCCTGGAGGTTGAGCCAATCTTGCAACTCAATCACCTCAACCCGTTCGGAGAACTGAGACAACTCCCTGAAACTCTCCATAAAGCCGACTATACGAACTGTGACGTCGCGATCTTCCTTTAAGAGCCGGCAAAGTGCTTGGACGGCGATCTGGAAGTCCCTATTATGCGTCGGTGAGCCACTAAAATATCCGATCTTGACCGTCCCGCTTCCGCGAAAGTTTTTAGCGCGCTTCTTTTCAAGCAGTATTTTCGAAAATTCTTGCTGCCTCTTGTTTAAGAAATTTGGTACAATACTAACTGGACCGCCACACGCTTTGGCAAGTTTCGGTGCCAAAAACTCATTTGTCGTGATGCCGCCGTCACATAGTGCAGCAGTTGCCTGGAGTCTACCGACATATGCGTACCAGGAGTTTATGTGAGCGTCATTTTCCGTCGGTTGATCGTTGTTTGCTAGCACTAAATGGGCATAGCTAGTGTCGAACACTAAGTCATCAAAGTCCGCCAGAATTCGCACGTTAAATGCTTGCGCACGGGCCATAAGCTCGCCTACCGATTTTCCGTATCTCACCCGCGCCAAAACTAGGACTTGGATTCTTGGTAGGAGCGACATCAACGAGTCGATCTCATCAAGCGAGAACCAACTCGCCACGATCTCGCACGGGTCAAGTTCGCGAATTGCCTCAACCATGTTGAACACTCGATATCGAAAGGTGCTGGTGTCCGGCCTTTCATAAAGGTACGCGACTCGGATGTGCGAATGTTGTTTTAAGACTCTGGCACGGGAATCAAACGGCTCGTCATCCCACGGTGCTCGGTAAGCGATTTGCTCAGTAACAAGATCAGTGTACATAGGCGTCAACGTTCAATTATGCTGTTTAATTGCTCAACTACGGCGCTCAAGGCCTGGCGCCAGCTCCGGCAAATATTGTCGCTCGAGACGTTTTTTCTACACAATTCGAGATCGTTGGCCCGGGCGACAAGCTCGGAGAGTCCACGGATAAGACATGCATTGTTAAGTTCTGCACAGATTATGTTGTTTGAGTAGTTGCTGAGATGACGCTTACTGAATGCTGCATTAGTTAATACGGGTATACCCATAGAGGCCAGATCTAATGGAGGATACGAAGGATGAGGCGTATGCATTAAACTGATACCTGCATCCATCCCCCGCAAAAACTCGAGATATTGCTCCCAATGCATAGGCTTGTGATACTCCACCTCTAGGTTAGAAGAAAACTCTAGCTTCGGGAGGTCGTGACCTACAAGATGCACCTTCCATTCCTCTGGATTGAGGATCCCTTCTGACACAGCATCTTCAATCAACCGAAGCCCTGTTAGATACAAGTTCCGAAGGTTGTTTGGTCGAGCATAGAAGAATAATTGCCTTTTATCTGGTGCACCGCTCCAATTCCGCTGGCGAGCGCTAAAAGCAGGTTCGAAAAACACGCTACGGTCTAAAAGACCGGGAATACCGCTGACTTCATCTGTTAGAGAGGCGTGGAGAAGTTTAGTATTCACCACAACAAGCTTCACTGGTTCCGCAAGCGTCAATCCACATGCAACTTGATCATCGCCCATTGGATAGAACATCCGCTCGTCCTCCTGAAGAAGATAAACGATGCGGTCATGCGGCACAGTGTTCAACAAACACCTAGTTGTCCACCAAGACGTAGATATGAAAAGATCGAGATGACAAACTGGCAGTTCTCTGCTCCCGTAATGGGGAGCAAACTGAAACTCCACTCGTCCTGAAAATTCAATATCGTTTGCCTTGAGAAGTGCAGCAAGACTAAGGCTGTCCGGAGGCTCTAGGCGAGTAATGATTCTTAGAGGCGCTTGGGATTTTTCCGCCAACAGAACGGCCAACAACAATGCAGTTCCAACCCCTCCAAAAAGGCTTGATTCTCTGATGCTATCGGTGACCAAGTTTATGCGGTATTCAGCATGCGTTTCTGGGAATGTCACTAGCGGCCGCAGTGCCGACCATCTTTTGTCGAGATAGTTCTCCACAGTTTCAACCATGGCTGGATTCGTTACGACAGACGTATCCGCCAACCAAGAATGATATCGTGCCCGTACGGAACCGTTTCGCTTATAAACAACTCTACGCCACAGGCTGCGGACCTCTTTCTGATTATTAGCAAGCAACGCCTTCAACCAGTTACGTGGTCTCCCATCCTTGTGAAAGGGAATACGATAAAGAATTTTCTTCATTCTCAGCTTCTATGCAAAAAGTGTACGCGTGCAACGCGCTATTAACCGTGGACGAACCTGTACCATCGTCTCCGGATCTTGTCGTTGTCAAATCATTGTTGTCAAAAATGCATCAACAATTTTCTTGTGTTCAGCCGTTTTCGACAGAACAACCCTAGCGGACCTCATCCACACAGACTCGGCGAAACAGAAGTTTGAACCGCCCCGGCTTTGCCGAAGACGGTTTGGTTGCCTAATCGCTCCTCTCCCGTCAAGGCGCTTTTTTCAGGAGGAACTAGCGGTGCTTCGGTGATGCCGAGCCGATCGCAGCGACGTATGAAACGGCCGTGACGGTACCGACGCCCGGAATTGTCGTCAATGGCTTGGTAGCCCTGCTGTCCCTCGCCGCAGCGAGCAACTGGCGATCGAGATCGGCCACGCGCTTGCGAATGTCGCGCCACGCATCGAGCAGCGGCAAAATGATCCGTGCCAGGCCGTTATTATCATCCAAGAGTTCCCTCACATTGCCATCAAAAACCCGACCTGTTCCTTTAGGGACGAAAAGACCGAACGTCTTCATCAGCCCACGGATCTGGTTGCTGATCTGGGTTGAGATGCTAAGGAGTTGATAGCGAGCCCCACCAGCGAGCCCGTTAGCATGGCGTTGAACGCTTTCACTCGGACGGCTTTGTAGAAGCCAGCTTCGGCTAGTCGCGAAATAAGCGGACGCTTTGCGCAGTATCTCATTGGCCTGCCAAAGCTCGAGGTTCTCCCGCTCCAGAGCCTTCATCTTCTGGGCCACGTGGTTTGGGAGTCCGGGCCGGAAACCATCGTCCACTTCCGCCTTCTTCACCCATTCATTAAGCGTCTGCGCCGTGCAGCCGATCTTGGCGGCGATCTAGGAAACCGCCGCCCATCGCGAGGAATATTCGCCTTGGCGATCCAAAACCATCCGCACCGCACGGGCGCGGACTTCCGGTGGAAATTGGTTTGTTGTCTTCCTCATATCGGATCCACTTTCTCAGAAGTTGGAGCCACCGGCAAACCCGGCGCGGTTCAGACCTTGCAGTGCACTTGCACTGCTGAGCTCAGGAACGCGCGACATGTTGCAGCAAAACCAAAAGCAAAAGCAGAAGCGGCAACCGCCCAAGGACGAAAGAAACCATAAACTGGCTCACAAGCCCAGACGTGCAACTTCATAGTCCACCGTTATACAGAAGGGTTTCATAGTTGACAGGCGCGCACTATAACATTATCAGGCTGCCGACACTATGGAGACCCACTGAGCTCAACTATCCGGGGTTCCGTCCGATGCGGTAATTTATATCTGACCGAGTCAAGATAGACGGTGTGCTGAACGATTTTCCGGACATCGTTCGCTTTTAGGCATATCTATAAGACCTAGCCAAGCTGCGCGAACAAACTGAGGAATACAAACTTGATAGGATCCTTTCTGTCGGCAGCCGACAAGAAGCTGTTGACTCGGCTTTTCAAAGAGAACTTCAAAAAACACGTTGGGTGGTATTCGGCTGCGATCGCAGCGATGATCGTCGTCGCAGGCATGACTTCTCTCAGTGCCTGGATAATGCGTGACATTGTCAATAGTGTCTATCTGAAGAAAGGCTTCGATGTTGTTCTCGAGATCGCTTTTGCAGTAGCGGCGATTTTTATAATAAAAGGTCTCGCGACTTTTGTGCAGAGTTATTATCTCAGCAAGGCGGGCAACAGCATCGTTGCCGAGCAGCAGCGAAAAATCTACGATCGGCTTTTGAAACAAGGTGTATCCTTCTTTCAGAATTTGCCATCCTCGGAGTTGCTAGTCCGTGTAACATACAATGCTCAATCGGCGCGCAACGTCATCGACACTATCGTGACCTCTTTTGTTCGCGATCTTTTCTCCCTTCTTGGGCTGATCGTAGTAATGTTCGCGCAGAATTTTCTTCTGAGCGCGATTTCCATGATTATTGGTCCGATCGCGATTTTCAGCGTTCGTCTCGTACTGCGTCGCGTTCGAAAAATCATGGAGGCGGAACTTGCTTCGCTGGGCGAGATAGTCAATGTCGTACAAGAGACCAGCATTGGCGTTCGCGTCATCAAGGCGTTCTCTCTCGAAAATCTGATGCGCCAGCGCATGAACAAGGCTGTGTCCGACGTTGAGCATCGCGCCAATGGCATTGCAAAGCTTGAAGCGGCAACAAGCCCGATCATGGAGACGCTGTCCGGTCTCGCCATTGCCGCCGTCATCGCCGTGTCCGGTTATACCGTTCTCGAAAAAGGCGGATCGCCGGGCGACTTGATGGCCTTCATTACTGCCCTGCTTCTCGCCTATGAGCCAGCCAAGCGTCTTGCCCGTATGCGAGTCCAGATAGAAGGTGGGATGATCGGTGTACGCATGATGTTTGAGGTGCTCGATGCACCTCTCACGCTCACGGAAAAGACCGACGCTTTGCCGCTCCCCAAGGCAAGCGGCAATGTGGAGCTCAAGAACGTCAGCTTCGAATATGTTTCTAACCAGCCGGTTCTGAAGGATGTCAGCGTCCTGTTCGAGGGTGGAAAGATGACGGCCCTTGTCGGCCCTTCCGGTAGTGGCAAGTCAACGATCATCAACCTCATGATGCGTCTTTACGATCCACAAAGCGGTTCCGTCGAGATCAACGGAATGGATTTGCGCGATGTGTCCTTCGCCAGCCTGCGCGAGCATGTTTCTTACGTCGGCCAGGAAACCTTCCTTTTCTCGGGAACGGTGAAGCATAACATTTCCGTCGGTCGCGACAACGCTACCGATGAGGAAATCATTGCTGCGGCAAGAGCGGCTAATGCGCATGATTTCATCATGAACATGCCTAATGGTTATGACAGCAAGCTTGGCGAAAACGGCTCCGGCCTGTCCGGTGGCCAGCGTCAGCGTGTTGCCATCGCCCGCGCCATGCTGAGAGATGCGGACATATTGATCCTCGACGAAGCAACGAGCGCGCTCGATTCGGAATCCGAAGCGCTTGTTCGGGACGCGCTTGAGCGGTTGACGTTCAACAAGACCTCGATTGTCATTGCCCACCGGCTCTCCACGATTAACCGCGCCGACAAGATTGTCGTGATGGATAATGGTCAGGTTGTCGAGCAAGGAAGCCGTCGCGAGCTGCTCGCAACCGATGGTCTCTATAAGCGCCTGCACAGCATCCAGTTCGATGCGGACGTAGCCTAAGTCAACCATTTATCGGGCGGCATTGCCGCCCGATCCTTATTGAACATCCCCGTGATATCACGTGCTTTCGGCCGGTTGACGCCGATTACCAGGCGATTTCCAGGCGATTTCCATATCGCTCGCTGCCCTCACCAGAAGCGGCAGAATTTCCGCCACACGCTCATCGGTCAACCGCGTGAGCGGCGCGGCAACGCTCATGGTGCCGACAACTTCCTTATCCTGACGGATGGCAACTGCGATTGCCCCTACCCCTTCCTCGGCTTCGCCAACCGCACGGCCGTAACCGAGGCGAGAAACAGCGTCCAGTTCCTTGTTGAGCGCTTCAATCGTGTTGATGGCGTTGGCAGCCTGCTGGCCGGGTTGGCCAAGTCCGGCCTCGAGCGCAATCCTGAGCGCCCGCTCCCTTTCGAGGCTGGCCAGCCATATCTTGCCGTTCGCCGTAGCGTACGGAACGATGCCGGCGCTCATATCGGGCTCGAATACCAGACCGGAACGGCGGCCGCGCGCCGAGCCGACCCACACGAGAGTGTTGTTCTGCACGGCGGTCAGGCGAACGAGTTCACGGGTGCGCTCCGCAAGATCGTCGAGGATCGGCTGGCGCAGATCCGATACCTGCAGACGCGCCAGCTGTTTCTGACCCACCAGCGCCATGCGCATGGTCAACGCATAACAATCGCTTTCCGGGCTCTGCCACGCCCAGCCGTTGTCGATGAGCGATGTCAGGATACGGTGGCAAGCGCTTTTGGGAATATCGAGCTGGTGTGCGACATCGGAAAGCTTCAGCGGCTCCTCGGCCAAGGCAAGAAGCTCCAGCATGGCGATCGTCCGCTCGACACCGCCGCTTGGTACATTGATCGTCTTTTCCATCTCACTCTCCGGTCGACGTGCACGGCCACTATCGGGAGGGAACCCCAAGGCGATGCGAAAATAGGCTGTTGCGGCGTCTTTGGCTTCAACGAAAACCAAGGAGACGCCGCCGGTTCAGGCATGGGGCTGCAGAATGCCGCGCGATAGGAATATCTCGGTGATCTCCTCGGATTTTTCGATAAATTCCGGCTCGCGCCGTGCCGCCAGTCCACGCGGACGCGGCATGTCGATCTCCAGCACTTTTTCAATTCGGCCCGGCCGCGGCGTCATGACTATGACGCGGTCCGCCAGAAGAACCGCCTCGTCGATGGAATGGGTGATGAACACCACCGTCATACGATTTTTCAGCCAGAGCGCTTCAAGGTCGATACGCATCTGTTCGCGCGTCAGCGCATCCAACGCACCGAAAGGCTCATCCATCAGCAAAAGCCTGGGCTGAAGCAGAAGCGCACGCGCAATGGATGCGCGCTGTTTCATGCCGCCGGATAGTTCGTGCGGATACCGGTTGGCAAAGTCTTTCAGGCCGACGGATTGAAGAAGCGCCAATGCGTGGGGTCTCAGTTCCTCACGGTTTCTGCCGGTCATTTCGGCCGGGAACAGCACATTATCGATAATCGTTCTCCAGGCCAGAAGCACGTGATTCTGGAAAACGATGCTCATGCCGGGCGGCGGGTTATTTGAAACATCGCCAAAAAGGGAAATCTTTCCGGTGCTGGCGTGCGAAAGCCGTGAGATCAGCCGCATCATCGTTGATTTGCCGCAGCCGGAAGGGCCGACAATTGCCACGAACTCCCCGTCGCCAATCGTCAGGTCGAGCTTTTCCAGCGCCACGACCGGCGCATCCGGGTGCCCGAAATATTTACTGACACCCTCCAGCAAAACGCCCGCCTCATAGGTCTTCCTTTCGGTCTTCTTCTGCAACATGCACTCCTCCCGCTGCATTCCAATTCTCTTGTCCTGCCTGAATTACCACTTGACGAAACATCAGTCCATATGGAACATTGTTCCAATATCAAAAATTGCGCGGTGAACGGCCGGGCAATTTCGGGAGGAAACATGTTTTCGAAAGTCATGGGGGCCGTCAAAGGCCAAGTCCACACGATGGCCAGTCTCGTGGGCGCAGGGGTCGTGTGGGAGATTGCGGTGAGAGCGCTCAAGGTGCCGGAATATATTCTGCCGGCCCCGAGCAGAGTGTTTGCGGACCTTTTTAACAATATACCGATCGTGTTCACGGCATCGCTTTATACGCTACAACCGATGGTGCTGGGCTTTCTGGTGGCGGTGGCCATGGGAACGCTTCTTGCGCTTCTGGTGGTCTATTCGCGTGCCTTCGAGGCGATATTTTACCCGCTGCTGGTAATCCTGCAAATCATCCCGAAGATCGCCATCGCACCGCTTTTCATCATCTGGGTCGGCTTCGGCCTGCCGTCCAAAATCCTGCTGGTCTTCCTGCTTTCCTTTTTCCCGATCGTCGTCAACTCCATCGTGGCCTTCAAATCCATCGAGCCGGAGGTCTACGATCTCGCCAAAAGCTATCGGGCCGGACGCCTGACGATTTTCTGGAAAGTGGAACTGCCGGGCGCCCTGCCCTCCCTTTTTGCGGGATTTAAGGTCGCTGCCGCACTTTCGGCCACTGCAGCCGTGGTGGCGGAGTTCGTCGCCTCCGATAACGGGCTCGGATATCTGCTTCTAAATTACAACGGCAACATGAACACCAGCATGACCTTCGCCGTCATCATCGTGCTGAGCCTGCTTGGCCTGCTTCTCTACGGGATTGTGGAATTGATCGAGCGCTTTGCCATCCCCTGGCATGTTTCCCAGCGCCGAGATGATTTCACCGTGGGCAAGAGCACGACCTGAACCAGGACTTTAATTAAAAAGGGAGGATAAAATGTTTAATACAATGAAGAAAACACTGGCGGGCGGCGTGCTTGCCCTTACCGTCGGCCTGGCGGGTGTGCAATCGGCCGCAGCCGAAGACAAGGTGACGCTCCGCCTCAATTTCCTTTTGAGTGGCGTCCACACCATCTTTTATTACGGCGCGGAAAAAGGCTTCTACAAGGATGCCGGCATTGATCTGCAAATCGGCGAAGGTCAGGGTTCGGCACGCACCGTGCAATCCGTCGCAACCGGCGGCGATATGTTCGGCATTGCCGATGGCGGCAGCGTGATTGCCGGCGCTTCGAAAGGCGCGCCTGTCAAATCCGTGCTTGGCCTGCTCAATACCTCGCCTTATGCGATGACGTTCCGGGCGGATTCCGGCGTGAACTCCATAAAGGACGTGGAAGGAAAGACGGTCGCCGCCAGTGCCGGCGAAGCATCTCTCGCCCTCTTGCCAGCCATCTGGAAGAAAAACGGCGTCGACTCCTCCAAGGTCAACATTCTGAATGTGGATGGCCCCGGCAAGATCATCGCCATCATGCAGGATCGCGCAGCAGGCATCCTCGGCGGGCTTGAAAACCAGGTGGTGGTTCTGAATTCCAAAGGCCTGCAACAGAAGGTGTTTTCCTTTGCGGAACTCGGTGTGAACACGCAGGGCCTGACCATCGTCACCAACACGAAGCTCATCGACAACAATGGGGACCTCGTCAAACGTTTCGTCGCGGCATCGCTGAAATCCATCGAAGCGGCCAAGGCCGATCCTGATGCGGCGGTTGCGGCAGCGGTCAAGGAAAAGCCTACCGGCGATCCGAAACTCCTCAAAGAGCAGCTTGAAATCTCGCTCAAGCTTCTGCCGTCGCCCACGGCCCCCTCCGCACCGCTCGGAGAAATGGCTGTTGCCGACTGGCAGCAGACACTCGACCTGATGAAGGAATATCAGGACATCAAGACCGATATGCCGGCAAACGCCTTCTTCACCAACGGCCTGATCGCCAAATAAGCACGGATGCTCCCAGTCCGGCGGATGCCGCCGGGCTGGCACGCGGAACAATGGTTTAAAACATGTCCACATATTATGATTTAGAGGGCAAGGTGGCGGTTGTTACCGGCGCTGCGGGCGGCTTTGGCACCGCCATCAGCCAGCGCCTTCGCGACTGCGGAGCGACGGTCGTCCATTGGGACCTGCCAGCCTGCGTAAAACAACACCAGTTTGCCGGCCTTCCGTCATCCGGTGTCGACATTACCGAACCTAAAAGCATCGACGTGGCTACCGCCGAGTTGCGCACCCAACTCGGCAGGCTCGATATTCTTGTCAACAATGCCGGCATTGTCGGCAATGTCGCGCCGCTTTGGAAAATTCCGGTGGAGGAATTCCGTCGGATCATCGACGTCAATCTCATCGGTTCGTTTCTTGTCTGCCGTGCCCTCGTACCGCTGATGATCGAGACGGCGAAGAGGAGCCGCGCCGGCCGCATCGTCAATGTCGCTTCGATCCAGGCAAAAGAGGGCATGCATCAGGCCGCCGCCTACAGCGCCGCCAAGGCGGGGTTGGTGGCGCTGACGAAAAGCCTCGGCAAGGAACTGGCGACATCGGACATCCTTGTCAACGCCATCACACCCGCCGCTTCCTTGACGGCGATGAGCATCGACGCGCCGAAGGAACGGCTGGACGATATTCTCTCGCGCATCCCGATGCGCCGATTTCTCGAACCCGCCGAGGTCGCCAGTATGGTGGCCTGGCTCTCTTCTTCCGAATGCAGTTTTTCGACCGGCGCGGTTTTTGACCTGTCCGGCGGTCGTGCAACATATTGAGGTAACCTATGTCTCTTTTGGGAAAAGCCGTCGTCGCCATCTGGAACGACATCTTGCCGGAAGGCCGCGAAAACTTCATCGAATGGCATAATCGCGAGCATATTCCGGAACGCGTGACGATCCCCGGCTTCCTGCGCGGACGCCGCTATGTCGCCGAACAGGGCACGCCGGAATATTTCACGCTCTACGAAGCGGCGGACGCACAGGTGCTGGTTGGCCAGCCCTACCTGGAGCGGCTGAACAGCCCCACGCCCTGGACTAAAAAATCGACCGCCGACTTTCGCAACACGACGCGCGGCGTGTGCAACACCGAATACTCCCATGCATGTGGTGACGGCGGCTTTATCGCCACCTTCCGGTTTGATGCCGCCGATGGGCGGAAGGCAGCGTTGCGATATGCGCTATCACAAGCGCTGACCGAGATCGGCAAACTGAACGGCGTCAGCGGCGTGCACCTGTGCATTGCGGACAATGGCGCAAGCAGCCTTGCGACAGCAGAGCGAAAGGGTCGGCAGGTGGGCGTGCCCAACTGGATCATCCTCATCGAAGGCGGCTCCGCCCTTTCCGTAACGAATGCCAGCGACGCGTTGGCACATAAACTGTCGAAACAGGAGCTGACGGGGTCGGTGGAAAGCGGGCTTTACCGGCTCGAATTTTCGCTGGGCGAAAACGCCCTTCAGCAATCGGCAGCATAAGGAAAACAGCATGAAACTTCTCCGTTGTGGCCCATCCGGTCATGAAAGGCCGGCAGCAATCGATGCCGATGGAAATATCCGCGATCTCTCTTCCGTTATCACCGACATCACCGGTCAGACGCTTTCGCGCCGTTCTCTGGCTGACCTTGGCAAAATCGACCTCTCATCACTTCCCATCGTGTCACCAGATGTCAGGATCGGCGCCTGTGTCGGCGCAGTCGGAAATTTCGTGGCAGTCGGCCTGAATTACAGCGACCACGCACTCGAAACCAACACGCCGATCCCGGAGGAGCCGGTGCTGTTCAACAAACACACCTCCTGCATTTCCGGGCCGAATGATCCGATCGTGCTGCTGAAGGATTCGGAAAAAACCGACTGGGAAGTGGAAATCGCCTTCGTAATCGGCGAGCCCGCCTACAATGTCAGCGAAAAGGACGCGCTTTCCGTCGTCGCCGGTTATTGCGTCTGTCACGACGTTTCGGAGCGCGCCTTCCAGATCGAGCGCGGCGGCCAATGGAGTCACGACCGGCACACCACCGGGCGTCGGCCTTGGAATGAGGCCGCCGGTCTTCCTGAAAGCCGGAGATGTCGTCGAACTTGGCATTGATGGCCTTGGCAAGCAGCGCCAAATCGTGACAGCATTCGGCCAATAGACAGAATGAGGGATGATGACTGGAATGACGGCGATCGAAAAACTGGCCCAGGGCCTTGTGAAAGCAGGCTTGAACAGCAGCAAAATTGCGCTGGCGACAATCCAGGCGGATGGCCTCGTTCCAGACGGCCTTGAGGAAGCCATTGCCGTTCAACGAGCTTTCGTTGAAGTTTCCGGTAAAACAGTGGGAGGCTGGAAGCTGGCGATCCGGCCGGACGGGAACGCGGTCGCTGCGCCGATGGTCGATTGTTATGGCGTCGATGAGGATAACGTCGCGTCTTTTACGGGAAGAGACGTTGAAGGCATCGAGGTGGAAATCTGTTTCACCCTCGCCTCCGATATACCCGCGGCAACCGCAACCCCGCTAAGCAGGGCCGATATATTGACACATATCGACGCCGTTCACCTCGGCGTCGAGCTGCTCGGCTACCGGTTGGTGGAAAAGAACCAGGTCCCCTTCCCGCTCTTTCTGGCGGATCGCCTTGCCAATCGCGGGTTTGTTCTCGGGCCGGAAATCGACGCGGCAATCATTAATACCTTAGCCGAAAATACCGGGGATCTGCCGCATCTGACGGTGACCGAAGGTACAGAGCTTCGTTTCGATGCGGTGGTGAAACACCCAAATATCGATCCGCTCGCCCCGCTCGTCGCTTTCGCCAATTCCAAGCTCAATAGGAATGGAACGCTGAAGCGCGGACAGATCGTCACCACCGGCAGTCTTTGTGGTGCGATAACAAGCGACCTTGCCGCCGAAACCTATATCGATATGAAAGCGGTCGGGGCTTTCACACTTTCATGTTCTTGATCGTCGCCTTCGGCCATCGACGCGAATAGTGCTTCCGCGTCGATGACGATTTTGGTCGAGACGTTACGGATCTAAGGCGTCATGTTTCGAAGAACCCCTTTCGGGCTGCTTCATATCCCGTCGGCCAATCTTCGTCCGGCGATCCTATCCGGCTTTCGTCGTCGCCGTCGTGTCCACGCGGCCCGAAAACCAGTTGGCCAGCAACGCGCCGGAGATATTGTGCCAGACGCTGAAGATGGCGCTGGGCACAGCTGCGAGAGGCGAGAAATACGCTGTCGCAAGAGCGGCACCGAGACCGGAGTTCTGCATGCCCACCTCGATGGCGATTGCCTTGCGCTTGGTGAGTGAGAGGCCGGTCGCCTTTGCCGCGAAATAGCCGAGCAGATAACCGAGCCCATTATGAAGAACCACGACCGCAAAGATCATCAGGCCGGACTGCACGATCGCGCCCTTCGATGCGCCGACAACCGCCGAGACGATCAAAACGATACCGATGACGCTCACGAGCGGCAAAGCCGGCACGGCCGCCTTGACGACACCTGGCAAAAGCTTCTGCAAGGCAGCACCAAGGGCCAAGGGAACCAGCACGACCTTGACGATGCTCAGGAACATTGCCCAACCATCGACCGGCAGGAACTGGCTGGCAAACAACCAAACGAGGAAGGGCGTCACCAGAGGAGCAGCAAGCGTCGTCACTGACGTGCAGGCGACGGAGAGGGCGACGTCGCCCTTCGACAAATATGTCATGACATTGGAGGATGTCCCTCCCGGGCAGCAGCCAACTAGGATCACGCCTGCTGCCACTTCCGGCGGCATGGGAATGATCCGGGTCAGCAGGACCGCAAGCAGCGGCATGATGAGGAACTGGCCGAGCACCCCGATGGTGACATCGACCGGGCGCTTTACGACTTCACGAAAATCGTCGACCGAAAGTGTGAGCCCCATGCCGAACATGATGATCGACAAAAGCGTGACGATCCACGGCCCAATCTGCTTGAACGTATCTGGAAAATAAAAGCCGAGCACGGCAAACAAGATGACCCAGACCGCAAAGGTTTTGCCCACAAAAGCCGAAACGGCTGCCAGCGATTTCATGTCTACACTCCCAAAATGAACATGAGACCCCCTCTAGACTCCTAGGGTGCTCTGTCAAGGTCATTACGCCGTTGCTCCAACCTCGCGGTCAAAAACGATACGTCGCAAATCCGGGAAGATCGAATACCTCTAGGTCAACAAGCTCAGTTGGCCAAATCTAGCCAACATTCACCGCAACATCTGCCCCACCAAATATGAAGCCAGATTGGCTGCAAAACTCATCGGGACGCAACCATATCTAGCGCGACTCGAATTTTCATTTGGCCTTGCTTACGGGAATGCTAATCTTATCAGCGACTTCGATCCGCCTCCCCGAAAAAGCGCGCCTGGGCGCATAAGGATCATGACGGCCTATGTCATCGACGCCAAAGGTCTTGTTTCGAACCGAGGCAGGTCCATAAGCCGCATCCCGTGGACTTCATTTCGGTTCATCTTCACTATACGAGTGGCGTCGGCACCACTGGGTTACCAGTCTACAGCGCGTCTGCGGACGCTTATCGCGGCAAGCGCCAGCAGCGTTAAGAAACCTGGGTGATGTAGACAAGCGAGCCGCGACCGAAACCTGTTTGCTCGAGGAAATGACGGCCACCCATGCCGACCAAAACGAGACGATGAACAGGATTGAAAGAATAGGTTGTACCCTGTGGTTCATCACCCTGCGGTGGCTGCGACCTGAGCTCAAACGAGTTTGTGCTACGGGTGAAGCTCAGTCGCTGGCGTTCGCGGCCTGTTCGAGCTTTTCGATGTGCTCGCGGCAGAGCGTCTCAACCAGCTTGTGAAGTTCCGCGGTCCGCTCCTGAAGCCAGGTGAGCGCCTCTTCGGAAACCTCGAAACGCTTCGAATAGCGTGCCTTGACGTAGGCCTCATTCAGGATGTTGTACCATGTGGTAAATCGCTGACGATCGCGCGGCCAGATGTCAATCAAACGGTGATCACGACCTTCGGAAAGTCCACGCAGGAATTGGAGATTGTGCGACGCAGGCGAATAGTTTGTCAGTGTCAGGAGGTAGCAGTTGTAGGCGCTCTCCACTGCCTGATGGAGATTGAAGGCCGCTAGGTGCAGGTTACCTTTCGCAACGAGATATTTTGCCACATCAGCGAAATCTCGCGCATCCGGGAAGTGCCGCAAAAAATGATCTTCTGCCACCCTGAGTGCATCGGCAGGGCTGAGTTGTTTCGCCTCTGCGAGCGGCCGATCGTCGAATTCGTAAAGAACAACACCTTCGCGGGCGAGATCAACGAAGAAGTATTGGCCATCATTTAGGAAATTACTGATTTCGCGAGCGCCGTGCACGATGAGGCCCACGGGCGTCTCGATCTCCTTGTCCCACATCAGCCGGTCTGTTGTCTTGTCCCAGTATTTGGGATCGGCAAGTTCCTTGTTGCTGACGATGACGAGGATATCGAAATCCGAGCGATAGCCTTTCGACGTATGCGGTTCATCCACCCAGGTGCCGCGCGCGTAAGAACCGAACAGAATGATTTTGAAAATCCGTCCATCCTTCTTGGCGTCCGACTTCGAGCGCTCCACCAGATCAGCAAACTCTTCCTGAATAATTCCGACGACGCGCGCGAGCTCGCGTTGCTTTCGTTCTGGCAAATGTTCAAGGCTGGTCTTCATGTCTGCTCCGTTTCTGGACGGTATCCTGTATGGGCCATTGCAAAGTTCTTTGAAACTCCGATTTTTGGTAGCCACCAAGCAAATGCCTGCCGTCTTCGACGATGCACATTCGATCCTGGGGGCAACCGGCTCTGATCTGAACCGAGCGGTTAACGTTACACGGGCACGATCACTACATGGATCCTCCCGCTGCAACTGCCCCAGTACAAACGCCCCAGGCAAAACCTTCCGACGCGTCGACTGCGCCCTCTCCTGTTTGTCCCAGTCGCGCCTCCGGGCGAGCTCCCAACCTTTCGGCAAGTCGTGCGCCGGAACGAATTTCTGGCACCAAACTGATATATCTCGCAGATTGTCTGCCATCTCGCGGTATCCTACCTAAATACGCACAACATTGGTGGGGCAAACGCCACTTTCGCCTCAAAAGCCGAACGGTGGTTCCAGCGCGGTCATTTCGTAATAGCATCTCATGCTAGGTGGAAATTCTGCTAGTATCAGACGTTCCATTTCCAACAACCGCCTCGCTTCGAGTCGAAAAAAGTTAGCTCGCATATTACTTCACCATTTTTCAACTGAATATGGCGGACTACCAAGGAAATTTTAATGCTGTTCCGTATGCTATTAGATAATTTAACTGACAAAAACTCATCGGGATGCAGCCATATTTAGCGCGACTTGCAATTTAATTTGGCATTGCTTTTCAGACCCATTTTGTATTCAGAAATACTTATCTTATCAAAGACGTCGATCTGTTTTCCAGAAATTTCTATATGGCAAACAGTCATGCCGTTCACCTGCAAATTACAGGTGCGATAGTCTTGAAGCTCGTAACCACTCAAATAATAAGCGCTTTTAACGGCTCCGATTTCTCGACGAAGCAAATCCAGCACTCCGGGATCGCCTCCGTCTTCCAGAAGATAACGAGCCCCTTCCTGAAGCTCCGTTTTACACCGTTCTTCAACTGCGCTACCGATCGATTTCATTCGCTCAGTTTTCCGATTGGGTTTCTAGAAATGATTCCACACCGTTTTCGCGTGCCGTCGTAATTAATCACGCTGGCACGAGCCGACTGCACGGAGGTCGACTTCCTGCTCCTCGGCCCAAGTGTTTCCGTGTTGGTTGAAATGGGACGAAATCTCCGATGGTTTTTACTACAATGATTTAACCTCTTTGATTAGGCTTAAAAATTCGGTTTCACTTAGTTCAAACTCTGGCCCCTCCTCCATTGCCATTAATGTGAGGATTATGCCGTCCATTTTCGGTGTAAGTTCCAAGCCATGTTGCTGATAAATGCGGGTTGCTAGTCTCGAAACTCTCGTCGGATTGAAACCACCAAGCAGTTCCCTCTCAAACATTACAGCTAATTCGCCAGGTGCCAGTGTCATTTCCATCCTTCCAGTTCTGCCCCCGTTGGAGGATAATGTTGTGCGTTTACCGGTCTCCCATCAATGCTCTTGGGATGAACTCGAATGACTTTCCCTGAATGATCGTAGCTTTCCATCCACTGCCTTGTTGAGCCTGTGGAGGGATTATACTCCGTGACAAACGATGCACCGCGCGTGGGGCCGTCAGTTCGCGCTTGAACTTCCTGCGTATAGTAACGAACTCTACCATCAGGCAGCGTTTTTGTGACGACAGCTGACTGTTGTGCTTTCTGCAAGCCTGACAATTTAGCCTTCAGCGCAGCCTGGGCATTTGCGTTGCTTGCAGCGGATGTACCTGATGTCGTGCCGTTTTGGTTATTTGTAGCCTCACCAGAGATTTGACCAGCGTTGCCCTTCGGCCCCGTAGCTCCAAGCTTTTCAGCAATGCCAAATGTGAGAACAGCGATGGCTGCGTTGACAATTGACTGATTAACAAAACCCTTGAGAGCCGCCTGGACGGAATCCGGATATTGCGCCAGCAACTCGATGGTCTGAAGACGTTCGGCGTAGACGGCTGCGGCGAGATCCTGACTCGACAAGCCACCGAAGCCTCCATTGACCAGCCGCCTTTCCATGTCGGCATAGCCGCCCGGAACCATGGATGAAGGGTCCATGGGGTTGGCAGGGTCACGCAGATACTCGACAGCTTTCAGCGCATCGGTGATGGTGGCAACGCAGGCCGGACTTGTCCGGTTAGCATTACAGGAATCCGCAAGAACCGTATCGCGGTGCGTATCAAGCTGATCCCAATATCCAATCTGCTCCTGCAGCGCTGCGATTTGGGTGTCTGTACAGGTGTTTGCCGCCTCGCATTTTGCAAGCTGCTCCTTCGCTTTTTCCCGGGCCAGTTGTTCATTGTGATATAGATAATTGTACTGATATTCCGCAGCTCCGTATGCCGCGCCTTCTCCGCCGCCCACTGCCGCGCCGACCCCGGCGCTCAAACTTGCGCCGATCAACGTGGCAAGTATCTGCTTGTCCTGATCGGACATACTGCTGTCCTTGAGCATGCCCTTGACTAGGTCCGCAATGGCTGGCGCCATGAGCGCCGATGCGGTACCGCCAAGCGCACCCCTGAGCGCCCCTTCCCATCCATTGACGCCGCCAAGGATACCGCCTCCGATGGCGTGAAGTAGGGCTCGACCTGCACCACCTTCATCCCAAAGATCACGTTCGGCCTGAGTCGTCGCGTTGTTGTAGAAACTGGAAGCAATATCGCCGGCCAAACCAGCCATTGTCTTCTGCGCTTCCTGGAGATCGGCCTGCGTTTTGTATTGCTGACGCAGAATGTGTTCGAGATCTGGCAAACCGGGTAGTGAGGTGTTGGTATTGGCGGTATCGCGCCGGATCGTGCCAATGTCCTGCTTCTGGTTGTCCTGATCGGTAATGGTGATCGGGATGTTGCCGCCGATCGCCGAATAGGCCTTGCCGGTCTCGCTCTCGCCAGCCTTGACCGGCGGTGCGATGGAGAGGCCGCCAGTACCAATCGAGCCGCCATAGGTTTCGGCTTTCCAGCTTGAATGCGTATCGATGTCGGTGGCGTCAAGAGTGCCAGTAGAGAGGTTGTTGCGTCCGGAGCCAGCCTCGCTGGTAATTACTCCACCGACAAGGGAAGTGTGCTGCTCAATGTTAAGATCGATGCCACCCGTTCCGGCGTGGATGCCGGATTGCTCGGTAACGACCGCCGCATCGCCTTTGGCCTTCTGCGTGGAGCCGGAGACGCCAGTGTTTCCAAAGCCGATCTGGCCAGACGCATTGAGCTGATCCGCCTTTGCCGTGGCCGTATTCACCTGGCTTTCGATCGTCAGGTTTCTGACCTCGGCGGTGACCGAGTTGCCGGCGACGGTCGCGCCCTTGAGCGCCAGATCATTGGTGACAATGGTCACATCGCCAGTGCCGTTGACATGTGTATTGGTATGGCTGGTTGCGGAGGTGGTGGAACCGCCCTTGCCGTAAGAACCGTTGACACCGACACTGGCATTGCAGCCGCCCGACGTCGTGCAGCCCATATTGATGCCGGCGCTTGCACTCCAGGACTTGTTTGAACTTGCCGCGTCAGATGTGCCTTTGGCCGCGTTGAGATTGATGTCACCATTCTCTGCGGACAGGAAGATGTCGCCGGTCAGCTCATCGGAAGAGATGACCGGCAGGCCGTCCTTCCCGTAGCCGGCGAGGATCTGTGCTCCCTCGCTTGTTATATTACCGTTTTCTGCCTCGATGTTGATGGAGCGACCAGCACGAATATCGGTGACGACAGGCGTGGAGAATGAAGAAGAAGCGCTATTCTCCTGGTGGCTGACGCCGGCATTGATACCCACGTTGAAGGACAGGCCCTTGCCCGCGGAAAGGTCTGACGAGACGCCCTGCAGATCCTTATAGGCCTGATAGAAACCAAGGCCGGCAATGGCGGTATTTGTGATGGCGTTGACCCCACCGCCGTCCGACAGCCGTTCGGCCGAGCTCATGATGCTCTGGGCGGCCTTGCCAACCTGGCTGGACACGGAAACCGTAACTCCGGCAAAGGTTTTCTCGTGCATCTCCTGATAATTGGTGCGGTCTTTGGCCGAGAGGAGATTGATGTCATTCCCGGCAAAGAGGTCGACGTCACGTCCGACGGAGGCTGTTGCCGCCTGCAGATTGACGTTGTTTCCTGCGGAAACAAGGAGGTCACGACCGGCAGTGAGAACAGAGACCGCGTTCGTGTTGGTCTGCTGCTCCTTACTGTCTTTGGTCTTCTGTACTCCGAGACCCACCGAGAAGCCGCCACCGCCGGAGGAGACGCTGATACCGAAGCCCGAGCGTTTTTCCTTCTCCTGTGACGAGGCACTTTCTGCCCCGGGAGTGATATTGACATCACGGGCAGCCTCCAGCGCAATGTCACGCCCTGCCATGGTGGACGAGCCGATGACATTCACGTCGTTCTCGCGTGCCGTGAGCGTGACATCGGTTCCAGCGCTGAGCGCGGAGCCAACGTTGAGGGTAGACGACTGGCTCTTTTCTTTCTGCTCCTTGCCCCAGAGCGAAAGGAAGCCACCGCCAAACCCCGCAAACAGACCGGATTTCTTGCTGCTGCTTTCCAGCGCATGCTGCTCCTCGGCCCCGATCACGGCGACGCTGTCACCCGCGACGCTGATCGCATCGCCTGCCGTTATGTTCGAGCCGGCGATGACAGCGTTGCCGCCAGCATCCAGTTTGATGTTGCCAGACGCGGAAAGCTCGGAGCCGACTGTCGCTTCGTCGTAGTTGTACTGCGTGGAGCTTTTCTTGGAGAGGAAACCCTTGGCTGATGAACTCTGCTCGAACTCCGCCGTATTCTTGCCCGACGCGATCAGCAGATCTCCACCTGCGCTGACGTTAATATCGGCTTTGTTGGTCTCATCGCCGGCAGTCACCGTCGAGGCCGAGAGGACGGTATCTCCACCCGAAGTAATGGCCACGCCCTTCCCGCCGCTGACCGATGATCCGACGACGGTCTGCGTTTCCGTGTGGCTCGTCGTCTGTTTGCTTCCGCCGAACAGACCGCCCTTTTTCTTATAGGCGTAGTCAATCGTGGTAGTGTCGACAGCTTCGGCGATCGTCACATCACCGGTCGCTTTCAAGCCAACGGTTCCATCGGCGGCAATCGTGCTGCCGATGACGTTGAGGTTGCCGCCTGCATTGGCTGAGACCGAACCGCCCGCGGTGATCTCGGAACCCTGGCTGGTGGTTCTGACAACCGTCGTCGAACTCCGCTTGTCGCGCAATGTGCTGGTTGTCGACCTTTCAGTCACGGAGATATTGATGTCTCCATTCGACGTCAGGCCGAGATTGCCACCTGCATTCACCTTCGCATTGGCCAGCAGAATGCTCTCGTTCCCCTTCAGCGAGGCATTGCCACCCGCCGTGAAGGTGCCGCCGATCGCCGCGATCGACGAACCGGAAACAGTCAGATCACCAGCCGATGCAATCATGCCTGATGTTGCAAGCAGGCCAGTATCGATTGTCACCTGATTGCCGGCGATCAGCGCGCCCGCAGAATTCAATCTTTCCCTGTCATTGGCGGCGAGATGTAGTACCGGCGCAAGAACGGTCGTACCGTGCACCGTCTGCCACTCATATACGACGACGGATTCGGTGAGGCTGGCGATCTCCTCAGCCGACAGCGGTTCGCCAAGCGGGCGCTGCTGCGCTCCCAGATAGGCAGCGCCGTTATCAAGGAGCTGCTTTATCTGAGCGATCGAATCCTGCCCGGTAAAGCCGGAACCCGTCGCCAGTCTGAGCTGCTGCTCAATATATTGGTTCTCGAAATAGGCGTCCCCAAGGAACTGGATCTGCCGGTCCGGCTGGTAGCCGATGCGGCCAAGGAAATAGCTCGATCCGTAGAATTTCGAGACATCGAGGAAGGCGGCACGCGTTTCATAGAGGAACGTCTGACCGGGAATGGTGCCGCCAAAGCCACCGGACTGCGGGGTTGCAACGGAGCCGAGTGTGAACAGCGCACCGCTTGCGGTCATGCCAGCGAGCAATCCGGTGGGATCGCTCGAAGGCGCAGGCGCTGCCACAGCGACATGGTCGGCGATCGTACCTGCTGCGGCGGTATTGTTAACGGCACCAAAACCGGTAATGCTCAGCGCTCCGCCAGAGCGGATCTCCGCGGGAACACCGCCGATCGCCTCGACACTTTCCACGGTCCGTCCCGGCCCGATATCCTTTGACGCATCCCCCGTTCCAAAGGGACTGGGACCAGGCATAGAGACCTGCCATGAGCTCTCGTGGCCTCCAGTATCGCCCGTTGTCTTCGTTTCCTGCCACTCATAGATGACATCGGGAAAATACTGGCAGCCGCCTTGTTGGTTGCAATTGAGCGAAGTGGTACGCTGCAATTGCAAACCGAGATTGTTCAGCGTGCCGGAGCCAACAAGTGTCATGCCGGAGCCGGCTTCGATGTTGCTATAGGCATTGGTAAGATCGACGGTATCGACAAAAAGCGTATTGCCCGCCTCGATTGTCGCTGCGGGGCTACCAGCCGATGTGAGACGGTCTTCAGTCACATCACGATAGACATGGCGAATGGGCGCACCAATGACGAACTGCTTGCCAGCAAAAGAGACGGGAGATGAACAATCTCCACATTCGCGTGCATAATAGGTGTCATAAGCCGACACGAGTGCGTTTGAGATTTGCTGGCTCGTATAGGTCGGAGCCACGCTTTTCTCGTTACGCAGATTTGCCGTCAGGATCGAGATATTGCGACTAGCGGAAATTAGACCTGAACTGTTGACCGTAGCAGCGTTGCGCGCGCCAGAAGCACTTCCAGCAATTGTGAGGTCACGACCTGCGACAATCGCCCCCTGATCATTGGCAAGCACGCCGCCCACGAAAAGTGCCGCGTCGTTACCGGCATAGATGAGCCCCGTGGCGGTGTTGGTGAGGTTGCCAGCGATATTGAGGGTAAGATCATTGCCAGCAGCCAACTGACCGGCGTTGGCAAGTTGCGAAAGCGACAGCGTCAGATTATGGGCCGCAAGAATATTGGTGACGTCATTTGCAGTGAGGCTACCCGCTTGGATCGCGATGTCACCTGACCCCTGAACGGAACGAGCTGTGCTGCTCGCGGTGACAGCATTGAGCCGCGCACCCGTCAGATCTGTCGTTCCAGATGAGGTGAGATCAATGCCACCTGACGTTAGCGTGCTGTTGGTGAGATTAATATTATTGGCATCGATGTAGAGCGTGCCGGATGTGGCAAGTCTGCTCCTGTTATTGGAAAGGTCGGCATTTTGCTGCCTGATCCTGATGTCGCCCCCGGCGGCCGTGCGTTTATCGAAGCTGATGACACCATTTGTCGAAGACAGCAAAACGTCTCCGTTTGCCTCCAGACTGTCATAGCGGATGTCGCTGCCAGCCGAAGCCTGCAAATTCCCTTCTGCAAGCACGAGCCCGGAAATCCCGAGATGAAGGCCGGAAAGCAGCGCCAAATCGCCTTTCGAAAGCAGCGAGCCCGCTGTGATCGCGCCTGAAGCCGCCGTTAGCGACATCGCCGTGCCAGACTGGGCCGTGCCGCTGATGGCAATGGAGCCAGCCCCGGACCACAGCGAAACGGGTCCGGTAGCCGACGCGTCGGCCAAGGCAATACGCCCATCTGCCAGAAGGTTGACTGCACCACTGGTCCCGAGAGTACCGGCGACATCTATGAAGCCGGCCCCACCATTGATCAGAATATCCTCTTCAGCACCGATCGAAGCGACCTTGGTGTCCTTGCCCGCCTTAACCGACACCGACTTTTTCGAGGTCAGACGACCAGTTGAAACACTTCCCTTAGAGGAAATGTTCACACCGTTATTGCCAGAGGCATTGCCGATCGAGATTTTGCCGTCGGCCGACAGCGAGAGCTCCCCGGCATTGGCGGCCATGTCTCCGCGCATGCGAACGCCAGCGCCCTTTTCCGTGACGACCATCTTGATACGGCCGGCCTGCATGGCCCCGAGTGCTGAACCGTCGATTGCGTATTCAGGTGTTCCGGAGGTCGCATCAAGTGGAGTTGCATCCCCCGTGGCATAATCGAACTTGCTCTTGCCGGCCGTCAGGCGCAAATCCTCGCCATAAATCGTACCGTCAATATGGATGGTGCGGGATACGATATCGAACAGATCGACTCTCCCGTCCCCTGTCGCAAAATTCGCGCCCTTCGGACCAAACGTGACGTCTCCGCTATTGACCGTGAAGCCATTGAGACGTCCATCAGCGCCGATGTCAGGCACACCCGTCGTCAGCGTGGCGCGTGGCGTGTTGATGAAACCGCAGCCGTCGCAGGTGATTCCGTTCGGATTGGCGATAATGACGTCGGCGCGGCCGCCGAACACTTCGGTCGGCCCGACGAGAGAACTGCGATTTTGCGACGTCACCTCATTGAGGATGACCGTGGCAGCACCCCTGCCTTGAAGGTTTGGATTGCCAGGTGTCGCGGCACCCAGCTTCGACGTACCGATCTCACCATTGTAGTTGTTGAGAATAACGCCCGGCGTGCCGACGTTGAAATTGTTGTATTTGTTGTGCGACAGACCCTGGCTGTTGGGTCCGACGATATCGATGAGCGGCACGCCGTTCGGAGCAGCCCCTATCCCGGGGCGATTTGCAAAAGATCCTCCAACTTCCGGCGATATGTCCTGTGCGTGAAGAAGCACTGGCTGAAGCACGAGCGTAAAACTGACAACGGTGGCAATGATTTTTTGAGCCAGCGTCCCGGCATTGGCGAACAATGCGAGGTCGGTTGTTTTGCGTGGAAGACGCTTAAACTGTGATGTCATTGTTGTTCGCCTCTCGTGGCAGACGGAATTTGGGGCTTAGCGGTCTTTTCTGCTCGTGTCGGCCTGGGACGGCTTGGCGTCGAGTTTCTTGTAGACATCCGCCAGCTTCGACTGCGGGGCCGGGCATTTTTTGCTTTTGGCAATCTCGCCAAGGACCTGATTGCGGTTACGCAATGCGTCGATCTCCAGTTTCTCTGGCGATTTCGGATCCATAAAGAAAAGAGCCGGCCAAAACAGAAGAACACCTGTCGCACCGAGGACGACGTTTTTACCCTGCGCATCGGATCGTTCTTTCACCGTTGCCAGGACCTGCCGTTCGTTAGCCTCGAATTCGCGCTTGATGCCGGCGCAATCGAAAGCGCTGTCGGCAGGGTTTGTCGAGGCAACCGGATGCGCTGCCCGGCCACCGCAGCCGGAAACGACACTGGCAGTCGCCACCAGCGCGAATACGACAGACAATTTGGGGGCGTGAAAAGAAGATCTGACCATAATATTCTCTTTTGAAGCCTACCAGCGTGCCGTCACGCTGGCGAAAATGAGATTGCCGCGTCCGTGACTGACGCTGCTGGAAAATGCCTGGGAGTAGCCGAAATCGGCACTGATGTTTCCGCCAACGAGTTTCGCACCAACGGTCCAACTCGCGAGATAGCCGTCTGGAAAATCGAAGCGATGCTGCGAGAACACGCGGCCATAATCGAGGGCCATGTAGGGGCGTAATTCGCCCAGAACGGGCGCCAGACTTGTGCCCTCCCATGGCATTGTCCGCCAAACCAGTTCGTTGCGGCTGAAAAATCCGTTGTTACCGAATATGACGCTTTCCCTTGAGCCCCGTACATTGCTGGAGCCACCAAGCCCGATCTGTTCTGCGCCAAACATGTTATCGGGCGAATATTGGGCATTGAGGAGCGTCGTTAATTCGAACCGCTGGCCAGCCGCCTCGAACGGCCGCGTCGCGCTGACGGTAGTGTTGAATTTCAAAAACCGGGGATCCGCCGTGCCCGCCCCCGGCTCTCCGGCCTCCACGGCGTCGAAGAGATCAAGACCCTTATCAAGGGCAAAATCGAGAGCGATGACGCCACCCAGAATTCTCTGTGAACGCGACAAGCCCAGACTGCCAATCGTGTATCGACGGCTTCCCACCTCAATTCGATTGCCGAGAAGAAAGTTGTCGGTCTGCTTGTAGGTGAGACCGCCTCTGAGCGTCGTGATAGAATCCTTGTCGCGCAGAATGACGCGATCTATGCCAAATCCAACCTGACCGGAATTGCCCGAGGTTTCGATCGGCCCAAAATTGCCGGGAATGGTGCTGTTATATTCGTACCAGGAGCCATTTGTTGAAAACGTCCAGTATCCATAAGGTATGCTTGTATTAACCGAATAGCTGTTGCTGTGCCCGCGGCCATCGTCGTCCCAAGGATAATCCGGGCCGCTCCGACCGTAGGAGAACCCCAACTGATCATTGATGCCCAACAGGTCGTCGAAGCCGACGGAAACATTGGTCTGGGAGTAACCGGTACTCTCTTGACCGAGGTTGTTGTTGGAAATGCTCGCGTACCAGCGCTTGCGCGGCTTGTTCTCGACGTTGAGGATGGACGTGCCGTCCTCTTTGCCCGGCAACATGGAGGTTTTCGCGTCGTTCGATGACAGGCGGTTGATCTGGTCCAGCCCCTGTTCAATATCGCGAATATTGGCGACCTCACCCTTCACGCCGGGAAAAGCCGTCGCGAATGCGCCGTTTCTCGCGACCGGGTGGCCATTAAGGTAGATATCCGAGATCCTACCCTCGACGACGACCAGCCGCAGCAATCTTGTTCCGGCAATATCCTGTGGGGGAACATAAGCGCGCGAAGTCACAAATCCCTTGTCCAGATAAAGGTCGGTGATGGCCTTGAGCAACGTGGTAATATCCGCAACGCCGACGCAGCGATTGTCGTAGCGCTTCGTGACTTTTCCGACCGCAATGGCGGACAGACTTGCAGCACCTTCTATCTCTACACGCGAGATATTGAAGCATGGACCAGCGGACTTCGCGCCGCCTCCTGGCGCTCGGCTCTCACGACCAGCGACGCCATCAGGAGTTATCTGTTTCAGGTTTTCAAGCCGCTGCAACTGCTGTTGCTGGTCCTGCCGGCGGGAAAAATCATCGGCGGGCGACTGTGCAGTTGCCTGCCCTGACGCGAGCAGGTTTGCAAAAATCGCAATGGCAAAGGTTCGCTTGAAACCATTCGCCGCGCTCCTCGGGGAATTGGCTGAGATTTGAGCGGCCGGCACAATTGCGAGACAAAAGTCAGGAGAGACTAGCCGTCGGAAACCAGGAATGAAAGCAGCAAGTGGCATATTTCGGAGGCCTGCATTTGAAATGAAGTTTGTCGCGGCAATGCCGCCCATGCTTCACTCTGCAGCTGTCCTTGCTGTCGATCCCCTACCGGGTACATAGATCAGTTCATCTGATCCAAGAAGCGTTAAAGTAGTAACTTTCTTTACGAGACGATAGTCTTTAGTCATTTTCTGAAAGAACCGTACACATTAGAAATTCACGAAATAATCAATCCTGCCAACACCATGGCATGGATATTATTTTTCATCCGTGAATTTTAAGCGCGACCCGCCAATTTCATGCCCTTTGGTTCTTCGAGTCAAATAACAACCAGAAGTTACTGCAATGCGCATCTCCCTGCAAGACCGAGATGAAGACCAAAGTTAAGGAGAAACTAAAATTGTTTCTGGGATGGGTGTGAAAAGGCGATGAGACTCGCGACAACAGTGACTAGAACCGGTACGTCAACCCGACAACCGGTCCACTCAGCCGTGAATCGAAGACATAACCATCGCGCGAGTAATCAACGTCGAGCACCTTATAGCCTGCCGAGACCGACAATGTGTCGGTAAAGATGTAGTTCACCGTCGCGAGTGCTGACCAGGTGAGATCGGAACCCGCGCCGAAACCGCCGATATCCACCTGCCCCTGAACGGACAGCTTGTCCGTGAGGCTGAAAAATGCGCGCGCGCCGATGACGGGGTCCACCCAGCCGAAACTCTCCCTATGACTGGCGGAAACGCTGCCGATCAGTGGGTGGCTGGCAGTAACCGCAACGTCATTGGAAATATGCCAGAAGCGCCCGCCGGCAAGCGCGTCGAGAGAAAATCCGTCCGCGTCGATAAGACGATAACCCGCCTGCAGTGTTGCCATGAATTCCTGTGTGTCGACAGTCGCATCAATGGCGGCACCGGCAGGCAAGGTTGGCAAACCTGGAATTTGCAGCGCAGGCAGCGGACCGGCTGCCTTGCTGTCGGTGGTATCGACATACATTAAATCGCCGGAAAGAACGAAACGGTCGTAACGTCCCCAGATGTTGAGAAACCCACCGAAATTGAGATCATCCATGACATCTGAAAAGGATTTCTCCACATGGAGGGTCGGGGCACGTTGGAACGGCGACACGTTGCCATTCAAGCCGGTCGCCCAGAGATAACCCGTCGCCTGAAATGCCCAGTCTGGTGCCACATCAACCGGCGCGGGTGTGGCAACAACGTCGTCCGCAGCTGTGGCTGCGGTTGCGGAAAAAGCCATAAGGGCCGAAAAAATTGGTAATTTTAGCAATGCCTTCCCCCCCCGACAATCGTCCGCAGCTAAGCCTATTTGACTTCCGGCAACAAGTCCGATTTTCTATCATACGCTGCATCTTGTGCCGCGAACACCGGAGGCTTTTCCATGCACCTGAAGACCTTGCCGATTTTTTCCGCCTGCACCGCCGCGATATTGTCTGTCGCCACACTGACGACATCTGTGGCCGAAGCCTGCACGCGCTTCGTCTATCTGGGCGAAAATGATCAGGTGATGACGGCCCGGTCGATGGATTGGAAGACGGATGTCGGAACCAACATCTGGGTATTCCCGCGCGGCATGGAACGCGCCGGCGAGGCCGGGCCGAATTCGGTCAAATGGACCTCGAAATACGGCAGCGTCATTGCTTCAGGTTACGATATTTCGACGACAGACGGCATGAATGAGGCAGGCCTTGCTGCAAATGTTCTCTGGCTGGTCGAGTCGAGCTATCCCGCTTATGACGGGAAATCGCCGGGCCTCTCCATCGCCGCCTGGGCGCAATATGCGCTCGATAATTTCGCAACGGTGGACGAGGCCGTCAGCGCGCTCGAGAAGAACCCTTTCACCATTGTCACCGACAATGTTCCCGGCGAAGAACGTCTGGCGACCTTACACCTTTCCCTTTCGGATGCGACCGGTGACAGTGCGATCATCGAATATATTGACGGCAAGCAGGTCATCCACCACGGTCGTCAATATCAGGTCATGACCAATTCGCCGACCTTCGATCACCAGCTGGCGCTCAACGAATATTGGAAGCAGATCGGCGGCACCGTCATGCTGCCGGGCACCAATCGCGCCGCGGACCGGTTCGCCCGGGCTTCATTCTACGCCAATGCCATCCCCAAGAGCGAAAATCCGGTCGAGGCGATAGCCAGCGTCTTTAGCGTCATCCGCAATGTTTCCGTTCCCTACGGTATCACCACGCCGGACCAGCCGAATATTTCCTCTACCCGCTGGCGCACGGTGATAGACCACAAGCGCAAGCTCTATTTCTTCGAATCCGCATTGACGCCGAACATCTTCTGGATCGACATGACAAAACTCGACCTTTCGAAAGAGACGGGTAAGGTCAAGAAACTCGACCTGGGCCCCAATCAGATGCAGATTTATTCGGGGATGGCGAATGACAGCTTGAAGGACACCAAGCCTTTTAAGTTTCTCGGGCTTTGACGGCGGAAACCGCGCAGTTAGGCCGGGAGCAGCTGGCACGGTCTGTATCGACCATTCCTCGCCACCTCACTAACATCATGAACCCGAGAGCATCACGAGAAGCGGTAGTGCAATCGAACGCAGCCCTTTTCGATTGCCGTTGCGCTCACGAGAGTGGGACTGGCCCGATGCCCGGTGAGCGGAAAAAGGGGCTCACCTGAGCCAAGGATTTCCGGGATGACATAAATCTCGATCTCATCCAGTGCATCACGCTCCAGAAAGGCCATCTGCAGCTTTCCGCCGCCCAGCATCCAGACATCGCCATCATCGAGTGCGCGCAATTCCTCGATCAACGAGCCCACATCGCTGCGCGCCTCCAGAGGTCCCTTGGGGCCCTCGATCGGCCTTGAGGTGACGACGATAACGCGTTGATCTCCGTAAGCCCAGGGCGCCTGTTCACCGGCGATGAAATCATAGGTCGCCCGCCCCATGACCACCGTTCGAATTCCTTTCAGGAAAAGGCGATAATCGTGTTCGCCGAGGTCCATATCATCATATTTGTAGAGCCAGTCCAAGGAGCCGTCTCCAGAAACGATCCGCCCGTCCAGACTCGCCGCGATATATCCGCGAATGACCGCCATATTATCCTCCTTGATTTATTAATGAATATACGTTTATATATATGTCATGCCAAGACACAAGTCGATTTCAGATGATCAGGTGCTGGATGTCCTGCTGCCCCTCATGTTGCAGACAGGCCCCGACGGGCTGACTTTTGCCGCAGCCGCAAAGGCCTGCGGCCTATCTGCGGCAACCCTGGTGCAGCGTTACGGCAAGCGCGAAGACCTTGTCGAAACCGTGCTTCTGCGCGCCTGGGACAAGCTGCAGGCGGAAACGGAAACAGCCGATGAGGAGGAACCATTGACGCCGCAGGGCGCCATATCCCTTCTCATGCGCCTCATGCCCCCCGAAGCCGCAGAACAAAACGCCAGTGACGGGTTGCTGCTGCTGAGAGAAGACATTCGCAATCCGAAGCTGCGCGCGAGAGGAGCACTCTGGGGACACACCCTCGCCCAGGCGCTTGGCTGCCGCCTTACCCACGACAAGGCTAGAGAGGAACGGCTTGGCTGGCAGATGGCCGCCTTGTGGCAAGGCGCACATACATGGTGGGCATTCGTCCGCGGGGAAGATGCGAACTCGGCAATTCGCAGGGCACTCGAAGAATGGGTCGCCGCGGTGAACGTCGACGAGCGATAATCCGCGCCATCGTGGCGCATGTTTCATAAGCCCGCCAGTTCGTGGATTTATCCCCCGAAAAACCGCTTGACCTCAACTGTGATTGAGGTCCTAGAAGTATTGTCACCTTGTTTTCGCAAGGCTTTTTCCATGCTCTTGAGCAAACAGTGACAAAGGAATACCCCATGGCTTTCCAGCTTCCCGACCTCCCCTATGCCCATGATGCGCTCGCCCCTTCTGGCATGTCCGAGGAGACGCTGAAGTTCCATCATGATCTTCATCACAAGGCCTATGTCGACAATCTCAACAAGGCGATATCAGGCACCGAATGGGAAAACAGCAGCCTCGAGGAGATCGTGCGCGCCACCTATGAAAAAGGTGCGGTCGCGCAGTCCGGCATCTTCAACAATGCCTCCCAGCACTGGAACCACAATCTCTTCTGGGAAATCATGGGGCCACAAAAACATGCGATTCCCAAGGTGCTGGAAGATGCGCTGACGCAGTCTTTCGGCTCGGTGGCGCTGTTCAAGCAGAATTTTGCCCTCGCTGGCGCTTCGCAATTCGGCTCGGGCTGGGCGTGGCTGGTGGCGGATACCGATGGCACACTGAAGATCACCCGCACGGAAAACGGCGTTAACCCGCTGTGCTTCGGCCAGAAGGCGATTCTCGGCTGCGACGTGTGGGAACACAGCTATTACATCGATTTCCGCAACAAGCGTCCGGCCTATATTGAGAACTTCCTCGACAATCTGGTGAACTGGCAGGCAGTGGCCGCCCGCCTCTGATTTGAGCCCCACCGAGCCGACCGGTCTCGCTGCCATGGGGGCGACCGGGTCAGGCGCAGCCGGACAGCCGCCGTCCGGCTGCAACTCCATGCGAGCATCCCCATGTCCTATGTCGTCACCGAAAACTGTATCGCCTGCAAATACATGGACTGCGTGGAAGTCTGCCCGGTCGAATGTTTTTATGCAGGCGAGAACATGCTCGTCATTCACCCGGATCAATGTATCGATTGCGGCATCTGCGAGCACGAATGTCCGGCCGCGGCAATCCGGCCGGATACCGAGGCGGGTCTGCATGTCTGGCTTGACCTCAACCGCCACTATTCCGGCATCTGGCCGCGCGTGCACCAGAAAAGAACGCCGCCTGATGATGCCGACATCATGAATGGTGCTGCGGCCAAGTTTTCCATTTTTTCGAAGAACCCGGGAGCGGGCGGTTAGCCCGGCACTGCATGTCTCATAATTTCATGCTGATCGATGGTGGTGTGGTCAATCACGCGCATGTCCCGCTGAAAGCACCCCCCTCTCCGACAATCTCGCCGCGTGAATTCAAGGACGCTATGGCGAGCCTCGTCTTCACCGTGGCCGTGGCCACGGCCTCCCATGCGGGCGAGCGGATCGGACGTACGATCACGTCCTTCATGCCGCTCAGCGCCGAACCGCCGCTTCTAATGATCTCCATCGATGCCAGCAGCCGTATGGTCGATCTTGTCGCAGCAAGCCGGCGCTTTTCAGTCACGACGCTGTCCAGAGGGCAGGAGGAGATCGCCGATGTGTTCGCCGGAAAAGGAAACCTGCCGGACCGGTTTTCCGTCGGCCACTGGGATGTCTGGCCGTCGGGAAGCTCAAGGCTTGCTGACGCGCTGCTCTCGATGGATTGCGAACTCGTCGGCTCCATTGATGCCGCCGACCACATCCTGTTTGTTGGATCGATCATCGAAGCGAGCTTCGATCCGCTGCGCAAACCCTTGCTCTGGAGTGAACGCAACTATCTAGGTACGGAGGTAAGCCGTTAGCTAAACCATAGACTTACCTTCCCATGATCTCATGTGCGCAGCGTCTTTCTTCGCCTTCAAGGGCAAGGCCTTTCGAATTGGGGGCGATAGCGGACGACAAACACTGCCAACGAGCGGTGGAATTTTCGCGGTTGTCACTTCGAAAGACGGACAGCTTCGAAATACTTTTCGGCGCGGATATCTCTTCACCGCGCCTTCATGCACACCACGGTCCTGTCGTCGCTGAATTCGCTCGATGTTGACCCCTTCACCGACGGGTACTCGTTGATCTTGTGAAAATCTGCCGTCTCGACGCGGGCAAATTCCGCTTCCCAGTCAGCGACATCGGTTCCAGCCGGCAGAGACAGATAACCGTCGGAAAAGATTTCAAGGCTCACAAGCGTGTCCTTGGCGATGCTAAGATCGACCGTCCCCTCTTCTATGACCGTTCCGCCATTGACCGAGGCGTATCCCAGTACGTGTCCCTGCCTGTTTGCGAATTGCGGCTGGACGCGAATTCCTCCCATCAGAAATTCCTCGACTGCTTCGATATCGCTCTCAAGACCGCTCATGTGGGCTGCGGCAATGACAACATTCTTCGCCTCCTGCGCAGTCATGATGCCGTTTTCGACAGCGGAACGCAGGCCGGAAAAGATGGTCGCACGCGTGCGTGCCTCGGCTGCATCACCATCCCTCAAAGCGGCAAAAAGCTGTTTGAAGACAAGGATGCGCGCCGATGTACTTACCTTGTCTATAAGCTTGGCATGCTGCAGCAACCGGGAGCCGTTGATACGCACACCGGAATCGCCAGCCAGAAGCAGGCGGAAACTGTCTCCCAGGTCGGCAACAATTGCCAGGGTTGTCGACGGTGGATGGCTGGCATTGATGCGCTCGGCCTCCTGCTTCAAGATATCGCTGATGTTCTGAAAAAGCTTGGGCGCGGCAATTTTTTCCAGCGTGCCATCGAGGCCCATTTTCGCCACGGCATTTGCGGCAGCGAGTGCTGCGATACGGCCCGAGCTCAAGCCGCCGTAACTTGCACCGGTCGGGTCGGTCGCACCGTCAAAAACGGCCAGAACCCGTCCCGGTATGATCAGTGCCACATCGTCCCCGGGCGTTGCGGCGTTCTTGTATTTCGATTGCGAAAAGCTCGCGATATTCATCGTCGTGTATTCCTTGCAGAGGGAGGCTGGGCAGAGGGAGGCTGGCGGCGACACGTATGTCGCCGCTACTGCAGGCTTTTGGTGAGGGCTGGTATGGTTTCAGACGAAAGAGGCTTCTTTGTCTTCCGAGAGGCGGAACACGATGAAGACGCAAAGTCCGGTGCTGACCAGAAGGACGGTTGAAAGCGCCGCAGCCGTGCCAAACTCGCCGTCAATCACCTGAACATAGATGAGAACCGGCATGGTAATCGTTCGTGCCGTGTAGAGGATCAGCGTCGAGGACAGCTCGTTGATAGCCGTTATGAAGCTCATCAGCGAACCGATGATGAGACCGGGCAGCATCAGCGGCACCGTCACCGACACGAAGGTCTTTGCCGGCGAAGCCCCGAGATTGACCGCAGCCTCCTCGATGGACGGTTTGATCTGCCTGAGGATCGATGTCGTGGAGCGGACGCCGTAAGGCAGCCGGCGGATAAACACCAGGACGATGATGATGAGCGCCGTCCCAGTGATATCAAAGGGTGGATAGCGGAACGTCGTGACGTAGCCGATCGCCATGACAACGCCGGGAATGAGGTAAGGCACCATCAGCAGAAGATCGAGCGAGCCGGAGACCGCATTGTCGCGTCGCACCACGATGAACGACAGCAGGCCGGAAACGATCGCAATCAGTACCACGGCAGCCAGTGCAAACGTGAAACTGTTGGCAATCGCCTGCGGTGAATCACGAAGGATACGGGCATAGCTGTCCAACCCGAAGCCGCCGGTGAAGACGGGACCGCTGGTTGCGAGGAACGAGGTGTAGATGACCGTGAGCGACGGAAGCATGGCGATGAAGACGACCAGATAGCAGAAGCCGTGCACGATGAACGACTTCAACGGGCGCATGGACTGCTTTACCGGCCTGTTGGTCAATGAACTGGCGTAGCGGCGCTTGGCAAGAATGTGCCGCTGCAACAGAAGTGCCGCCATCGAAATTGCAATCATCACCATGGAAATCGTAACCGCCATGGTCGGCGTACCGGCCATTTCGGAGGTGTATTGTGCATAGGCGATGGTCGAAAGCGTTCTGATGCCCTTGCCGAGGATTGCCGGCGTTCCGAAGTCGGCGATGGACAGCACGAAGCAGATGATCGCGCCGGTGCTGACTGCCGGAAAGACCAGCGGCAAGGTGATCTTGCGGAAACGCTCGAACGCCGTGCAGCCGAGATTTTCCGCCGCGTCCTCATAGGACTTGTTGATGGTGTTCAGCGCGTTCTCCGTCATCAGGAAGATGTAGGGAAAGAACTTCAGGCTGAAGACCATCACGATACCCGGGATCCCGTAGATCGTCGGCAATGAAATGCCGGCGAAGGACAAGAGATTGGTGACAGCACCGTTGGCACCGAACAGCATAATCCAGGCATAAGCACCAATGAACGGCGGTGCGCACAGAACCAGAACCGCGAAGGTGGCAATAAAAGTGCGCCCCTTGATGCGATAACGGGAGGTGCAAAAGGCAAGCGGAATACCGAGAAGGCAGGCGCCCAGCATGCCCAGCACACCGATGAGAAGCGTATTCCAGAGTGCGACGGTATAAAAACGCCGTGTGAACACTTCCGCATAGTTGCTGAGACCGAACGCACCGGTTTTGGCATCGAAGAAACTGATGAAGAAGACGCTGAAAATCGGCAGGATCAGGAAGATCGCCAGCAGGATGACGGCAAATACCGTCACGCTTGTCCAAAAACCTGGCAGTCGCAGGCGGAAACCGCCGGGAGTTGCAGTCGCAGTCATATCCGTCATGACAGGCGCTCCCCGGTTACGCCCTCGCCGAACAGCTTCGCATCGGCCGCGCGCCAGGAGAAAGTGGTCTTCTGGTTGGGCTGCAGTGCAATGATCTCAGGCGATGGCTTGGTGATCGCCTCGATTTCCTCGCCCGACGAGAGAACGGCTGCAACGTTCATCTCACGCCCCGTGAAACTGACCAGTCTTATGGTCACGGGCAGTTCGATGCGCTCGTCACCATCGATCGCGGCAGGACCGACAGAAATCGCCTCCGGGCGGATGGCGGCGACGATCTTCCGCTGCGGGGAAATCGCACCCGCCTGCGGCAATGCGACCTTGTGGCCGGAAATGGATGTCTGTCCGCCTGCACGGTCAAGCGTCAGGAAGTTGTTTGCGCCCACGAACGACGCGACGAAGCGGTTAGCGGGATTGTTATAGACTTCCCAGGGTGGTGCCGCCTGCTGAATGACGCCGCCATACATGACGCAAACCAGATCGGACATGGCAAGCGCCTCTTCCTGATCATGCGTGACATAGACGGTGGTGATGTTCATGGCCTGCTGGATTTCACGCAGTTCCCGGCGCAGGTCCACGCGAAGTTTGGCATCGAGGTTGGACAGCGGCTCGTCCATCAACAGCACTTTCGGGTTGATGACGAGTGCGCGCGCAAGACCCACACGCTGCTGCTGGCCGCCGGAGAGTTCGTGAGGCATACGCTTGGCATAGGGAGCGAGCTGCACGACATCGAGAATCTTGCCGACCCGTTCGCGGATCTCGGCTGAAGACGCCTTGCGCTGTTTCAGACCGAAGGCAATGTTGTCAAACACCGAAATATGCGGAAACACCGCATAATCCTGAAAGACCATGCCGACATCGCGCTTATGGGCGGGCACATGTTCGATCGCCTGTCTTTCGATGCTGATGCTGCCGCTATCCTGCTGGTGAAAACCGGCAATCGTGCGCAAAAGGGTCGTCTTGCCACAACCGCTGGGTCCAAGAAGCGTAAAAAACGATCCGGAGGGAATGGAGATGTTGATGTCGGAGAGGGCAACGACATCCCGGTAACTTTTCTTGATGCTGGTAATTTCTACGGCGGCCATGTGCTGCTCCATGACATATCCTGCGCGGCACACGACCACGGTGGACGGAACGAAAATGCTGTTGTGAAAGAGGTAAGCAGGGGACGGTTGCCTGACGCACCGCCCCCGGCAATGTTCTTACTGGACGCCGAGCAGGATCTCGTTCCACTTTTCCATCAGACGCGAGCGGTTGTCCGCAGCCCACTTGAAGTCGTATTTCGCATCCGGAACATCGGACAGCGGAACGAGCGCCGAATTGGCAGGAACATCGGTTCTGACCGAGCGACGACCGGCTTTCACCACGACTTCCTGCGCTTCCTTGGAGACGATGAAATCGATGAAGGCCTTGCCGTTTTCGGCGTTCGGCGCACCCTTGACGAGCGCCATGCCGTCAGGCGCGATTGCCGTGCCTTCTTTCGGATAGACGATCTCTACCGGGGCGCTGCCAAGCTTGTAGCGCAGGGCGGCGTCTTCGAGCGTGATACCAACCGCCTGCTCGCCATCATTGACGAAACGCGGAACAGCGCCTGAAGAGGTGGAAAGAACGGAGTTGCCGAGAATGCCGGTATAAACTTCCCAACCCTTCTCCTCACTGTCGAAATCCTGCAAAACCGTCGCCATCTGGATATAGGCGGAGCCGGACTGATCGGCACGGGCCGAGGAAATCAGGCCCTTGTATTCAGGCTTGGCAAGATCGGCCCAGGATGTCGGAACCGGCGCACCTTTCAGCGCTTCCTTGTTGACGATGAAGGCCGTAACGACTGCGGTAAAAGGAACCCAGTTGGTGCTCGGCGAAAAGGCAGGGTTGATCGATGCTGCCTCGACAGGCTTGTAAGGTTCGAACAGGTCGGCGGAAAAGTCGATGACGGTGCCATCAACGCTCCAGATCACGTCGCCAGCCGCCTTGCCGCTTTCCGCCTTGATGCGGTTCATCAGCTCGCCGGACCCGGCTTTGACAAGCTCGACCTTGGTGCCGGTCTTCTTTTCAAACATGGGCAGCAACTCATCCATGAGCTGCTGCGGCGCTGCCGAATAGACCACGACGGTACCTTCCGCATGGGCAAAAGCCGCACTGGCAAGGAAAGTTGCGCCAGCAACAAGGCGCGCGAAAATAGTGCATGATTGACGCATAAAGGGTGCTCCGTTTTTTTGTTCCCTGACTGGCAAGGCAGTACGACATAATTTCTTATTGATTTTGCGTGTCGCTACCCGCCGTCTGCTATTTATTTTCTTTACGTAAATTAATTAGTCAAGCTGCAATTTATCTTGAATACAAAAATCCAATATCCGTCTGAAAAAACTCAACATTTGAAGACAGCCGCGCTTAATCTTCGAACCTGAAAAGTCAGGACGTTCCGGAAAACAAGGTGCACAGCCACTGAAATTGCGCTAATCATCCGACTTAACTTCTCGTGGGAGACCTGGTTGATCGACCTCGGCTACAATGAACGGCGTCTGCTCGAAATCCTGCGCGGCAAGGGAGGTATGTCGCGCATCGAACTGGCGCGCGAGATGGATGTTTCCGCACCGACCCTCACCCGCCTGACGGCCAATCTTCTGGAATCCGGCCTGATCCTGGAAGCCGAGGAAGCGCGCAGCGACGGCAAACGGGGGAAGCCATCCACTGCCATCGAGATCAATCCGAACGGACTTTTCACGCTCGGGGTCTATTTCAACCCGGACGATCTGCGTGTCTGCCTGGCCGATCTCAACGGCACGATCAGGCAGGAAATCAGGTCCGAGCTTGAGGGACACAGTTTCGAGCATATCATGGAGATGGCCGAGACGGCCGCCCGACAGGTGGTTGAAAAGGCCAAGATCAAAAAGAAGGATGTGCTAGGCTGCGGCATCAGCTTTCCAGGCCACTTCAAGCGTGATCGAGGCCATGTCTTTCGCATCAAGCAGTTCGAGAGCTGGCGCGACATCGACGTGGACAAGGACTTCCAGCCCTATTTCGATTTCCCGGTCTTTCACGAAAATGACGGCAATACCGTCATCCTCTCGGAGCTGTATTACGGAGCTGGTCGAAGCATCCGCAATTTTGCGATGATCTGGCTGACATACGGCATAGGCGGCGCCGTTGTGGTTCAGCGCCATCTCTATCGCGGCACGAACGGCAATGCCGGCGAGTTTGGCGGCCTGTTTCCCAAATCCCATCCACGTCCCTCTGGACAGGACCTTTGCGACACGCTGGCCGCCCACGGAGTGGGCATCCGGCGTTTGAAGGATATTGATGAAAGCTATTGCGACCACCCCGCCGTGGTTGCCTGGCTGGAAAGGGCGACCGACCAGCTTCGTCTGCTGGCGCTGACGGTTGCCCGGACGATGGATCCCGGCGCCATCATTTTTGGCGGATCGCTACCTGACTGGGTTCTTGAACACATCGTGCAGCGCATCGGCTCGCTGGAAATGCTCGGCGAAGACTTTTTCGTCGAGCCACCTGAAATACGCAAATCGATGATGAGCGACCTGCCCCATCTCGGTGCCGCCAGCATACCGATCTACCGCGCCACAACGCCCAGCTATTATTCCGGCCGGGCGCTGAAGGGTTGGGCATAACCACCAGTCGTCAGAGGCTTTTCGGTCCAGTTGCCGGTGGAAGGCGCCAAGTGTCTGGATCTCTCACCCGGCACCGATTTTTATGGGAATTTCAGGCAAGTTCGGCCGGCACCAATTCCGCGATCTCCGGCCAGAGAGTTTCCGTCGCGGCCATCAATTCAGGCGTTGCGGCGGCAACCCAGGGAATGCCGGTTTCGCCGCGCGTTCCAATCCGAACGTCAAGACCCGCCTCCCGTGCCAGGACAACGCCACCGGCGATGTCCCACATGGTCGTCAGTTTTTGCAGATGGCCATCAAAGATGCCGCGCGCTGCAAAAACCAGTGAAATCGAGGTCGAACGGATGGATTCCACCACCCAGCCCGCATGCCTCAAGCCGACATTGAGCGCCGCCACCTCCGCGGCATCGGCAGACGCGCTGTCACCGAGCGACATCACCTGCACTTCCTTAAATGGAACATCGCGCGCAAGCGGCTTGCCGTTCAGCAACAACCCTGTTCCTTCGGCAGCCGAATAGATCTCCTGGAAGACTGGCATGGCGACGACCCCGATTTCCGGGACGCCGTTGCGCACGAAGCCCAGCGAGATGCCCCAGAGTGGTGAGCCGCGAAGGAAGTTTGCGGTGCCGTCGATGGGATCGATGATCCAATAGGCGTCATCTGCGATCCCGCCCATCTCCTCGCCGAGAACGGTTTCACCCGGAAATGCCGCCGCCAGCCGGTCGCGCACCAGCCTTTCAACCGCGGTATCCGCTTCCGAGACGAAGTCCTGAAAACCCTTGGTGCGGGTGGCGATGCTGCCGCGCGCTTCGAAAAAGCGAAGGGCAAGCCCCATCGCCTCCTCTATGATGCCGGCTGCACGCTCGAGGCGCTGGTTCATCGTGTCCATGACCTGCCCGTCTCGCCTGCATCAGCCTTCAGCCAGCCCGTGAAGGCCTCGACTTCATCCGTCTGGATTGCACCGACGCCGACCTGCGCCAGTGCGCCCCACACACCTTCTGCATCGGAAAGTGCGCGCGTGTCGTTGAGATCGAGGCAATGGGAAACGTCGAGCGTGTTAATCCAGAGGCGGATATTCTGACGCTCCATTTCGGCGCGGCCTTCGACCAGATCAGCGATATCGGTAAATTTTACCTCTATCATCGGCGCGCGCAACGCTTCGATGCGGCGCAGATCCTCGGCAAACTTGCCCTTTCTCACCGGAAACATCGGCATATGCGGAATTTTGCCGAACCAGTCGGTATCCAGCACATCGAAATGCTCGGCTTCAGGATCGATATCGGTTTTCACCAGAACCTGATCCGCGACGCCGAGGCGCAGTACGGTTTCCATGACCTGCGGCAGGTCACGGGTGAACTTGGTATCGATATTGACGGTGATTTTGCCACGCGCCTCTTCCAGCAATTCTTCCAGCGTCGGTACGCATTCCTCCGTCACATCGGCTGCATCGCCGCCAGCACCTGCCTTCAGCCGTGCGGAACGGACGACATCAAAGGCCAGTTCGCTCACTGTCCCCCGCCCCGTCGTCGTGCGGTCGAGCGTCTCGTCGTGAATGACGACCAGCCGGCCATCGGCCGTCGCCTGCGTGTCGATCTCGATCATCTCGATCCCGGCAGCGACCGCTGCGCGAACCGAAGCCAGCGAATTTTCAGCGGTCGCGGTCCAGAACCCACGATGGGCGATGGTAAGGATCGCGGGATTGTCGCGCGAGCAGAGGGCGAGAACGTTGCACGGATTGGAGACTTTTCGTTGGGCTGCAAGGGTTTGAGGCATTTTTTTCACTTTCGGATGTTGCGTTTACCGGAGTTGGGTTGCCCGGATCAGATTTTCCCCATGCCCGCCGCCATCAGGTCGTCACGCAGAATGCGGCCGGCGATGATGAAAACGACGAGTGCGGGAAGAAGCAGGATGAAGGAGACGATGGAGGCGAGCGGGATCTGCATCGAATAGGGGTCGAGATACATGTAGAGCTTGATCGGCAGCGTCTGCACGACAGGCGCACCGACGATGAAGGACTTGTCGAATTCCTCGAAGCTGCCGATGAAGGACATCAGGCCACCGGCCAGAAGGCCGGGCACCGCAAGCGGCAGGATGATGTGGATGACGATGCCGACCGTTCCCGCGCCGAGCGAACGGGCGGCATGGATCAGGTCGTCGGGAATGGTTTCTAGCGTCGCCGTCATCAGCCGTATCATCAGCGGCAGCGTGCCGACGATCTGCACAAGGATGACCCCGGTCACCGAATAAGCGAGACCGAAAAGAAGAAACACCTGGCCGATCCCGACAGCGACGACCAGCCCCGGAATGATGATGGGGGCCAGAATGAAGATCTCCACCAGCCGTTTCAGCCGGAAGGGAAAACGGGCCATGGCCCAAGCAGTCGGCAGTGCGATCGCGGCCGTCGAGAAAGTCACGACGATGGCGATGAGGATGCTGTTGACGGCGGCCTGAATGAGGCTTGCATCGCCAAGAATGCTCGCCCAGCGCGTGGTGGTGTAATCCTTCGGCACTACCAGAGGCGGCGTCCATCCATCGGCAATGCTCCACAGGAACATCAGCGCCAGAGGCACGGCGATAGCGAGCGCCAGCGCGGTAAAGAGCCCGATGGAGACGAAAATCCGGTCGTCCGGCGTGAAGGTGCGGCGGCGTGTCATGGTGACGGGTTCGAGGGCAATGGCGCTCATTATGCGTCTCCTCGGGTTTGGCCGGGGCCGATGCGGGATGTCAGGGAGTAATACAGAAGCAGGACGGAGACCGCGAAGAGGCTCAGCACCATGCCCATGGCATAGACCTGATTGAACCGCCCCTGATTGAACTCCGTGACCATGAGAACCGAAAGCGGCCGGGCAGTAGGCGGACCGACAATATCGGGAATGGCGTAGGAGCCCATGGAGCCGATGAAGGTAAGAAGGATGGCGGCGGTGATGCCGGGCATGGCAAGCGGAACTTCGACGAATAGAAAGGTCTTCAGCCTCGAGGCGCCGAGCGTGCGCGACGCGTAACGGATGTCCTCCGGAATGGCGGCAAAGGCACTGGTGATGATCAGCGTCATGAAGGGTATCTGCTTCCAGACACTGGCGAGAATGACGCCAATGCCCCAGTCGTCACGCACGAGTTTGGGCAATTCACGCCCGAGCGGCGCGACCAGCCGGTCGAGAAAACCGCCCCTTTCGAAAACGACGATCACCATCAGGCCGACGATGATGCCCGGCACCGCCATCGGCAGCTTGTAAAGGCCGCTGAACAGCTTGCGGCCGAGAAAGCTCTTGCGGATCAGAAGCGCCAGCGGCACCGAAGCCGCAAGCGACACCATCACCGGCATGACACCGTAATAGATGGACGTCGTCAGGCCGCGGATCATCGACGGACGTGTGAAGATCCGCTCGTAGAACATCAGCGTGAAGCTGCCATCGTCCTGCCTGAAGCTGCCGATCAGTGCCGAAAGCAGCGGACCGCCGAAGAAGATCAGCAAATAACCCACCCCCGGCGCAAGCAGGACCAGCAGCTGGGCGCGCCTGTCGCGAAGCACCCCGCGCATCACGCCGCCTCCCCTGCCTGCCCGTCATCGAGCAAATGCACCGATCCGGGAAAACGCAAGGCGACCCTGCGTCCCGCATCGATAAGATTTTCCGCACCGGACTGGCTGATCTTGATCTGGTGGCCGCCGATTTCGACCGTATAGAGCGCATTGGCGCCCATGAAGGAAACGGCAGAGACCGTGCCGGCGCCCGCCTCGTCGGCGCTGATGTGGATGTTTTCCGGGCGAACCGAAATCTGTGCGGGGCCGGCAGCAGTCGCATCCAGCGTTACGGACTGCCCCCAGGGCAATTGCGCCTGCCTACCCTCAGCCAAAACCGGCAAAAGGTTGGTCTGACCCAGAAAACCGGCGGTAAAGGCGTGTTTGGGCGCACGGTAAAGTTCGAGCGGTGTTCCCACTTCAACGACGCGGCCGGCATTCATCACCACGATCCGGTCCGACATCGCCATAGCCTCGGCCTGATCATGTGTCACATAAAGGCTGGTCGCGCCGATCCGGCGGTGAAGTTCAGTCAGTTCATGGCGCAGCGTGTCGCGAAGCTTGGCGTCGAGGTTCGAGAGCGGCTCGTCGAACAGCAAGAGGCTTGGCTGCATGACAATGGCGCGCGCCAGCGCCACGCGCTGCTGCTGCCCGCCGGACAATTGCCGCGGCATGCGGTCCACCAGGCCGGCAAGATTACAGATTTCAAGCGCATGGGCGATGCGGCGCGCGCGCTCGTCCTTCGGGACCTTCTTCATCTTCAGGCCGAAGCCAAGGTTTTTGGCAACCGACATATGTGGGAAAAGCGCATAGGACTGAAAAACCATGGCGATGTCGCGCGCTTCCGGCGGCGCCTGATCGATACGCTTGCCGCCCAGCCGGATTTCGCCTCCCGAAGACTGGCTGATGCCGGTGAGGATGCGCAAAAGCGTGGACTTGCCGCAGCCCGAGGGGCCGAGAATGGTGACGAATTCGCCCCGCTCGACAGTGATCGACACGGGATGAAGCGCCCGGCTCAAACCGTAATCCTTGCTGATATTGCTGATCTCGAGTTCACTCATGGCGAGGCTCCCTCATGGTTGCGACCAAGGCTCCCGGACCGTTTGGCGGTTTCCAGCCCCACGGTCCGGTCGATCCGGGAAGGTGTTACTGGTTGAGCACTTTTTCATCGAGCGCTTCGGCAAGGGCCGTCGACATGTCCCAGAACGCGGGAACCGACAGGCGCGGATAAACGCTTTGCGGCAGAACATGCTCCTGTACGGCTTTGGGCATCAGGTCGTTGGTGACATCCGCCCGCGGAGACCGCGAAGCCTTGTTCTCCAGCTTCCAGAGCTGGAACTCCTTGCTCATCGCCATATCGATGAGAAGCAGGGCGGAGGCGACGTTCTTGGCATTTGCCGGCACGAAAATGGCATCGCCCGAGCCGACCTGGCCTTTTTCCAGCAGCGTGACGCGGAAGCTCTCCGGCAACTGCTTGGTCCCGAGGAAGCTCATGACCTGGTCTTCCCAGACGGTGCCCATGTAGAGCTGCTGGTTGTTGATCAGGTTAAGCGTGTCGGCGTTGCCGTTTGTCAGTTCAGCCACGGCAAGAAGACGACGGTAATAATCCCAGACCGGCGTAAGGCACTCGGACGTCATTGCCCAGTCTTCGGCCTGCTGCAGCGTCTGATTATAGTCTGTGAGCTGCTTGCGGCAGTCGCCGGTGAGATAATTGAGCGCCACCGAATAGATGAAGCCGCCGCCGGAGCCGCCCTTGGCTGGCAGGGTGACGCCAAGGCGCTTCGGGTTCTTTTCAGCCCAAACGAGAAGATCGTCGAAGCTCTTCGGCACGTCTTCGGCTTTCACGAAGGCGGAATCATAGCCGAGTGCGGTCTGGTTGAGATGCACAAGAGGGAAGCTGCCGCCATGCGCCTTGCCGAAAACGGTCTCGGCCAGTTCCGGATTGTAATTGGCCATGTTGGGCAAGATCTTCGTCAGCGGAATATTGCCGACGACGCCCTTGGAAGACAAAAGCGGATAGCCGCCGCCGCCAGCGAAATAGGCGTCGACGGGTGAATCCTGCCCAGCCGCCTGCACGGCGATGAGCTGCTGGTTCGCCTGATCACCCTTTACGTCGCTATAGGTGACCTTGATGCCATATTTGGCCTCGAACCGGGTGATCAGTTCTTTCCACGTATCCGCGAAACTGCCGGCGAAATTGTACATCGTCACCGTGCCTTCCGCTTTGGCAGCGGGAACGACGATGTCATAGAAATTTTCTCGCGTGACCTTCGACAGATCGAAGTCGAGGTTCTTCATGTTGGTATCCGCCGCAAGGCAAGGCGCTACCGTCGTCGCCAGCGCAAGCGCGGCGATCGCAATAAATTTCATGCTCATTGAATGGTTCCTCCTGGGGATCCGTTATTGACCGGCTTCTTATTACTACACTCTAAGTGTATTATTTATGACAGTCCAGTGAAAAATGCCGTCCCCGGTGCGCGGCCCGAGTTGCGAAGGCCTTGTGCAGCCGCTATCCAAGGCCATGACAACAGATAAGACACCGCGCCAGACCTTCGACCGCCAGCCGCTTGCCAGCGAGAATGAGCGCCTCATTCTCGATATCGTGCGCCGCCACGGCCCCATTGCCCGTGCAACAATTACCGGTCACACGAACCTGACGCAGCAATCCGTGCATCGGTTGATCGAAGGCCTGCTGGAACGCGGCCTTTTGCGTACCGGCGCACCGCTTAAAGGAACGCGTGGCCAGCCGAGCCCGACCATTGAACTGGTGCCTGAGGCGGCCTATTCGCTCGGAATTTCCATCAACACTGACTCCGTGGTGATCTGCATCGCCGATTTCCGCTGCATGGTGGTTGTCGAAGAAAAATTGCGGATGCTTCCCAGCGATCGCGAAATGACGCTTGCCGCACTGTCGCTCGCTCTGGACCGGTTGCTGGCGGACCACGGCATCCCGCGCGAACGCCTGCTCGGCCTCGGCTTTTCCATGTCGGGATTTTTCGTGTCGGAAGATCGGGCGTTCAACGCGCCGGAACCATTGCGCGACTGGTCGCTGATGGACCTGAAACCGATCCTTGAAGAGAAATTCCGTCTACCGGTCTGGCTGGAAAACAACGCAACCACCGGCGCGATCGGCGAAAGCCTTCGCGGTGTGGGACTGTGGTGCCAGACCTTCGCCTATCTATCCTTCAACTATGGTTTCGGCGGCGGTCTCATTCTGGGAGGTCAGCCATTCTACGGTTTTCACGGCAATGCCGGTGAATTCAGCGGCATCTTCAACCCGGATGAAGCCGACAGGCGGCCGGCGCTGCAATATCTGATCGCGACGCTGCAGAAACACGGGAGCGAGATAGATTCGATCGAAGCGCTCTATCAGCATTTTGACCCTGCCTGGCCGGGCGTCGAGGAATGGCTTGAGCGGACCATGCCGCAGGTGGACCGGCTGGTGGCGAGCCTGATTGCGGTTCTCGATCCACAGGCGATCGTCTTTGGTGGACAATTGCCGCGCGCACTCGGCCGGATGATGATCGAACGTGTACACATGCCCTCGCAACGCGAACACCGTTACGGCATCGGCCCGCAGGAAGCAAAACTGGTGCTCAGCGAGACAGAAGGCGATTCCTCGGCACTCGGCGCCACCCTGCTGCCGCTCAGGCTACGTTATTTCCTGTAACCGGGCCGGCCGGGCGCGGCGATTAGACCGCGCCCGCAAAACCTTGGCCACGCAGCCTATTCGACCACCACGGACAGCGACGAGCCGGTATAAACCGGCCGCACCTTCACATTGCCCGCGTCGATCGCAGCGAAGGTGCCAGTCAGGCCGTCTGCGGCGATGACGTTGAAGCGCGTGCCGACAGCGGGTGCGGCCCCATCGAAGGCGAGCCGCAGGGTTGCGCCATCAAGCGTCGCGTTGCCCTTGACCCGCAGCGGAGCCTTTTGCGGATCAAGCGCCAGCGTGCCGCCCGTCTGGGCATAATCGCCGCCAATGACGATGTCACTGTCGCCGTTCAGCAAAAGCGTTCCGCCGGAGACAAGCACGCCGCCTGTACCAAGCGCGTTGGTGGAGGATGCCACAAGCGTTCCGTCCTGCAAGACGGTGCCGCCGCTATAGCTGTTGGCGCCGGTGAGCGTGAGCGCACCACTGCCTGATTTGACGAGACGCCCTGCCCCGGCAATATCGTTCGTCCAGCGGTCAGCCGCATTGAACCCGCCGGCTGCAGCATCCATCGTCACGTCGACATCGCCGTTAAAGGCACCGTAACCGGCAGCGGCGGCCACCAGATTAATCCGGCCCCAGCCATTGCTGTCGTCAAGCAGCGGATAACCGGCCTCGATACCGGTGGAGAACAGGACGGCGCGGCGTTGCGCGGCATCGAGATAAGGCAGGCGTGTCTCCAGCAGAACCTCGGCACCCTTCGGCACCACCATGGGCGCATCGCCAACGGTTTTGTCGCGGCTGAAGGACATGGTCATACGCCGGCGATAATCAGCCTCGTTGGTCGCCGCATCGGCAAAAGGGTCTAGATCCGGTTTCGCGCTATGGGCAAAGTCGATCAGGGACTGTCCCGCTGGTAAGCGTTTGGCAAAATAGGCCTGCAATTCATCATGCGCGGTCTTCTTGAGATCGGCATTTTTCGGATCCTGCAGAATAGCGGCGGCTATCGCGGTGGCCGTAATGCGGCCGCCGATCACGTCGACTGGCGAATGCATCCCTGCAACGATACGGCTTTCGCCGAGCTCGGAAGCGGCAGTCAGCAATTCGGAAAACCGCTCCGGCACAACGTAAGCATAAGTGATGGCAGCGAGATAGGCGGCATTGGTGTGACCGCTCGGAAAGCCGCCATCCTTGCCGCGTCCACGGTTCTCGCGCGCATATTTGAGCGCGGGCACAATGACGCCGGGATCGGTTTCGTAAGTTTCAAACTTGCGGTCGCCGATGGTCTCGGTGCCTGTCTCTATCACCTCGCCCTTGGCATTCATGCGCCATGGGCGCGGCGTGGAATAGAAATATTTCGCTGGCGACGTCGTGCCTTCCGGGCCACGCATTACCTTCATGAGGGCCACGACATCCTTCAACTCGGAATCGGCCGCTCCAGCCTCGGTGCCCTTGTCCTCTTCCTTGCGCGTGATGACCTCGTTCGGGTCGAAATCCGCCAGGGTGTGGTTGATGGTCGTCGTCGCGCCCGCGCCTTCGCGATACCACGGAGCAAGCGGCCCCATGCCGTCGATCATGCTGTAACCCTGCGAGCGACGGTCTTTCATATAGGCGTTCAAGGCCGCGGCGGGGGTGCGGTTCTCACCGGTTACGGAAAGCACGTAACGCATGTTTTCCTGCCACACAGCGGGATTGACGGCCCTCACATGGCTGAAATCGGCAGGACCGTCGCCATTGGCGCCGCCATCCGCCCATTTTTCATCGCCCAGCGTCCAGATGCGATTAAAACCCGAGAGGATTTCGATGACGGGATTGTCGCGGTCGTCATAGGCACGGACGTCTTCGCCCTTGGCACTCTTGCCAGTCTGGTTGCGATAGGTGTCGGAAAGCGGCAGCGGATATCTTGCTGCGGGTTCGGGTACCGTAATGGCAAAACCCTGACCTGCGGGTTGAGTGCGCTCGAATGCCCGTGCGTTCGGGACAAGAACCAGCAATGCGACGGAGGCAAGCAAGGCCGACCGCGCGAACGGAAAAGACGACATCTTCAGTTTAGCCATGACGAATCCTATGATTTCAGCGGATGACGCGTGACGAAGCGCGCACGCAGCTTCCGGCGCGCCTCGCCGTCAGCTTTTATGCCGGGCGTATTGCAGTTTTTTTTCGACTTGCTGATTAAGTCAGATCGCATATGCCACGACAGCCGGCGAACAAGCGGTGACGTATGCCCGGAGCATAACTCCGGGCAGATCGAGAGCATCGTTATTTCGTGATGAAAGAACGGGCGCTCATCATTTCTTGACCGCAACGGCCTCATTGATCTTGGCGACATCGTCTTCCAAGACCTTGTAGGTCTGGTCGAGCGTCAGTTCGCCAACGATGAGCTGGCTCATGCGCTGGACGATCTGCTGATACATGGCAGTGCCACCCTTGGCGTGCTCGAATTCGCGGGCGGCCTGCGGCACATTCTTCTTGTTGTCCAGAAAGACCTTCATCGCCGCCTTGGCGTTTTCGCTCTTCAGCTTGTATTGCGGATCGACGATTTCGGCGCCCGTCAGGATCACGTAATTTTCGGCGATTTCCCGCTGCACCTTTTCAGAGCCGAGAAATTCGACGAAATGGGCGACATCTTCGGGATATTTGGTGCGCTTGAAGCCGACAATCGCCGTGCCGCCGGGCATGGCATAGCAACCGGCATCGCCGCAGGGGGCGTTGATCGCGGTCCATTCGAAGCTGTCACCGATCTTGTTCTGGAACGGATTGACCATCCAGTTGCCGGCCAGATAGGTCACGACATTGCCGTTGACGAATTCATCGCCCATGTTCTTGTATTGCGAGCCACCCGCAGCACCCCACATTTCCTTTGGGAAGCTGCCGTTCTGCGTCCATGAGTAGATGTCGGAGATGTATTTTTTCGCCGCGTCGTCGGGGAAGCTGAACTTGCCGTCCTTCACATAGGTCGCACCATAAGCGAAGGCGCCGCCGGAGAAGCGGTGGCCGGAGCGGTCCATGGTGAAGGGAATCTGCACGCCGGTCGACTTGGCAACGCGCGCGGACGCCTCGACAATGTCGCTCAATTTCGCGGTCGGGCCGGGCAAGGGTTCACCCGCCTGCTCGAACAGCGTCTTGTTGACGAAGGGCAGGTTCAGCGTCTGCGAGGCCATGTAACCGTTGATCGACTGCGGATCGTTGACACCAGGCAAACGAAGCTGGGCAAGGCTCGAACCGTGCAGTTTGGCAAAGCCATCCGCATCCTTCATGTAGGGGCGCATGTCGAGATAGTAGGAAGCGAGCTGCCAGTCGGTGATCTTGGCAACATCCGGCCCCTCGCCCACCGCTAGCTGTACCGGCAGCTGCTTGGAAACGGCATCATAACCGGAAGACACGAAGTTGATCTTCACGCCCGGATTGGCCGCCTCGAACTCCTTGCTGAGTTCAGACATGCGCTGCACATAACCCTGGTCGTCATCCGTAAAAAGGAACGTGATCGTTCTTGTCTCGGCCTCTGCGACCGAAAGGCCGGCGATAGAGGCCAATACGAGGGCGCTGACGCCCGAAAACAGTTTCAGCATGCTCATCCTCCCAATGAAAAACTTTTCACAAATCGAATTGAAGCTCCTCGTCTTAATTCGATTTCGCTTGTTTTGCGACTTGACAGAATAAACGTCAAGCTGTTTGTTTCGGCTAAATCGCACAAATCGCCGCAACAAAGCGAAAATAGATTTGTGAAAATAATTTCATAAAGATCGACGGGAGGCGATCCATTATGACGGATGGACCATTGGCGACGGGCATGTCGCAGCCCACATATACCGTGCCGCCAGGCGAAACGGTTACCGCCTGGATCGTCTCGGATCTGGTGGAAACCTCATTTCCGGGAATTGCGGCACCGGCGGACGACCGGGTCAATTATCGCTTCATCAACGGCTTTGTGGATGTTGGCGACCTGCCGTGCCGCAAAGCCTTTCAACAGACGATGATCGGCCGCGACATCGCGCCCGACTCCAGCTTTACGGTTTCGCACCTCAACCTGCCGGGTTCCAACCGACGCGTTGAATTCACCGGTTTCTGGCACGTTCCGACCCATGTGCAGCGCTGGCTGAAGGGCACGTTCCGCAGCGACACCACAAGACAGGCGCATTTCCGGCTGCGCACCTGCGGCGGCGTGCGCATCTGGGTGGGCGGCGTGGAGCAGGTCCGCTTTGAGCCCTTTATCCGCAATGTCGAAAGCAGCCGCGATATCACGCTCGAACTTGCGGCCGGCGATAACGAAGTGCTGCTGCTTTGCGAAGATCTGGCGGAACGTGACATCATCTGGTTCTTCGAGCTTGAGGTTACGGACGCCACGCCGCTCACCGTCGTGCTGCCGGTGCCGCTCGACCGGGAAGAAACGAAACGTCTTGCCGCACTGGTGCGCGATGTTCGCCCCGCACGCGACGTTTTTTCCGGCGCGGCCCTCGAGCTGGTTTTCGGGGCAGCACCTGCCAGCGACCTTCCCGTCCACATTGCGGTGAAAAGCCACGGCCACGAGCGCGCCGCCCTTGCCGAGGTCGATACCGTGCTGAAAGCCGGGCAATCGACCCTGACGATCCCCGAGACGGCAGGCATTTCGGACGGATATCATGGCGTCAGGATCACCATCGGTTCAGGTGCCGGAACGGTAACGCGCGTCATCGACGCAGCCTTCATGGGCGATATGGCGCCACAACCGGCCGCCACCGATATTGCCGGGCGAAAGAAAGCGGCATTGTCCTTCAGCGCCCGCTTTGGTGCATGGCGCATCGGCCGCGCGCTGGCCATGGTCGCTACCGGCAGCGGTGACATGAAGACGATTTCCGGCATCGTCGACGCAACGCTGCGGTCCATCGACCGGCGTGAGGATTGTTCAGATTTCGTGCTGGTGCCGCTTCTCTGGCTGGTGCGCGCCTATGGTGACCAGCTTCCCCCTCAGATGCTTGAGCGGATCCACTCTTCTATTCTCTCCTATCGATACTGGGTGGACGAACCCGGCAACGACGTCATGTGGTTCTGGAGCGAAAACCACGTTCTGTGCTTCCATACCAGCCAGCTGCTCGCGGGAGACTATCTGCCGGACGCCATCTTCAGCGCCTCCGGGCGCACGGGCAGAGAACAGGCGGCACTCGCCACTGAGCGGCTGCAGCGCTGGTTCGACAGCGTCGAGGCGCATGGTCTCGCCGAATGGAATTCGGCCGCCTATTATCCCGTGGATTTCATCGGCCTTCTCGCCATCGAACATTGGGCCGAACCGGAACTTGCCGCCCGCGCCCGCCACCAGCTCGATCTCATTTTCGAAATGATCGCTCTGCATACGCTTGGTGGCGTTCCCTCCGGTTCCCAGGGCAGAGCCTATGACAAGGAGCTGCGCGCCGGGCCGCTGACGGAACTTGCACCTTTTGCGCAAGTTGCCTTCGGTCAGGGCTGGCTCAACAATGGCGTCGCCTCGCTGCCGATGTTCTGCTGTGGAGATTACCTGCCGCCACCGCATCTTACCGCCCTGTCGCAACTGACAGGCGGCCGCATGGTGGAGGCGCGTTATGCGCAGGGACTGGAGCCGGGCAAACTCGTGCTTTTCAAGAACGAAGCAGCCCAGCTTTCCACTGTGGTGGACCACAAGACAGGTCGCAAGGGCCACCAGCAGCACGTCATGGACATCAAGCTTGCCGGCCATCCGATGGCGCGGCTGTGGGTCAACCATCCGGGCGAAGACGACCCCTGGGGCACACAGCGCCCCTCTTATTGGGCCGGCAGCGGCATCCTGCCGCGCGTGGCGCAGCACCGGGATATCGCCATGATGGTCTTCGATACGGATGATCACCGCAATGATTGGACCCATGCCTATCTCGGTCGCGACGGGCTGGACGAGGTGGTGACGAAGGGTAACTGGCTCATCACCCGCGCGGGCCGCGGCTTTGCAGCACTTTATGCGACCAATGGGCTTGAACCTGTAACAGCAGGCGCCACCGCCGACCGCGAGATCAGATCACCTGGCCGCCGCGCTGGCTGGCTCGGCATTATCGGCTGCGGAGATACGAACGCATTCGCGCACTTCCGCGAAAGAATTCTCGCCACGCAGGTCATGTTCGACGCCGACAGGCGCCTGCTGTCTGTCACACCGCCCGGTGGCCCCGAACTCTCCCTCAACTGGGACGGCAACTTCACCATCGGCGGGCAAGCCATGGCCTTCGACCACGAGCAGCCACAGCCACAGATCACCTTCGACAGTGCCAAAACCGCCGCAGGCAACGGCGTGGCACAGCCATTTTACTCCTAAGCGGAATGACCAGATGAACCAGCAAAGCATCGAGAAAGACACTCTCAGAACGACGATCGACAGCGTCGCCGCCGCCTTCAGCCGCCTCAAGGGCATACAGGAAGGCCTGGCAAGCGGCAGTTCCGACGGCAAGATCCAGTTCGATGAATGGGATTGGGAAGTGGGCGTTGGCCTTTACGGCTTCCTGCGCCGGGCACTTGCCGCGAACGACCAGAAAGCTCTGGACGATCTCGTGACCTGGTACGGCTGGCAGATCGATCGTGGCCTGCCGCCACGCCAGATCAACAGTTCCGCGCCAATGCTGCCGCTCGTCATCCTCACCGAACATGTCGACCGGCCGGATTTCCGGGCGCTGGTGGAAGACTGGGCCGACTGGCTTGTGCACAAATTGCCGAAAACCGAAGATGGCGGCTTCCAGCACGTGGTCAAGGAACGGCTTAACGAGGGTGAACTCTGGGACGACACGCTGTTCATGGCTTGTCTGTTCCTTGCCCGCGCCGGTGTGGTCTGCAAACGCCAGGACTGGATCGATGAGGCAGTCTACCAGTTCATGATCCATGCGCGTTACCTGTCAGACCCCGTGACCGGGCTGTGGTATCACGGCTGGACCTTCATCGGACGCCACAATTTTGCGCATGCCTTCTGGGCGCGCGGCAATTCGTGGATCACCGTTGCAATCCCCGAACTCTTCGAACTGGTGCCGACGCTTGCCGAAAAGGACAAACGTTTCCTCGCCAATGTGCTTGCAAGCCAGGTGCGTTCGCTGCGCCAGTATCAGCGCGAGGATGGCATGTTCCACACGCTCCTCGACGATCCGACTTCGCCGGTCGAGACGTCGGCAACCGCTGGCATCGCCTATGGCATTCTGCGCGGCATCGAGGCAGGTATTCTCGGCGAAGAAAACCGCGCCCATGCCGAGCGGGCGCTGAAGGCGGTGCTGGGCAATATCGATGATGAAGGCGTCGTGCACGGTGTGTCGGACGGAACGCCCATGGGCCACGACCTCGATTTCTACCGCCGCATTCCCAATTTGCCGACACCCTATGGGCAGGCGCTGACGATGCTGCTGCTGATCGACGTCTTTCTGAAGAGGCCGCAGGCATCATGAGTGCTCACACCAATATCACCATAGCCGCCGAGGAACGTGACGCCACTGCCGATATCCAGCAGGCAATAGATACAGCATCGGCTGCAGGCGGCGGCGTCGTGTCGCTCTTGGCCGGACGGCATGTCAGCGGCGGCCTTCATCTTAGAAGCGACGTGGAACTTCACCTTGCACAAGACGCGGTGCTTGCGCCGATTTCCGACTACGACGCCTTTGCCCATACGTCCGTTTCTGTCATCGCCGAGGATTCCGATCGCGGCATGATCGTCGCAAAGGGCGCGAGCAACATCGCCGTCACCGGCCCCGGCCGTATCGAGGCTGGCGGTGAGAACTTCATCATCGGTGACGACGAAGCCATGGGAACCTATGTGCCCGCGAAAAAGAGGCCGCGTGTCATGGTTCTGGAATCCTGCCGCGACGTTCGCCTTGAAAACCTCGTCGTCAGCGGTTCGCCAATGTGGACCCTGCACATGGTCGATTGCGAAGATCTGAGTTTCCGCAACATCCGTGTCGAAAACGATCGCCGCCTGCCCAACACCGACGGCATCGTGCTGGATGCCTGCCGGCGCGCACTGATCGAGGATTGCTCCATCTCCACCGCCGATGACGGTATCTGCCTGAAGACCAGCGCCGGACCGGATGGCAAGGCTGTTGGCGCCTGCGCCGATATCACGGTTCGCCGCTGCACTGTCTCAAGCATGAGCTGCGCCTTGAAGCTCGGCACGGAATCCTTCGGCGATTTCACCGATGTGGCGTTCGAGGACTGCAAAGTCATCGCATCCAATCGCGGCATCGGCCTTTTCTCCCGCGATGGCGGCGCCATGCGCAATATCCGCTTTTCGCGGATCGAGGCGGAGTGCCACGAAACGCCGGGCGGGTTCTGGGGATCGGGCGAAGCCGTGACTGTCACCGTGGTAGACCGCCGGCCGGAACGTCAGGCCGGTAAGGTTGAAAACCTTGTGGTGGAAGACCTGAGCGGCTCGATGGAAGGGGCGATAAACCTCGTCGCCACCTCGAGCGCCGGCATCCACAATGTCACGCTCGCGCGCATTTCGCTGTCGCAGCAGCCCGGCAAACTCGGCACCGGCCTGCAATATGATCTTCGCCCTACCAATGCGGACATTGCGCCAAGTCCGGAGGCTGCCGGCCGCGCCAATGCCTGGACACGCAGCGCCGACGGCAGGATCGTCGGACTTGAAGATTACCCCGGCGGCATGCCTGCGGTCTATCTGTCCGGCGTTCACGGATTTTCTGCGCGCGACGTTGCCATTGGAAGAACGATGCCCTTACCCGAGGGCTGGAATGCAAAAGAGATCGTCGCAGAGACGACCTTGCCCGAAGGGAGCAGGTAATGGGAAGTCTAAAGCTGGAAAACCTCAACAAGGCATTCGGTGCCGTTCATGTCCTGCATAATATCGATCTTCAGATCGAGAACGGGGAATTCGTCGTTTTCGTCGGTCCTTCCGGCTGCGGAAAATCCACGCTGCTGCGCATCATCGCCGGCCTTGAGGATGTGACGTCAGGCACCATCGGCATTGGCGGACGCGACGTCAGCGCGCTCTCGCCGGCCGAGCGCAAGATCGCCATGGTCTTCCAGTCCTATGCGCTCTATCCACATATGAGTGTGCGCAAGAACCTCGCCTTCGGCCTTGAAAACCTGCGTTTCAAGCGGGCGGAAATCGAAAGCCGCATCAACGAGGCGGCGCGCATGCTGGCCATCGAACCCTATCTCGACCGCAAGCCGAAACAGCTTTCCGGCGGCCAGCGCCAGCGCGTTGCCATCGGCCGTGCCATCGTGCGCGAGCCTGACATTTTCCTGTTTGACGAGCCGCTGTCGAACCTCGATGCGGCGCTGCGCGTGCAGACCCGCGCCGAAATCACAAGGCTGCATCGCGATATCAAGACGACGATGATCTATGTGACCCACGATCAGGTGGAAGCCATGACCATGGCCGACAAGATCGTGGTGCTGCGTGCAGGCCGCATCGAACAGGTAGGCAGCCCGCTCGAGCTTTTCGACAATCCGCGTAACCTCTTCGTCGCCGGCTTCCTCGGTTCACCGCGCATGAACATACTAAAGGGCACATTCGTCGCTGGCAGCGACGGCGGTTTCGCAATCGACACCGGATACGGCGTGTCCCTGCCCTGCCTCGTCGATCCCGCCGTGGCTACCCCCGGACAGGCAGTTCTGGCGGGCATCCGCCCCTCGCATTTTGTCATCACGCAGGAAAAGGGCCTGCCCTTCGAAGTGCAGTATCACGAGAGCCTCGGCACCGAGACCTATCTCTACGGCAATCTTCAGGGTCAGAAAGAGCAGATCATCGTTCACCAGGCTGGCCACTTCGCACCCGCTTCAGGCTCAGTTCTGAACATCATGCCGGCGCGCGAAAGGGTGCATGTCTTCGACCCCGAAACCGAACTGGCGCTGCCGCGCCTTGACAGCCACGGGAGAGATTAGCATGGCCAATCCGACGCTTGCGAGACTGTCCGACCGCGTACTCGACGCCGTGATGGCAATCGCCGAAGTGCCGCTCAACCTCATAGAGCGGCTGATCGGCAAAAGACGCATGCCCTATATTTTCCTGATGCCGAACCTCGTTCTCTTCGGCATCTTCACCTTCCTGCCGATTGCCATCGCCGTCGGTTACGCCTTTACCGGCGGCACCGAGCTGCTGATCACAGACCGCCCGTTTGTCGGTCTGGAGAATTTCGGCAAGCTACTCGATTGCCAGAGCTATATGGACCCCGGAAGCTGCCGGGAATCGCTGTTCTGGACAGCGATCTGGAACACGCTCTGGTTTGTCGGCTTCAACGTTGTCGCCACGCTGTTCGTCGCGCTGGTCACGGCCCTCATTCTTAACAGGGCGATTGCCGCGCGCGGCTTCTTCCGCGCCATGTTCTTTTATCCCGTGCTGCTGTCACCTGTCGTCATCGGCCTCATCTGGAAATGGTTTCTTGACCGCAACGGACTGCTGAACGCCTTCTTCCAGATGCTCGGCGTGCCGCCGGAAATCTTCCTGCTGGATGTCGGCTGGTCGCGCTTCTTCGTCGTGGTCGTATCCGTCTGGTTCCACATGGGCTTTTACACGCTCATCCTGCTGGCAGGGCTGCAGGCCATTCCCAAAGACCTTTATGAAGCAGCCGCAATCGACGCCGCTTCGCCCCGACGCACATTGCTGCGCATCACCCTGCCGCTGCTGGCTCCCAACCTTCTCGTCGTACTGATCCTTTTGATGATCCGCTCAGTGCAAATATTTGATGAAGCCTGGGTTTTGACCAATGGCGGCGGTCCGGGCACGGCCAACACGTTCGTGGTGCAATATATCTACCAGATGGCCTTTGGCAGCGATCTCAGGCTCTTCGGCCTCGCATCCGCCGCATCGGTTCTGATGGGCCTTGTTCTTCTCGCGCTGACGCTCGTGCAACTGCGCCTCGGCAAAAAGATGGAGTCCTGATCATGTCCGGCAATATGAACGCAGTCACTTTCCTGACGCGAACCCGCCGCCCCGGCAGGATCGGTCTCACCGATATTCTCTCCTGGGTGTGGCTCATTGGCGGAACGCTCGCGGTGCTCATACCCGTTGTCTGGGCCGCCATGTCCTCGCTGAAGCCGGAAGCCGAGATCACACGGTTTCCGCCGAGCCTTCTGCCGCGCGCCGCCGTGCAGGTGGAAGTTCCAGGTTATGACAGGCCGCTCAGCCTCTGGACCGTCACCATCGACGGCATGGAGCGGGAGATGGCCATGGTCCGGCGCGTTGGCATCAAGGCGCAGATGGTGGATCCGGCCAATCCCGGCCCGCCGGTCAGCGTCGACACACGCGAAATGTCGCCCGTCCAGAAACTGACGATCGCGACGCAGAATTTCACCGATCCCTTGACCCAGTTCAACTTCCTGACTTTCCTGAAAAACTCGGTCTTCGTCACCGTTGTCGCGACCGTTTTAACCTTGATCGTCAACGCCATGGCGGCGTTTGCTCTCTCGAAATACCGCTTCCGCGGCGAGAAGGCGATTTTCGTGCTGATCATCTCCACGCTGATGATCCCTCTTACCGTCGTCATGGTGCCAGCCTATCTTGTTATCGTCGGTGTCGGCCTCGTCGACAATCTCTGGGGTGTCATCATTCCCACCGTCGCGACGCCAACCGGCGTGTTCCTGCTCAGGCAATACATGCTGACGATCCCGGACGAACTGATCGAAGCCGCACGCGTCGATGCGGCCAGCGAATTCCGCATCTTCTGGCGCATCATCCTGCCGCTGACGGCACCTGCACTAGCGGTTCTCGCAATCTTCTCGGTGCTGTGGCGCTGGAACGACTTCCTCTGGCCGTTGATCGTCCTCAGCAGCCGCGAGAACTTCACACTGCAGGTGGGCCTGAACGCTTTCCAGGGCGAGTTCTCGGTGCAATGGCACTATATTCTTGCCATGACCTTCCTCAGCCTGGCGCCGGTTACCGTCGTGTTCCTGTTCCTGCAACGCTATATCACGACAGGCATTGCTGGGACGGGCATGAAGTAAAAGCTCGGTATCACTTGGGGGGCGGTGCGATGCTGCCCCTCAGCACAAGTCGACAGCCAAGTTCCAGCCGGTGCGCAGGCCGGGTCGGGTCGGCGGCGACAAGCCGCTGCTCCAGCAGGGAAAGTGCCGCACCACCCAGCCTGTCGGCGGGCAATTGAATGGTGCTGAGCGGCGGCGCACTGAAGGCCGCCGGCATGATATCGTCAAAACCCAATACCGAAACGTCATCGGGAACCCGGACACCGGCTTCTGTCAGTGCTTTCAGACAGCCGAGTGCCAGATTGTCGGCCGCGCAGAAAATCGCCGTTGCATTTCTGAGCGGGCGCTCCTCGGCCAGCAGGCGACGAATGGCGGTTTCGCCCCATTGGGGTTCATAACTCTCCACCTCAATGACCATATCCGCAGGCACCGGAAACCCCGCCGCAAGAAATGCGTCGCTATAGCCGTCGTAACGGCGGCGGATCGTCGTGCGCCCCTTCCAGGTAATGTGCAGAATATTGCGATGCCCAAGGGAAAGCAGGTGCTCGATGCCGAGGCGGGCGCCGAAACGGTTCTCGGCCGTTACCGTATCGACGATCATGGCCGGGTCCTCGCCATTAATCAGCACCACCGGTTTGCCGAGCGCCGAAAGCGCCTGAACCAGTTGCGACCGGTCATCGTTCAACACCACGATGCCATCCACATTGTCGGCATCCGCCGCCTGCACCACCGCGACAGGGTCAAGCCGGCTTGTGGCGCTGACGAAGGGAACGATGCGAATGCCGCGCCGTTCACATTCGCGCCGGAAGCCGTTCAGCATCGTCCAGCTGACCATGTTGAGATCACTTTGCGGAGCCGCATCGTTGGTCATTGCCAGCAACACCACGCGCAGGGTCGCAATCGTCGCCTTCTGTCGGCGGTTTTCGAGATAACCGAGCGAACGGGCCGCTTCCAGCACCCGCTCGCGCACCAGCGTGGTCAAGGGGGCCGTGCCGTTAAGGGCGTGCGAAGCGGTGCTGAGCGAAACATTCGCCTGCTGCGCCACATCCTTAAGCGTCGTTTTCCTGTCTATTTTCATAAAAGGGAAATTCACCCACTCTTTTAAGGATGGGGCGGGCAAGAAACCGGCACAAAGCAGTTGATTTCAAGAATACCCGAGCCCGATTGCTGCTCTATTTTGTCACGCAAAGATTACAGCATCATCCGTAAAAGCGGAATTGATTTCTCTGTGTTTTCTACCAATCAGCCTGTATTCGAACGCAAGCACCGCCTGCAGCAAACCGCAGGCGGTGAGGCGGTCATAGCGCCTGGGAGATATGGTCGATACTGTCTCTGACGGCAGCAGCCGGGTCTTTCAACTCATGCACCTCAGCCGCGAAAGGCTCGAAGCTGTAAGGCCCCTTGTAGCCAGCGGCCTCCAGCGTCCTGATCTGGGCAAAATTCTCCAGCCGGTCGTCGCTATCCACCAAAACGCGGTGGGCGTCCAGCATGTCGGCGACGGAGACAGCGGGGTCTGTCACGCCTGATATGTGGACGAGGCCGGTGCGTTCGGGGAAAAACACCGTCTCTCCTGCCAGATGATGATGGAAAGTGTCGTGCACCAGCCTGTAGACATCGCCTCCATCTGCCGCGTCGATGGCCTTGACGGCCTCAGCCTTGGTGCGCAGCGACGAGACGGGGAAACCGAGTGGTTCGACAAGGCCGGTCAGCCCACGTTCCTCAAGGATGGGCTTCATGGCCTTCAGCGCGGCCACGAGATCGTCGAAGGGTACCTGTCGGCCCTCGTTGAGCGGGCACATGACAAGCGCCTTCGCGCCACTTGCGGCGGCGTAATCAGCCATCACGACTGCCCTTTTTGGCAGATCACCCGACCAGACGTTGAATGGGTATAGCGCGTTGATGGAGATGATCGTCACACCGGCCTTTTCGGCCGCAGCCTTCACGGCAGCCGGGTCCACCGTGCCGACGATGTCAGGCAGGTCGTTGCGGATTTCGACTTCGCTAAGGCCAAGATTGCGCGCTGTCGCGAAGAAGTCCTCGAGGGAGAGTTTTGGTGCGGTGATGTGGTTGATGGCAAAACGCATGAGATATCCTCACTTATAAAGGGCAGGACGCGCGGGAAGGTCGATGGCGACCGCAGCGCCACCGGTTTCCTGCGCGGCGACGCAGGCATCGGATGTGATGGCGGCCACGTAACCGTCCCAGGAATTCGGTCCGGCCGCAGTCCCCTTCGCCGCCGCATGGATGAAATCCTGCAGCTCGACATCATAGCTCGCGATAAAGCGATCCTTCCAGTCTGTCAGTATATCGTTCTGCACCTTGGCGCCAAGGCGGGTCTGGACGGACATCGGTTCTGGCAGGCTGGCGATGCCATCCTCTCCCACCACCTGGCACTGAATATCATAGCCATAATGGCAATTGACGAAAATTTCGATGTCGATGATCGTGCCCCTGGCGGTCTCCAGAATGACGATCTGCGGATCCTTCAGCCGCGCATGGCTTCTGGCCGCCGAGCGGGGAAAGAGGACCCGCGCCGAAACATAATCATCGTCGAGCAGCCAGCGCAGCACGTCGATCTCGTGGATCATCGTGTCGTGGATGGCCATAGCAGTCACATATTGCTCCGGAACCGCCGGATTGCGATGGGCGGCGTGCACCATGATCGGCGCGCCGATCTTGGTGTCGACGGCCTGTTTCAACGCCACATAACCGGCGTCATAACGGCGCATGAAGCCCACCTGAACCAGCCGCTTGCCCTGCGCCACCTCGGCGTCAACGATGCGCTTTGCCCCTTCCGCCGTTGTCGCCAGCGGCTTTTCGCAAAAGCAGGGCTTGCCGGCGGCAATGGCCGCCAGCACATATTGCTCATGCGTTGCACCCCAGGAGGTGATGAGCACCGCGTCCACATCGGGCGATGCAATCAGTTCCTCGCCGGTGGCGAAAATGACGGCGTCCGGAGCAATGTCGTTCTTCACCGCCTCGGCGGATGCAGGGTTGACGTCACTCAGCGCCACGACCTTTGCGCCTCCGAGGACCTTGTTGATGCGGCGGGCATGGTCACGGCCAATCGCGCCGGTGCCGATGACACCAATTCTCACAGTCATGGGAAAAACCTCACTTGCGGTACTTTTCGATATAGTTGTTGATCTCGGCGCACATGAACCTGCCCGATTCATCGGCCCTGTCCTCCCACGCGAAAACACAGGAGGTCATGATGCCGTCGAAGCCGATTTCGGAAAGCGTGCCGAAGAAGTCGTCCCACGGCACCTCACCCTGGCCGATGTTGAGATGCTGATGCACACGCGCCTGGGTCCCGGGCGGATTGAGGATATAACGCAGGCCGGAGCTTGCCTTGTGATTGAAGGTGTCGCCGACATGAACGTGGGCAAGAACATCTTTTGCCTCGCGCAGCATCGCCTTGGTGTCGTCGCCGAAATAGAAGGTGTGCGGGGCGCAATAGAGAAACTTCACATTCTTCGAATTGACGGTGCGGATGATGTCGAGCGCTGGCTGCAGCGTCTCGCACCAGTCTTCCGGATGCGGTTCGACATTGAGCTGGATGCCCTCACGTTCAAAGATCGGCACAAGCTCTTCCATCGAGCGCCACCAGGCGTCCTCGCAGGCTTCGATCATCGAGCCGGTATGGCAGCAATAGCATGAACCCTTGTCGGGGTGTGGACCCCGTCCGAATTCCGAGTTCATCGTATCGACCTCCAGTTCGACGGCGATCTCGATGGCGCGTTTCCAGTGCTTCACTGCCGCCTGCCGCTCGGTCTCGTCATTGGAGGCCCAGCGATACATCGGCAGCAGCGAGGCAATCTTGACGTTTTCGGCCGCCAGCGCCTTCTTGAACGAGCGGATTCTTTCGGGAAACACGCGTGGCGCCTTGAACCATTCGAGGAAATCGGCGCGCGGGCTGAGCTCGATCCAGTCGTAGCCGAGCTCCCTAACTTTGGCGGGAAGGGCTTCGAGGCTGAGATGGCGGTGCATGAACGGGTCGATGGCGATGCGCATTTACGCTTCCTTGTCGTCGGTATCTGTTGAGGTCGTTGCGGACAGGTTAGGCCGCGGTCCGGGAGAAGAGACCGCGGCCTTGGGCCTGCTTGTCCATGAGCGGCCCCTTGGTTTATTCCTGGCTTTCCCAGTGAATGCCGAAGTCAGTTCTTCGCCTGATAATCCTTGAGGTTGGCGGGCGTGACGAGTTCGAAGGGCACGAAGACCTTCTTGTCGATCGTCTCGCCCTTGGCGAGTTTCAGCGCGGCATCCACCGCGCCCTTGCCCTGGCCGGCGGCATTCTGGAAAACACTGACATCCAGTTCGCCCGCCGCCATCGCGGCAAGTGCATCCTGGGTCGCGTCGATGCCCGCGATGATGACGCCGTCCATCGGCCGGCCGGTCGCCTTCAGCGACTGGATCGCGCCTATCGCCATCTCGTCATTGTTGGAAATCACCGCATCGAACTCAACGCCAGCCGAGAGCCAGTTGGTCATCAGGTCCGACCCCTGCGTGCGCGACCAGTTGGCTGATTGCTCCTCAACGAGCTTGATGAAGCTGCAATCCGGAGTGGCGACGACCTCCTTGATGTCCTCAGTCCGCATGCGCGCTGCCTGGTTGGAGAGCTCGCCCATCATCACCACGGCCTTGGCTTCCGTCTTGCCGGCAGCCTTCAGAAGCCGGCAGACTTCCTGCGTCTGCAAGGTTCCCGACTGTTTTTCATCGGAAGCGACGAAGGCCTGCTTGTCCGGCAGGTTGTCGAGATTGACCGGCTGGCGGTTGACGTAGACAAGCGGAATGCCGGCTGCGGCAGCCGCCTGCGAAAGCGCCACCGTCGCATCCGTATCGACGGGATTGACGATGATGGCGTCGACGCCTGCCGCGACAAAGTTCTGCACCTGGCTCAATTGTTTGCCGACATCGTTCTGGGCGTCCTCGATCTGCAGCGAGACACCGTTCATGCCCTTCGAATAGTCGATCATGCCGTTACGCAGCACGGTCAGAAAATTGTCGTCGAACAGGGCCATCGAAACGCCGATGGTCTGAGCCGAAGCCGTGGTCGCCAGCATGGTGGCCAGAGCCGCAATCGCAAAATGTCTTTTCATGTCATCCTCCTCCGAAACTCTTGAAAAGAAACCGGTTGCACAGCCGCAAGTGCATCGCGCCACAGCCGATCGCCGGCAAAAGGATACCCGTCGCCGAAGATGGAAATCTGCGGCGTTTGGCAACCTTGAAACATCGTTATTGTCGTGGATCAGCCTCCTGCCCGCTCCACATGCCGGCAACATGATCCTAGTCCGGGGCCGGCGTCAACGCGTCTTCGGCGGGCAAAACCATCATGGCTGATAGAAATAGACGCGGCATTTATGATAGAATCTATCAAACGATCAAAGGCTCTCAGGAACCCATAGATGAGCGGGCACAAATCTCTGTCCCGGCGTTTCCGCCATGCCGTGTTCGATGGTGTGAACCATCGTGGCAACGAGGTCCGTGCATAGTTCGCGAAGCGGTGTCTGGAACACGCCGGTAATACGCCGCTCAAGCAGCGCCTGACGGGATTCCGGCGTCAACTCGTTGACGAGGCAGACGATGGTTTCCTGGCGGTTCTCCTGCTGCAAGGCCTCGATCACACCTTCCATGCCGCCGCCGATGCAATAGATGCCGACGAGATCTTGGTGTTTGGCGATGGTGTCCATGACAAGCTCGTAGGTCAGCCGCCGCGTTTCCAACGTGATCAGCGCGTCCATCACCTCGAATTCCGGCGCATATTCCCTGATATAGCTGCGAAAGCCGGTTTCCCGCAGCGAATGACCGTGAAAACGGTGGCCACCGAGCAATAGCAGCACCTTGCCCTTGCTGCGCGCCAGCCGCGAGATCATCCAGGCCGCAGTGCGCCCGACCTTCATGTTATTCGCGCCAAGATAGGCCTCCCGCACACCCTGCGCGAAATCGGAAAGCAGCGAAAAGGTGGGAATACCCTTCGCCTTCAGCGCCTCAACGGCCGCCGTAACGTCATGATGGTCAGGCCCGGTGGCCGCAACGGCCTGCACCCGACCTTTCATGGCCGTCAGAAGGGCCGCAAGCTCGCTCGGCTCGCCCGATTGCGCAAATTCGATGCGCAGGTTCAGATGGCGATCCCTCACGTTACGCGCCGCAAGCTCCAGCTCATCGGCAAATGCCTGGTAAAAGGAGTGCCGTTCTTTCCGCAGAATGATTCCGAGATTATAGGACGGCAGATCGGCCAGCATGCGCTGGCGGATGATGTTGGTGGCATGGAAACCGATCTTTTCCGCCGCCTCGAACACCCGCCGCGAGGTTTCCTCCCGCACCGGCAGGCGACCATTCAATACCCTGTCGACAGTCGCAACGCTGACGCCGGCGGCGTTTGCAACATCTGTGATTGTCGGACGCTTCATGAAGACACCCCTTACACGGAAAGAATCCTGTCATACCCCGCAAAACATGTCACGGATCATGATAGAATCCAACGCAAACCGAGATTTCGGCGAGGGGTGCCATAGCACGCGGCATAAATATTGATGGCTGGGGTGTCTGGTGCGAGGCCTGCTTTTCCACGTCCCTCATCTTAGTGCTTGTCACAGAGATCCAGCCAGCCCAAATCCTTGGGCCGAAAAGGCTCCCTCCGCCGCGCAGACGCGCGTCGGCTGGATTCCTGTGACAAGCACAGGAATGAGGGGAGTTGGAATGCACCACCGCGAGAAAATCATGCGTGGAGTTCCTGAGCACCTGCCGACATAGGTGAAGACACGGCGGCAGCGGCATCCGGACCGTTCAACAGAACCGAATGCCGCGGTCCCGTCAGACCCGATCGAGCGCCACGGCAATGCCCTGCCCGACGCCGATGCACATGGTCGAAAGCGCATAACGCTTGCCGGTCAGAGAAAGCTCGAGTGCTGCGGTGCCGGCAATGCGCGCACCGGACATCCCAAGCGGATGCCCAAGCGCAATCGCGCCGCCATTTGCATTCACCCGCGCATCGTCATCGGCAATGCCGAGCTGGCGAAGCGTTGCGAGACCCTGGCTAGCGAAGGCTTCGTTCAGCTCGATCACGTCAAGCTCTTCCTGTTTCAGGCCGAGACGCGCCAGAAGCTTGGCTGAGGCAGGCGCAGGGCCGATGCCCATGACGCGCGGCGGAACGCCGGCAGTTGCTCCGCCGAGAATGCGGGCAATCGGCGTCAGGCCGTATTTCTTTGCGGCTTCAGCCGAAGCGATGATGAGGGCCGCCGCACCGTCATTGACGCCGGATGCATTGCCCGCCGTCACTGTCGCGCCGTCGCGCTTGTTGACAGGCTTCAGCTTTGCAAGAGCTTCAAGGCTCGTCGCGCGCGGATGTTCGTCTTTAGACACCACCAGCGGATCGCCCTTGCGCTGCGGGATCGTGACCGAGACGATTTCCTTATCTAGGCGGCCATTGGCCAGCGCGTTGGCTGCCTTTTGCTGGCTGCGAACGGCAAAGGCGTCCTGATCTTCGCGGGAGACCTGATAATCGACGGCGACGTTATCACCGGTCTCCGGCATGGAATCGACGCCATATTGCGCCTTCATCAGCGGGTTGACGAAACGCCAGCCGATGGTCGTGTCGTAGATTTCGGCGTTGCGTGAAAAGGCGCTTTCGGCCTTGGGCAGCACGAAGGGCGCGCGGCTCATGCTTTCCACGCCGCCTGCGATCATCAATTCCGCCTCGCCGGATTTGACGGCACGGGCAGCGGCGATGACAGCGTCCATGCCCGAACCGCACAACCGGTTGATCGTGGTTCCGGTCACCGAAACCGGCAGGCCGGCCAGCAGCAGCGACATGCGGGCAACATTGCGGTTATCTTCGCCCGCCTGGTTAGCGCAGCCAAAGATCACGTCCTCAACGGCTTCCCAATCCACGGACGGGTTACGCTCGACAAGCGCCCGCAAGGGCACAGCACCGAGATCGTCAGCCCGCACTGAAGACAATGCACCGCCGAAACGGCCGATCGGTGTGCGGATATAGTCGCAGATGAATGCATCGGTCATCGGTTGTTCCTCAAAGTTCCGGGGCGACAAGATCGGCGACTTCGCCATCGACATGGAGAGGCGCGCCGGTCATGGCCTGCAATTCATCGAAGCTCATCGCCGCCAGCTGTTCGCGCAAAACGAAACGGCCATCCACGACGTCAATCACCGCATGGCTGGTGTAGATGCGGGTGATGCAGCCGACGCCGGTCAGCGGAAAGGCGCATTTTTCGACAAGCTTCGGCTCGCCGTTCTTCGTCACATGTTCGGTGATGACGAAAACCTGCTTGGCGCCATGCACCAGATCCATGGCGCCGCCAACGGCGGGCACGCCCTTGGAGCCAACGCGCCAATTGGCGAGATCACCATTCTGCGCCACTTGATAGGCGCCGAGGATCGCCACATCCAGATGCCCGCCGCGCACCATGGCGAAGCTGTCGGCATGGTGGAAGAAGGAGGCACCCGGCTTCAGCGTCACGGCCTTCTTGCCAGCATTGATGAGGTTCCAGTCCTCTTCACCTTCCGGCGGCGCTTCGCCGAAATTCAGGATGCCGTTTTCGGTGTGGAAGATAGCCTGACGGCCGGGCGGCTGGTAACGGGCGACCATTTCGGGAAAACCGATACCGAGATTGACGTAAGCGCCATCCTCGATGTCCTGCGCCGCGCGCCAGGCGATCTGGGCGTTGGAAAGCTTGATATCGTCGCGAGTGTTGATTGGCTGGGTCATGCGTAGGCTACTCCCGCGCGAATGAGAATTTCTTCCTGTTGCGGATTGGCGATTTCCACGACGCCGTTGACGAAAATGCCTGGCGTGACGACATGCTCGGGGTCGATCTCGCCGGCAGCGACGATCTTCGAGACCTGGGCGATGGTGGTGGCTGCCGCCATGCACATCAGCGGGTTAAAATTGCGCCCCGCCTTGTTGTAGGTGAGATTGCCGTAGGTATCGCCAAGCTCAGCCTTGACGATGGCGAAATCCGCCTTCAGCCAGCGTTCCTGAACATACGACCGGCCGTCGAATTCGGCGATCGGCTTGCCATTGGCAAGCTCCGTGCCAAAGGCAGTCGGGGTGTAGAATGCCGGAATGCCGGCGCCACCGGCACGGATACGCTCGGCAAGCGTGCCCTGCGGCACAAGTTCCAGCTCGATTTCGCCGGCCAGATATCTGTCGGTGAAAGCGCGCGGATCGGAAGAGCGCGGAAACGAGCAGATCATCTTCTTGACCATGCCCGCATCGATCATTGCGGCAATGCCGATACGGCCATTGCCGGCGTTGTTGTTGATGACCGTCAGGTTTTTCGGTCCCTTGTCGATCAGGGCGTGGATCAGCTCGATGGGCGCGCCGGAGCCACCAAAACCGCCGATCATCACCGTCGCGCCGTTGCCAATACCGGAAATGGCATCAGCCGCGCTTTTGATTGTCTTGTCCATATCAATCCTCCATCCAGCCCAGCAATGGGAACTCGCAAGGCTGCTTGGCGCAGAGCTAAATCCGAATCCGCCTCGACGGCAACAATTTTGTGCGTTATATGATTTTTGTTCGTATATCGCACAAATGGAGCGTGACATGGCCGTCAATGAAAGAGATATGATGGGCGGTCTCGCCAAGGGGCTGAAGGTGATCGAGGCGTTCAGTGCCGAGCGTCCACGCCTGTCCATATCAGATGCCGCTGACATCGCAGGCCTTGACCGCGCCACCACGCGGCGCTGTCTGCTGACACTGTCGGAAATGGGTTACGCCGCCTATGACGGCAAGTTCTTCACTGTGACGCCCAAGGTTCTGCGGCTTGGAACCGGCTGTCTTGCCACCATGCCGCTGCCGCGCATCGTCCAGCCCCTTCTCGACCGTCTTTCGGAAGAGATCGGCCACAGCACATCAGTCTCCATTCTGGACGATACCGAAATCGTCTACGTGGCGCGCGCCGCCCAGCAGCGGGTCATGTCCATCGCCCTCATGCCCGGCTCGCGCCTGCCCGCCTATTGCACGTCCATGGGCCGCGTTCTCCTCTCAGCCCTTACACCGGAACGGCAGCGCGAGATCCTGGAACACTCGCGGCTGGTGGCACGGACGGAGAAGACGATGACCGGTATCGACGCCCTGCTCGACGAACTCGAGGCGACCCGCAATCGTGGTTATGCCCTGATCGATCAGGAGGTGGAGATCGGCCTTCGCTCCATTGCCGTGCCGGTGAAAACCGTGCGCGGGCAGACGGTCGCAGCACTCAATGTCGGGCTTGCCGCCTCGGTAGCGTCGATGGACGATCTGGTGGAGCGTTATCTGCCGGCACTGCTTTCCGTTCAGCGTGAACTGGGAAGAATGCTTGCCTGAGGTCAGGCCGAAGCCGCGCCGTCATCTCCCATTTTCCGCCGTTCAGCCAATCGCCATGCCCGCGGTGTCATGCCTGTTTCCCGCTTGAAGAAGCGGTTGAAATAGGCCGGGTCGGCAAAACCGAGATCTTCCGCAATCATCTGCACGGTCGATACGGTGAAGATCAGTTCCTGCTGGGCGATCTCGATCTGTCGCCTGGCGACAAGCCGTTGCAGGCTGAGCCCGGAAACGGAACGGACGAGACGGTTGAGATGGGTCTCGGAAAGGCCGAGCTTCTGCGCATAAAACGCCGCCTTGCGCGGCTCGCGAATATGTCGGGCGATCAGTGACAGCAGGAGTTCGAAGCGCTGTTCCGCAGGACCTTCCCCGGTTCTCTCCAGTAGAGGCCGCGCCGCTCGTGCAAGAAGTGCAGCCACGGAGGCAAGCTGACCTTCGATCATGGCCTCCCGGCCTATCTCGTGGCTTTCATACTCCGCGGAGATATGTTCGAAATCCCTGCGCAATCGCTCGCCCTCGGAGAAATCCTGCAACGGCAACAACACGGGCTGCTGGAAATTCCGCAGCAGCAGCGCCTGTACGGATGCGGCAAGCGCGCCGGGCAGCACGGTGACGATCACCCCGCCAATATCGCGCGAAAAACGAAAGCCGTGTTCGAAACCCGGCGGCACGACAATGGCGACCGGTGGGAGGATAGCCTCGGTGCGGCCATCCAGCAATGCATCGCCCTCGCCGCCCCAAATGTACAAGATTTGCAGGAACGCGGCATGCCGGTGCAGGCCGATTTCAAAGCGATGCAGGCTGCTTCTGGAAAAAAGCGTCTCGCAATGAAAGCGGAAAGCGGTTCCTTGCGCTGTCTCCTCGCCATATAGGCCTTCATTCGCCGCAACCCGCATGTCACCCCCAGCTCCCCGCATCATGGTCGAATTGTGCAATTTACGGATCAGAAAGTCCATTGAGCTTGTCGCGCGCTTTGGTCAATTTCCTGACAGGAGACAATTCCGGGAGGAAAATAATGCGCACCAAGGTCGCCATCATCGGCTCCGGCCCTTCGGGTCTGCTGCTTGGTCAGCTGCTTGCCAATGAAGGCATCGATACCGTCATTCTCGACCGGGCCGGCAAGGACTACATCCTCGGTCGGGTCCGCGCCGGGGTGCTGGAAGAAGGCACAGTGCACCTTCTGGAAAAGGTTGGCGCCGACAAACGCCTGCACAAGGAAGGTCTGCCGCATGACGGTTTCTCGCTGACCTTTGACGGGCGCGATCACCGTATCGACCTCTTCGATCTGACCGGCGGCAAACGTGTAATGGTCTACGGTCAGACGGAGGTGACGCACGACCTGATGTATGCCCGCGAAAAAGCGGGGCTCACCACAATCTATGAAGCCTCGAATGTGGAGCCGCATGATTTCGATGGTACCAGCCCCTATGTCACCTATGAGAAAGACGGCGTAAGCCACCGGATCGATTGTGATTTTATTGCCGGATGCGATGGGTTTCACGGCATCAGCCGCAAATCCGTGCCTGAGCGCTCGATCAAGGAATTCGAAAAAATATACCCCTTCGGCTGGCTCGGTATTCTGGCCGAAGTGCCACCCGTCAGCCACGAACTCATCTATGCCAACCATCCCAGTGGTTTTGCGCTCTGTTCGATGCGCTCGCACACGCGCAGCCGCTATTACCTGCAATGTTCGCTGGAAGACCGGACGGAGGACTGGAGCGATGAGCGCTTCTGGGATGAAATCCGCCGCCGCCTGCCGGAAAACCACGCCGATGCCCTGGTGACCGGACCGTCGTTTGAAAAATCCATTGCACCGCTTCGGTCCTTCGTGTGCGAACCGATGCGCTTCGGGCGGTTGTTTCTGGCGGGCGACGCCGCCCACATCGTGCCGCCGACCGGCGCCAAGGGCCTCAACCTTGCTGCCAGCGACGTGCATTATCTCAGCGAGGCGCTCATCGAATTTTATCGTGAAGGGTCGGAAGCGGGCATCGATTCCTATTCGCAGAAAGCGCTATCTCGCGTCTGGAAGGCCGTGCGCTTTTCCTGGTGGATGACGACAATGATGCACCGCTTTCCCGATACCGGCGAATTTGGCCAGCGCATCCAGGAAGCGGAGCTGGATTACCTCGTGAATTCCCGCGCGGCCTCCACGGCGCTTGCGGAAAACTATGTCGGGCTTCCCTATTAGGAAACAGTTTCGGGCTTCGGGTCGAGCAGTTCGCGCGCAGCTTCGCGAATGGCCTGTATCAGTAGCGACAGCGGCAGTGAGGGCTGCGTATCGGCCCGCACCGTCAAGCCGACCGGACCGCTGGTATCGCCGGTATCGACCGGCAGGATCGCCAGAGTTCCATCCGCCACATCGCCTGCGACCACGCCTTCCGAAATGATCCAGACGGCATCACTGGTGCGCAGGAACGCGCGACCAAACGCATCCGATACCGTTTCGATGCGGATCGGCAAGGCCGGCACCCCATTGGCGATCAGGAACTGCTCGACGATGGGACCGATTACCGACTGGCGGGTGGGGATCAATACCGGGAACTCGTGCAGGTGATCGAAAACCGAAATGCCCGGCGACAGCAGCGGATGGCCGGCGCGCACGACGAACCGCACCTTTTCGGAATAGAGATGCTCGAAGGAAAAGCCCGCCATCTTTTCCGGCGCAGCCAGGCGCCCGACGACGAGATCCAGATCGCCGACGCGCAATTGCTCCAGAAGAACGGCATTGTCACCGGTGACGATCTTGACCGGGCTGCCGGTTTTTTCCGAAAGAAATCCCGCCATGGCTTTCGGCATGATCCTCACCGATACGGTCGGCAAGGCACCGACGCGAACCGGCGGGCCGGCACGCGCCGCCTCCTGCGAGACGGAATCGACCGCATGGCGAAGTGCCGTCATCGTCGCCCCGGCATGGCGCAGGAACACCTCGCCATAGCGGCTGATGCGGATGCCGCGCCCCTCGCGGTCGAACAGCGAGACGCCCAGAATCTCCTCGAGTTCGCGGATGGTTTTCGTTACCGCCGGCTGGCTGACATGCAGGATTTCCGCCGCACGAATGACGCTTTTCTGGCGCGCCACCTCCACGAAGGTCTGAAGATGCCGGAACTTTATACGCTGCTCGACCATCGAACATATAATCCATTGGTTATATTTTTCACCGATAATGTCATTTTACTTAACCGGAACGTGCTTGCAATATCGTCAACAGGAGGACGTACATCATGCATTTTCTGCGCTGTGGCGAAAACGCGATCCATTATCGTGCGCACGAACTGGAAAGCGGCAAGCCGGTCATCGCCTTTATCAATTCGCTTGGCACCGATTTCCGTATCTGGCATGCGGTGATTGCGGAACTTGGCGACAAATATGCTTTCGTCCTGCACGACAAACGTGGCCATGGCCTGTCCGATATCGGCCGCCCTGCCTATTCGATAGACGATCACGCGGACGACCTGATTGCCATCCTCGATCATCTTTCCGTCAACAATGCGGTCATCTGGGGTCTGTCGGTCGGTGGACTGGTTGCACAGGGACTTTATGCGCGGCGTCCCGATCTCGTGCGTGCCCTTGTGCTCAGCAATACCGCCCACAGGATCGGCACCGCCGAGATGTGGAACGCGCGCATCGACAAGATCGCCGCTGACGGCCTTGCCTCGCTGATCGATCCGGTGATGGAGCGCTGGTTCACACCAGCCTTTCGCCAGCCGGACAACGTGGTTTATGCGGGTGCACGCAACATGCTTTCCCAACAGCCGGATGCCGGTTACAGCGGCACCTGCGCCGCCATACGCGATGCCGATTTCACTCACGAAGCGGGCCGCATCGCTGTTCCGACGCTCTGCGTGGCGGGCGATGAAGACGGGTCGACACCGCCAGCACTGGTGCAATCGCTGGCGGACCTCATTCCCGCAAGCCGTCTCGCCACCATTGCACGCTGCGGCCACATTCCTTGCCTTGAACAACCGCTCGCCTATGCGCAGGCGGTCGGTGATTTTCTGAAGACCTTGCCGGAGCACTGACAGATGGCGGACAATATCGACAAGAACGAGAGATTTGAGCAGGGCATGAAAACGCGCCGCGCCGTGCTCGGTGACGCGCATGTTGACCGCGCGCAGACGGTGACGACGGGGTTCGATCAGCCGTTTCAGCAGCTCATCACCGAAGCGGCCTGGGGCACGGTGTGGTCCGGTAACCACTGGACGAAGCGCGAGCGCTCGATTGTCACCATCGCCTTGCTTGCCGCACTCGGTCAGGACGAGGAACTTGCCATGCATGTGCGCGCCACCGCCAATACCGGCGCCACCGAAGCGGATATTCGCGAAGCGCTGCTGCATGTCGCAATCTATGCCGGCGTTCCCGCCGCCAACCACGCTTTCAAGACCGCCAAGCTTGCTCTGGCCGGCATGAAAGCCGATACTTCCCGCGACGAGGAGGAGACGAAATGAGTAATACAAAGCCCGAAACCGGGCCGTTCTTCGCACGCGACCGCGACATTCATCCGCTAGCCTATGCTCCCTGGTACAAGACCTCTGTCCTGCGTTCTCCGCAGCGCGCCCTGATTTCGCTGGAAGGCACCAAAAGCGAGATCACCGGGCCGGTTTTCGGCCACAGCCTGCTGAACGAGCTGGATAACGACCTGATCCTCAATTATGCCCGCCCTGGCGAAATGCCGATTGGCCCGCGTATTCTGGTCCACGGCCGGGTGCTGGACGAGCGCGGCCGCGGCGTGGACGGTGCGCTCGTGGAATTCTGGCAGGCCAATGCCGGCGGGCGGTATCGCCACAAGAAGGAAACCTATCTCGCCGCCATCGATCCGAATTTTGGCGGCGTCGGCCGCACGATCACGGATGAGAACGGTTATTACTGGTTCAAGACCATCCAGCCTGGCGCTTACCCCTGGCCGAACGGCGTCAACGACTGGCGGCCTGCCCATATCCACTTCTCGGTCTTCGGCCACGGTTTTGCCCAGCGGCTGATAACCCAGATGTATTTCGAAGGCGATCCGCTGATCTGGAAATGTCCGATCGTCAAAACCATCCCGGACGAGGATGCGATCAAGCGGCTGATCGCGCCGCTGGATATGAATTCAAACATTCCCATGGACATGCTGGCATACAAGTTCGACATCGTGCTTCGCGGCCGCCGCTCCACGTTTTTCGAAAATCGCAAGGAAGGCAACTGATCATGGTCCAGCCGCTCGGTTATCTCAAGGAATCAGCGTCGCAGACGGCAGGTCCATATGTCCATATCGGCTGCACCCCCAATTTCGTTGGCATCGAGGGCGTGTTCGAAAAGGACCTGGGCTCCGGCGCGCTCTATAACGACAAGGCTCGCGGCGAACGCATAAGCGTGCGTGGCACGGTCTACGACGGCGCTGGCATGCCGCTGAAAGACGCCCTGATCGAAATCTGGCAGGCGGATACGGACGGTTATTACAACAGCCCCAGCGAAACACGCGGCAAGGCGGATCCGAATTTCACCGGCTGGGGCCGCTCGCCCGGCGACATGGATACCGGCGAATTCATATTCGACACCATCAAGCCCGGCAAGGTGCCCTTCCGCGACGGCCGGTGGATGGCGCCGCACATCACTTTCTGGATCGTGGCGCGCGGTATCAATATCGGCCTGCAAACCCGCATGTATTTTCCCGAGGAGCAGGAGGCCAATGCCGCCGATCCGGTCCTTGCCCGCGTCGAGCAGAAAAGCCGCATCGCCACCCTTGTCGCCAAAAAGGAGGAAGGAAACATCTATCGTTTCGATATCCGCCTTCAGGGCGAGGGCGAAACCGTGTTTTTTGATATCTGAGCGGAGCCGTAACCTGAGATGAGCCTTTCCCCCTTCGAACATCCGTTTCTCTCCGGCCTTTTTGGCGACAGCGAAATCGTTGAGCTGTTTTCGGCCAGAGCGGATATCGATGCCATGATCCGTTTCGAGACGGCGCTGGCGCAGGCGCAAGCCGGGGCGGGCGTCATTGAAGCGGATGCGGCGGATGCGATCGTCTCCCGCCTTTCCGATTTTGCCGCCGATACCACCGCGCTTCGGCATGGCGTCGCCAAGGACGGCGTTGTGGTGCCGGAACTTGTCCGGCAGATGCGGGCGGCGGTTGCCGGTACTGCGGCGGAAAAGCTGCATTTCGGCGCCACCAGCCAGGATGTCATCGATACCAGCCTGATGCTCCGGCTGAAGGCGGCAGCGGAAATCATCGCGGCACGGCTCGGCCGCCTCATCGATACGCTGGGTGATATTGCGGCCCGCGATGGCAGCAACCCGCTGACGGGATATACCCGCATGCAGGCCGCCATCGCCATCACGGTCGGCGACAGGGTGGCAAGCTGGATCGATCCGCTGGAACGGCATCTGGTTCGGATCGACACGTTTTTGCAGCACGGTTTTGCCGTCCAGTTCGGCGGCGCGGCCGGCACGCTGGAAAAGCTCGGCGACAATGCCGGCACTGTCCGCGCCGATCTCGCAAAGCGCCTCGGCCTTTCTGACAGGCCGCAGTGGCACAGCCAGCGCGACGGTATCGCCGAGCTTGCCAATCTGCTGTCGCTCGTCACCGGCACGCTTGGCAAGTTCGGGCAGGATATCGCGCTTCTGGCCGAAGTCGGCGCCGAAATTCGCATGAGCGGCGGGGGTGGTTCCTCGGCGATGCCGCACAAGCAGAACCCGGTCAATGCGGAAACGCTGGTGACGCTGGCACGCTTCAACGCCGTGCAGATTTCGGCATTGCACCAGTCTCTCGTTCACGAACAGGAACGTTCGGGCGCGGGCTGGATGCTCGAATGGCTGTCGCTGCCGCAAATGGTGACGGCAACGGGGTCCTCACTCCTGATCGCCGAGCGCCTCGCGGGGCAGATCGACCGGCTGGGAGCAAGCGAAGAATAAAGAAGGAATGACAGATTTTCGCGAGGACTGAGCGGCCTTCGGGCGCTTTTGCCAGCGAGATGGGAATGGCGCGGGCGTGCGATGAAAACGCTTGCCATTAGTCACATTAGTCGTTGATAAAAAACGACTTTCTTGAACAAGATGAATGAAGAAAAAGTGATCTTTAAGCTGTTTCTAACCGGAGTTGGCGCTTGACACAAAATTGAACTAACTGGTACAAACATTCAGGTTAACGCTATGCTGGCACAGAAGTGTGGAGCTTCCCCGGCACGGTAAAAACAAACGGAGGGCTTTGGAGCCACAGGCTTTCCAAAGCGATGCGAACAAGGCGAAACGTCTGTTCGGACCCGAACGGGTTGGGAGGAAATATGTCTTACAGTCTCGATTTTTCGGCGGTCATAGACCGTCTGCCCGAGCTGCTTCTGGCCTGTCTTGCAACGATCGGCCTTGCAATCGCCGGCATGTCGCTTGCCACCGTCATCGGGGTTCTCGGCGTCGTGGCCCGCCGCTCGCGCTTCAAGCTGCTGCGCGGTCTGGTCATCGGGTTCGTGGAAGCCATTCGCAACACGCCGTTTCTGGTGCAGATATTCTTCATCTTCTTCGCCCTGCCGCAAATCGGCATCAAGCTTAACCCCACGGTCACGGCCATCATTGCGCTTGCGTTGAACGGCGGCGCCTATGCCATTGAAATCATTCGCGGCGGCGTCGATTCCATTCCCAAGGGCCAGGTTGAGGCGGGATTGGCGCTTGGCCTGCACCGGGCGCAGATCTTCCGGCACATCATTCTGAAACCGGCGCTTCGCGCAGTCTATCCGTCACTCACCAGCCAGTTCATCATGCTGACGCTGACCACTTCGGTCTGTACCTCGATTGCGGCTTACGAGCTGACCTCGGTGGCCCAGCAGATCGAAGCGGACACCTTCCGCTCCTTTGAGGTCTATTTCTCGATCACGCTGCTTTATCTGGTCATTTCCTCGCTGATGATGGGGGTATTTTCCCTTATCTCCCGCACATCGTTCAGCTATCCGGTCAAGTGAGGAAAAGACAATGGCATCCATCGGTTCCAACGAATTGTTCTTCCTGCTGCAGGGCCTGAAATGGACCCTTGCGCTGACACTGATCGGCTTCATCGGCGGCGGCATTTTCGGCCTTTGCGTCGCGCTTGGCCGCGTTGCCGAAACCCCGGCGATCCAGCGCGCCAGCACCGGCTTCATCGCGATTTTCCAGGGCACCCCGCTCCTGATGCAGCTTTTCGTCGTTTATTACGGCGTGGCGCTTGCGGGCCTGAATGTGGATGCCTGGATTGCGGTCGCCATCGCATTCACCCTGCATGCCAGCGCCTTTCTGGGTGAAATCTGGCGCGGTGGCATCCAGGCTGTGCCGAAGGGTCAGACCGAAGCCGCCAACGCGCTTGGCCTGCACTACGTGTCGCGAATGAAGGACGTGGTTCTGCCGCAGGCCTTCAAGATTTCGCTGCCCGCCACCATCGGTTTTCTGGTGCAGCTCATCAAGGGCACGTCGCTTGCCGCCATTGTCGGCTTCGTCGAACTGTCCCGCGCCGGCCAGATCGTCTCCAACCAGACGTTCCGTCCGCTGACGGTCTTTGCCATCGTCGGCATCATGTATTTCCTGATCTGCTGGCCGCTTTCCCTGTGGGGCGCCAGTGTAGAAAAGCGGATGCAAGCCGCTTCCCGCTAATACCCATCAACATGTCATCAAGCTTTGTAAGGAGGAGCAAAAGATGAAATCCAACGGTAAATTCTCACGTCGCACCCTGCTCGCGCTCGCCGCAGCAACGGTCGCCCTGCCCTTTATCGCACCGGTCGACGCCTTCGCCGGCACGGTGGATGAGGCCAAGGCCAAGGGCAAGGTCGTAATCGGCATTCAGGGCGACAATTCGCCATGGGGCTTCGTCAATTCGAGCGGCGTTCAGGACGGCCTCGATGCCGATATCGGCAAGGCGTTTGCCGAATATCTCGGCGTCAAGGTCGAATTCGTACCGCTTGCCGTGGCAAACCGCATTCCGGCCCTTCTGACGGGCAAGGTCGACCTGCTGTTCGCAACCATGGGAATGACCGCCGAGCGCGCCAAGACCATCCAGTATTCCAAGCCCTATGCCGGTAACGTGCTTTCCGTCTACGGCCCCAAGGACAAGAAGATCGGCAACTATGACGATCTGACCGGCGTCTCCGTCGGCGTTCCGAAGTCCAGCGCCATGGACACGGCGATCACGGCAGGTGCAGGCTCCAAGGCCAAGATCCTGCGCTTTGACGATGATGCCGCCAACATTCAGGCGCTGATTTCCGGCCAGGTCGAGGTTGTCGGTGGCAACCAGTTTTATGGCGACCGCCTCAATCAGGCTGCCAACGGCAAATACGAGCCGAAGTTCGACCTGACGACGCTTTACAACGGCGCCGGCACCCGTCCGGGTGAAAAGGACTGGAACGAGACCGTCAACGCCTTCCTCGACAAGATCAAGTCGGATGGTCAGCTTGCCAAGATCTACGACAAGTGGATGAAGCGCGAAGTTCCCGCTTTCCCGGAAAGCCTGCCGGATATTCCTTTCACAGTGAAGTGAAGACCGGAAGAGGCTGGATTGGGAGGAGTAACCAATGGGAATCTTTAACAGACAGACGCGTTGGCGAACAGCCATCGCCGTCGGATTGGCAGCAGCTTTGCTGCCAATCCTCACACCCGCAGGCGCAGAAGCCAGAACACTTGAAGAAGCAAAGTCCAGCGGCAAGATCATCATCGGCATTCAGGGCGACAACGCGCCCTGGGGCTTCATAAATTCCTCTGGTGTTCAGGAAGGTTATGATGCGGATTTGGCCCGCGGGTTTGCGGACTATCTTGGACTGAAAGTGGAGTTCGTACCGCTTGCAGTCGCCAACCGCATCCCGTCGCTTCGCACCGGAAAGGTCGATGCCCTGTTCGCGTCGATGGGGATGACGCCGGAACGCGCGAAAAACGTACAATATGCGCAGCCTTACGCGCATAACGTCATGTCGGTCTATGCCACCAAGGACAAGAAGATCGCCAACTTCGACGATCTCACGGGAATGACCGTCGGCGCGCCGAAATCCAGTCCGATGGACACGGCTTTGACCGCAGGTGCCGGTACCAAGGCAAAAATTCTGCGTTTCGACGATGACGCCGCCACCATTCAGGCGATCCTGTCGGGCCAGATCGAGGCAATCGGCGGCAACCAGTTTTATGGTGACCGTCTCGCAGCCGCTGGCGGCAAGGATTACGAGGTAAAGTTCGACCTCGTGACCCTCTACAACAGCGCCGCCACACGCCCCGGTGAAAAGGACTGGAACGAGGCACTCAACGCTTGGCTCGACAAAGCCAAGGCCAATGGCGAGCTCGCAAAAGTCTATGCCAAATGGATGAAGCGCCCGGTTCCGGACTTCCCGGCCTCGCTTCCTGACATTCCCTACACCGTTAACTAACGCTGCTTCCCAGCATGAAGGAAAGTTCCATGTCGCAATCCTCCGCCGCACAGGCTCCGCTGATCGCCCTTGAAGGGGTTGGAAAGTGGTATGGAGCCTTCCATGCGCTGAAAGGCGTCAACATGACGGTTCGCAAAGGCGAAAAAATCGTTCTTTGCGGCCCGTCGGGTTCAGGAAAATCCACCCTTATCCGCTGCATCAACCATCTGGAAGAAATCCAGGAGGGCAAGATCACGGTCGAGGGAACCACGCTTTCGGATTCGACCCGCGCCATCGATGCGGTTCGCCGTGAAGTGGGCATGGTGTTCCAGAGCTTCAATCTCTTCCCGCACAAGACCATCATGGAAAACTGCACCCTGGCGCCCATGCGGGTGAAGGGCCTGTCGAAAGCCGATGCGGAAGCGACCGCGCGCAAATATCTGGAGCGCGTGCGCATTCTCAATCAGGCCGATAAATATCCGGCGCAGCTTTCCGGCGGCCAGCAGCAACGCGCAGCGATTGCCCGCGCGCTCTGCATGGAGCCAAAAGCCATGCTGTTCGATGAGCCGACTTCGGCGCTTGATCCGGAAATGGTCAAGGAAGTGCTCGACACGATGATCGGTCTTGCCCGCGACGGCATGACGATGATCTGCGTGACCCATGAAATGGGCTTTGCCCGGCAGGTTGCCGACCGTGTGGTCTTCATGTCGGAAGGCGAAATCATCGAGGAAGGCCCGCCGGACGAGTTCTTCCGCGATCCCAAGCACCAGCGTACCCGCACATTCCTCGGCGAAATTCTCGCCCATCACTGAGGCTCACCCGGAGCCGACAGGCAGGCGGGGATGACCCCCGCCTCTCCCACCACGTTCGATGAGCGATGACCTGAACATGACAGACACCAAATCCTTCAAGGTCGGCCTGATTGGCGCCGACATCCAGCTTTCCAAATCTCCCGCGCTGCACATGCGCGAAGGGGCTGCCCACGGCCTCGATTATTCCTATGAGCTTGTCGATGTCGTGGCGCGCAAGCTGCCGGAAAGCGCGCTTCCCGATCTGCTCAATGAGCTGGAATCGCGCGGCTTTGCTGGCACCAACATTACCCATCCATTCAAGCAGGCGGTACTTCCGCACCTGCATGAATTGTCTGATGATGCCCGCATGCTCGGCGCGGTCAACACCGTCGTCTTCAAGGACGGACGTCGCATTGGGCACAATACGGACTGGTACGGATTTTACGAAAGCTTCATGCGCGGCCTGCCGGATGCGAAACGCGACCGGGCGCTGCTGGTCGGTGCTGGTGGTGCAGGCGTTGCGGTGGCCCATGCGGCGCTGAAACTCGGCATTACCCATCTCGATATCTGCGACCGCGATTTCAGCCGCGCAGATCATCTGGCTGCCGAACTCAACGCCCGTTTTGGCGAAGGCCACGCCTT